>NZ_CP066356.1:7542737-7857284 GCF_023278185.1 Bradyrhizobium elkanii USDA 76 | reverse complement strand
TCCGGTACCTTTTGCGGTGAATGCGCAGCTTTGGACGGTCCCATATGAGCTGTGGTGCTACGTGATCCTGGCGCTGCTCGCCGTGACCACGATCTGCTTCAACAGGGTGCTGTACCTGGCGTTTCTGGTGTTCGCCCAGATCGGTTTCGCCTGCCACGATATCTACCATTCGGACCTACAATATCTTCACCTTCGTCCGCCGCTGCTGGTGTTCTGCTTCCTTGCAGGTGTCGGTTTCTTTCTCTGGCGCGACAAGGTGCCGTTCAACCGCACCGCGTTCCTGCTCGCGCTGACGCTTTGCGCGGCCGGGATGGCCACTGGATACACCGATGCGTTTATTGTTGGACCCGCCGCGTATGTCGCGTGCTATCTGGGGCTGATGAACCCGCGACGAAGCTGGATCGTGTCATCCGGCGACTACTCGTACGGGATGTATCTCTACGGAGTCGTCGTCCAGCAGTGCGTTGCGACGTTGGGCCCCCCGGTTCAGCATTGGTATCTGAACATCCTGATCAGCCTGCCGATCGCCTTCGGCGTCGCATTCGTGTCCTGGCATCTCGTCGAGAAGCATGCGCTTCGGTTCAGGACGCAGGTCGAACAGATCGAGGCGGCGGTGCTCTCCCGGATTTCGATCGCAGCCTTCCGGCGCAAATCGCCCGAGCGGATCGAGTTGGGACCGGCGCTCGGCAGCCGTGCGTCGGTTTGATATTGCACTGGGGGGAGGGCCTGCATCGCAAGCCCTCCCGTGGCGCCGTCACCTACAGCAGCGCGTATTGCGTCCGTTCGCGCTTGGCCAGTAGCGGCAGCGCCTGCTCCGCGATGTAGGTCTTGAAGTAGGCGCTCTCCGCATGCGCCTTGAACGCCGCTTCGTCCTGGAACAATTCGTAGAACAGGAATTGCGCCGGATTGTCCTTGCCGCGGCCGATCAGGAACAGCTTGGTGCCGGGGTCCTTCTGCGCCTCGGGCAGGAAGCCGTCGAGGATTTCCGCAACCTTGTCGGCCTGTCCCTCCTTGGCTTCCCATTGCGCCACAACCAGAAGGCCAGCGGTGTTGATTGCATCGCTGATGGTTCTCGTGCTCATCGCATAGTGCTTCATTGGCAGTCCTCCGTTGCTGTGCTCCGATCGAGCTTGCGATCCGGCCCAGGGCGATACGCCGGCGATCGCCATGATCGCTGCGAACCAGCCGACGGCCGATCGCCGGGTGAGCATCATCGTCGTGGTCGACACTTCCGAACGTTTCATGATCGCCTCCAGATGATTCGCGCCAACCGTCCTGCCGGCCGAACCGCAACGCGAGAGATAGTCGATCGTTCGGCGAACCCGGTTCGGTGATGGTCGAATTGTCGATGTCGTGAACATTTCGATCATGATCGAAGCGTTGCGGCGGCATGACGTGCGACAAACAGATGACTTCGATCGATGCGGAGCCGGCCATGCAGACCATCGCACCAGAGCTTGCCGAACTCGCCGGGCTGATCGCCGATCCCGGCCGCGCCAGCATCCTGTCGCGGCTGATGGACGGGCGCCCGCAGACTGCGAGCGAGCTGGCGCTGGTCGCGGGCGTGACGCCCCAGACCGCGAGCTGGCACCTTTCGCGGCTGGTCGAGCGCGCGCTGCTCAAGGTCGAGCGGCGTGGTCCGCGCCGCTTCTACCGGCTGGCCACGCCGCTGGTTGCGCAGATGCTCGAGGGCATGATGACGGTTGCCGCGATCGATCCGCATCCGTCCCGGCCACCGCCGCGCATCGATCCCGAGATGCGCCGGGCCCGGACCTGCTACGACCACCTTGCCGGCGAGCTCGGCGTCGCCGTCACCGATGCGATGCGGGACCGCGGCCACCTCAATCTGGACCAGGAGGCCGGCGAGCTGACTGCTTCCGGACGAGCATTTCTCGGCGATTTCGGCATCGACCTGCATGCGCCGGCGCGGGGGCGGCGGATCTTGTGCCGGCCCTGTCTCGACTGGAGCGAGCGGCGTCCGCATCTGGCCGGGCGGGCAGGGGCTGCGGTTGCCGACCTTGCGTTGCAACGGGACTGGATCCGGCGCCGGCCGCAGGGCCGCTCCGTCGAAATCACCGACGCCGGACTCCTCGCATTCAGAAATTTGTTCGGCGCGCGCATTTGATTTCGGAGCCGAATTTGGCTACCGGCTAGTCCGTGGATACGCTCAAGGTCAGAGACGCAAAAGACGTCGAGGAAGTGGTGCGCGCGGCGGTTGCCAGCGAGCAGCCGCTTGAGGTCATTGGACATGGCTCGAAGCGCGCCATCGGCCATCCGATGCCGACCAATGCGCTGCTCGACGTCTCGGCGCTGAATGCGGTCACCTCCTATGAGCCGAACGAACTGATCATCACCGTGCAGGTCGGCGCGCCGCTCGCCGACGTGCAATCCCTGATCGATGCCAAGAACCAGCAATTCGCCTTCGAGCCGATGGACATTTCGGTGCTGCTCGGCACCGCGGGCGCCGGCACGATCGGCGGCATGATCGGCGCCGGACTGGCCGGTCCCCGCCGCATCAAGGCCGGTGGTATCAGGGATCATCTGCTCGGGGCGCACGCGGTGTCGGGGTTCGGCGACAGCTTCAAGACCGGCGGGCGGGTGGTGAAGAACGTCACCGGCTACGACCTCTGCAAGCTGCTGACCGGCTCCTGGGGCACGCTCGCGGTCATGACCGAGGTGACGCTTAAGGTGATGCCGAAGCCGGAAGCCGAGCGGACGCTGGTGCTGCGCGGGCTCGACGACATCACCGCCAACAAGGCGATGACGGCGGCGCTGGGCTCGCCTTTCGACGTTTCCGGCGCGGCGCATCTGCCGGGTTCGGCGTTGCGGTCCGCGGGCGGTGCGCTCGCTGGCCTCGCCTCCGGCCAGCCGGTCACGCTGGTGCGTCTCGAGGGGATTTCGGCGTCGGCGGCACATCGGGCGGCCTCGCTGAGCCAGACGCTCTCGTCTTTTGGAGTGGTCGACAGCCTCGCCGACGATGCGTCGGCCGCAATCTGGAGCGCGCTGCGCGACGTGGTGCCGTTTGCGGCGAACGGCGCGCTCGGGGCCTGGCCGGTGTGGCGCATCGTTTGCCCGCCGGCCTCTGGCGGCGCGCTGGGCCAGGCGTTGTCGCGCGCCACCGGCGGCGACGTGGTCTACGACTGGGGCGGCGGGCTGATCTGGGCCGCGGTGCCGCCGGGCGCCGACGCCCAGGCCATGCTGGTCCGCGGCCAGGTCGAGGCGATCGGCGGACACGCCACTCTGATCCGCGCCACCGAGGATGTGCGCCGGGCGGTCGATGTGTTCCAGCCGCAGGCGGCCGGGCTTGCCGCGCTCGGTGAACGGGTCCGGGCGAGCTTCGATCCGAGGTCCGTCCTCAACCGCGGCCGGATGATGCGAGGCGGGGCTGCATGAAAACCGAGTTTTCCCTGGCGCAGCTCGCCGATCCCGACATCAAGGAAGCCGACAAGATCCTGCGCGCCTGCGTGCATTGCGGCTTCTGCACCGCGACCTGTCCGACCTATGTGCTGCTCGGCGACGAGCTCGATAGCCCGCGCGGGCGCATCTACCTGATCAAGGAGATGCTGGAGAAGGACAAGCCGCCGACGGCCGACGTGGTCAAGCATATCGACCGCTGCCTGTCGTGCCTCGCCTGCATGACCACCTGTCCGTCGGGCGTGAACTACATGCACCTCGTCGACCAGGCCCGGGTCCGGATCGAGCGGGATTACCAGAGACCGCTGACCGAGCGGCTGCTGCGGTCGGTGCTCGCCCTCGTGCTGCCGCGGCCGGGCCTGTTCCGGATCAGCATGATCCTGACCGGGCTCGTCCGTCCGTTCGCCGCATTGCTGCCGACGCCATCGGTCGGTGCGTCGAGCCCGGGTCTGCTGCGGCGGATCAAGGCGATGCTGGCGCTCGCGCCACGCGGCCTGCCGCAGCCGGGTCCGGCTGCCGGAACCGTGTTTGCGCCGATCGGCCGGCGGCGCGGCCGGGTCGCGCTGCTGCAGGGCTGCGCCCAGCAGGTGCTGGCGCCACGCATCAATCAGGCCGCGATCAATGTCCTGACCCGGCACGGCGTCGAGGTGGTGCTGGTCAAGGACGAGCAATGCTGCGGCGCGTTGACCCATCACATGGGACAGGACGGCGACGCGCTGGCGCGCGCGCGGGCCAACATCACAGTGTGGCAAAGGGAAGCGGACCAGAACGGGCTCGACGCCATCCTGGTGACGACTTCGGGCTGTGGGACAGTTGTCAAGGACTACGGCTACCTGCTGCGCGAGGACAAAACATTCGCGGAGCCGGCCAAGCGAATCTCGGCGCTGGCAAAAGATATCACCGAGTATCTCGCTGGCCTCGAACTCGCGCCTTCAACGCAGAAAGGCGACATCACCGTCGCCTATCACTCCGCTTGTTCGTTGCAGCATGGACAGAAAATCACTCAACTTCCGAAAGAATTGCTTTCCAAGAATGGATTCGTGGTGAAAGATGTGCCCGAGAGCCATTTGTGTTGCGGTTCGGCGGGGACCTACAACATTCTCCAGCCCGACATTGCGAGCAGATTGCGCGATCGCAAGGTCGCCAATATTGCGCTTGTCAAACCGGACATGATCGCTGCGGGCAATATTGGCTGCATGGTTCAGATTGCCGGCGGTACGTCAGTTCCTGTGGTGCACACGATTGAGCTTCTCGATTGGGCGACAGGAGGTCCCCGGCCAGGATTGAATTGATCGACTGCCACTCGAGCATGATCCGGACCTCAGCCTTGCCCTGACGCAACGTGAAGGACCGGCGCTTCCTTGCCACAGACGCGAAGCGATCGCGCGGCCATCATGCCCGACAAGCGAAGTGGAGAGTGCCTCTCCTCGAGGTGCAGCCAACGTCCGGCAAGCGATCACTTCAATACGCCCGGTGGACTCAGATAGCGGCAACAGGAGGACCACGATGGCGAAGTCGAAGAAGGCGAAGAAAAGCAAGAAGGCCAAAAAGGCCAAGAAGGTGGTAGCGGCGAAGAAGAGGTCCGCGAAGAAGTCGGCCAAGAAGGCTGCGAAGAAATCCGCCAGGAAGACTGCAAAGAAATCGGCGAAGAAGTCGGCCAAGAAAGCTGCAAAGAAAACGGCAAAGAAAGCTGCCAAGAAGGCTGCGCCGAAGAAGGCCGCCAAGAAAGCCGCGAAGAAAGCCGCTGCCAAGAAGAGCGCGCCGAAGAAGGCCGCTGCTCCGAAGAAGGCTGCCGCGCCGAAGCCGGCCGCCCCGGTCGCGGCATCCCCGGCGCCCGAGCCCGAGCCGCAGCCGGCTCCGAGCTGGGCCACACCGAGCCACGAACCGGCGCCGGGCTGGATTGCCGGGTCGGCCGACGGCGGCGAGCACCACTAAGCCGCCGCCGCATTGCCGAGGTTCAACTGACCGAAGCCGCAGCGCGCCACGCTGCGGCTTCTTCCGTAGGTACGGTGACGATCCGTGTTTTTGCGGGCACGGCGATTCGCCCCGATGCTCTCGCGCCGGGCCGATTGTTGCCGTTTCCCCGTCCGGATGACCCGTTCAACCGCTGCGGGAGCAGCAGTTTTGTGGTGCAAATGCAACACCCGCAAGTCAACATGCGGCAAGATGGCTAGAACGCCTAAAAAGGCGGCACATGCATGTCTTTTTGGCTTCACGGTACCGTGCACGAGCCTCAGATTGGCCACACGCGATTTAGTTGCAGTCCGTTATCGCGCGCCCTGGGGGCCACCGGAGCCGGGCTGTCTGGACAGGTAGATGGGGATCGTCATGAAGAAACTGGCTTTGTTAGCAACGGCGCTAGCAATGATTTCGAGCTCGGCAATGGCAGCTGACATGGCGGTGAAGGCCGTCAAGGCGCCGCCGCCGGCTCCGTTCGACCCGTGGGACATCGCCTTTGGTGCTGGCATCATGAGCGATTACATCTTCCGCGGCGTCACCCAGTCCAACCACAATCCGTCGGTCACCGCCTATTTCGAGCCGCGCTACAACGTCAGCAAGGACCTGCAGCTCTACGTCGGTACGTCGACCGAAAGCATCTCCTTCGCCAACCGCGCCGCGGCTGAAGTCGACGTCTACGGCGGTATCCGCCCGACCTTCGGCGCGTTTGCCTTCGACATCGGTGTCTGGGGTTACCTGTATCCGGGTGGAACCTGCTATTACGGCGGCGGTGCCGTGGCCGACTTCGCGGGCAATCCGCTGAGCGCAGAATGCCAGGCGAACACTCTGACCAATTTCAACGTGATGAAGAAGGACGTCTCGTTCTTCGAAGTCTACGGCAAGGCGACCTGGACCATCAACGACAACTGGGCGTTCACCATCAACGAGTACTACTCGCCGAATTTCCTCAACACCGGCGCCTGGGGCAACTACTCGTCGATCATCGGCAAGTACACCGCGCCCAGCACCGTGTTCGGTTCCAGCGGCGTCGGCATGTATGTGTCGGGTGAGTTCGGTCGGCAGTGGCTCGGCACCTCGGACAGCTTCTACGGCGTTCCGGCCTTCCCGAACGGAATCAAGTATGCCGACTACAACACCTGGAACATCGGCATCGGCTTCACCTACAAGGTGTTCACGCTCGATCTGCGCTACTCCGACACCGACATGTCGAAGGGTGATTGCAGCGCCTTCACCAGCGACTTTACCGCGGGCGGCAATACCAACGTGACCCCGATCAATCCGGGCGGCACGGGCTCCAACTGGTGCGGCGCGGCCGGTATCGCCAAGCTCTCGGTCGACCTGACCGCGATGTCCAACCTGAAGTAATCTCTCCTTCCGAGGATCGAGGGGCGGCAGAGCAATCTGCCGCCCCTTTTGTTTTGCGCGGCCTGCGGTGGCCGCGTCGCCGTCGAGCCGCTAAGGCATGAATGAACTTAGCTCGAGCCGCCGGAGTTCACCTCTCCCCGACGGGGGGAGAGGTGAACCGAGCCCACGGCCGGACCGCTTCAATCCAAATTCGCGCGCCTACGACGCGGCGACCTTGACCGCGTCGCGCAGGGTGAAGCGGTCGCCGTCGCGGACCAGCGTGACATTGCGCTGATGGAAGGCGTCGAGCGTCGAGCGGTGGCCGATCGAAACCACCGTGGTGCCGGGCAGCCTTTCGGCGATCAGCCTGTACAGCGCGGCTTCCGCCGGCTCATCGAGCGAGGCCGTCGCCTCGTCCAGGAACAGGAATTGCGGCGCATGCAGCAGCGCCCGCGCGATGCCGAGCCGCTGCTGCTCGCCGAGCGACAGCATCCGGTTCCAGTGCGCGTGTTCCTCGAGCCGCGCCGCAAGCTGCGGCAGTCCGACGGCGGTGAGGACGTCGCGGACCCGTCCGGCATCGAATTGCGCGGCCTCGCCGGGATAGACGACGGCGTCATGCAGCGAGCCGATCGGCAGATAGGGGCGTTGTGGCAGCATCATCAGGCTGGCATTGGCCGGGATCTCGACCGCGCCATCGCCGAACGGCCAGATGCCGGCGATTGCGCGGAACAGCGTCGACTTGCCGGCGCCGGAGGGGCCGGTCATCAGCGTGCCCTCGCCCTTGCGGAAGCCGAACCGGTCCGCGTTCAGCAGCGGCGTTCCGTCGGGCAGCCGCAGCACCAGATCCTGCAGGCTGACGGCGCCGCCGCCCGGCGTCGCGGTGACCTGAATTCGGTCGTCGCGCTTGGTGAGGTTTGACGCCGCCGCGATCCCTGCCTCGAATCCGTCGAGCCGGTTCACCACGGCCTGCCATTCGGCCAGTTGACGATAGATGGTGACGAAGTACGAGAACGCGCCCTGGACGTTCGAAAACGCCGATGCGGTCTGCATCATGCCGCCGAGCTGGATCTTTTGCGCAAAGTAGGCCGGCGCCACCAGCACATAGGGGAAGATCACCGAGGCCTGATTATAGCTCGCCGTGAACGCGGTGATCTTCTTGGTCCGGTTCATCAGGGCGATCCAGTTCTCCACCACGCGTCCGAAGCGAACGCGCAGGCGCTCGCGCTCGGCCTGTTCGCCCTGCAGCAGCGCGATCTGCTCGGAGTTCTCCCGCACGCGCACCAGGTTGAAGCGGAAATCGGCTTCATATTGCTGCTGCTTGAAATCGATGCCGACCAGCGGCCAGCCGATCAGATGGGTCAGCACGGTGCCGAGCGCCGAGTAGATCAGCGCGCACCAGACAAGGTAGCCGGGAATTGAATATTCCGTACCGAACAGATGCAGCGGCGCCTCATTGGAAAGGCCCCACAGGAGTGTGAGAAAGGACGCCAGCGTGACGACCGAGCTCAACAGGCCGAGGCCGAGCGTGAGCGTGCGATCGACGAACAGTTTGACGTCGTCGGTCATGCGCTGGTCGGGGTTGTCGGCAGCGTCGCCCTGGAGCTGCATCCGGTAGTGATTGGCCTGGCGGAGCCAGTCCCCCAGATAGTGCGTCGTCATCCATTGCCGCCAGCGGATCTGCAGCCATTGATTGAGGTAGAGCTGGTAGACCGCCAGCAGGATGAAGAAGGCGACCAGGACGGAGAAATAGATGATCTCGCTGACGAAGGAGTCCCAATTGCGTTCCTGCAGCGCGTTGTAGAAGCGGTTGTTCCACTGCGTGAGCAGGACGTTGATGCCGACGATCGCCAGTTCGATCGCGATGACCGCCGCAAGCAGCCCGCGGCCCGCCCATTTGTCCTCGGAGTTGAAATAAGGCGAGGCGATCCGCCACACCGTCGCGAGCGTCGAGCGAATGTTGTTCACAGATTATCGTCTCCGGGGAAGCGGCCGCAACGGCCTGAAGAATCGGGACAATCGCAGTGCACCTCGACTAAAGTCGTAGGTCTGGCATGCAAGCGTTGGCTTGTCCCGGCGATCGAGTCAACCCTAGCATGACGACAACGGCGAGGGGCGGGGGACCTTCGATTTTTCGCGAGGATGTGAGCGATCCTTACCGATCGTTCATTCGCGAGCCGGGGCTGCAGCTTTTCCGACGGACTCCCGCAATCGCACCAGTCGCGCCTGCCCCGCATGCAGGCCGGCGCGCTGCACAAAAATGTGGGAAGGATCCCGAGATGAACACCTGGAATCAAATCTACAACCCGCTGGGCAATGCGGCGCTGTCGACGGTCGCGGCCGCCATTCCCGTGGTCACGCTGCTGGTCCTGATCGCCAGCGGCAAGGTGAAGGCGCACATTGCCGCCATCATCGCCGTGATCGTGACCAACCTGATCACGATCTTCGTCTTCACCATGCCGGCCAACATGTCGATCCGCGCCACGCTGCTCGGCGTGATCACCGGGTTCTTCCCGATCGGCTGGATCGTGCTCAACGTCATCTTCCTCTACCAGGTCACGGTGAGGTGCGGGAAGTTCGAGCTGCTCAAGCGCGCGGTCGGCGGCGTCACCGAGGACCGGCGGTTGCAGCTGCTGTTGATCGCGTACTCGTTCGGCGCCTTCTTCGAGGGCGCGTCCGGATTCGGCACGCCGGTCGCGATCACCGGCGCGGTGCTGATCGGGCTCGGCTTCTCGCCGCTCGCCGCGTCCGGCCTGTCGCTGATCGCCAACACGGCACCCGTTGCCTACGGCGCGCTCGGCACGCCGATCCAGGGCCTCGCCTCGGTTACCGGGCTCGACCCCTACATCCTCGGCGCGATGGTCGGCCGGCAGCTGCCGCTGTTCTCGCTGATCGTGCCGTTCTGGGTGGTGTGGGCGTTTGCCGGCTGGCGCGGCATGAAGGAGGTGTGGCCGGCGATCCTGGTCACCGGCGTGTCGTTTGCAGTCCCGCAATTCGTGATCTCGAACTACATCAACCCCTGGATTGTCGACATCGGCGCCTCGCTGATCTCGATGGGCGCGCTGATCCTGTTCCTGAAGGTCTGGCAGCCGCGGCAGCTGTGGCTGTCGCCGGCGCTGCGCGGCCGCGATGAATCGGCGGCGACGATGGCCGCCGCACCGCCGCTCGACAAGACGCCGCTGACCCAGGGCGAAATGTGGAGTGCGCTGCTGCCGTGGATCATCGTCTGCATCCTGATGCTGATCTGGGGCAACGGTGCCTTCAAGGCTTGGGCGAACGCCAACTTCGTCTGGAACTATCCGGTCCCCGAGCTCGACAAGCTGATCTTCAAGGTGCCGCCGGTGGCCGCCAAGCCGACGCCGGAAGGCGCCGTGTTCGGCTTCACCTATCTGTCGTTCACCGGCACCGGCATGCTGATCGCCGCGATCATCTCGGGTCTGTTGATGGGCTTCTCGCCGCTCAAGCTGATCGCCGAGTATGGCCGCACCATCCGCATCTGTGCGATCTCGTTGATCACGATCTCGGCGATGCTGGCGATCGGCACGCTGACCCGGCTGTCCGGCGTCGACGCCACGCTCGGCCTCGCCTTCGCGGCGACCGGCGTGCTCTATCCCTTCTTCGGCACCTTGCTCGGCTGGCTGGGCGTGGCGCTGACCGGATCGGATACCGCATCGAACGTGCTGTTCGGCAACCTGCAGAAGATCACCTCCGAGCAGCTCGGCCTGTCGCCGATCCTGATGGCGGCGGCGAACTCCTCGGGCGGCGTGATGGGCAAGATGATCGACGCGCAATCGATCGTGGTCGCCTCGACCGCGACCAACTGGTACGGCCACGAGGGCTCGATCCTGCGCTATGTGTTCCTGCACTCGATCGTGCTGGCGTGTCTGGTCGGTCTGTTCGTGACCCTGCAGGCCTATGTCTATCCGTTCACGATGCTGGTGCTGAAATAGCGCCACGACGCGTCTGGCGAACCAGGAATCCCCGCGAGCGGACAGCTCGCGGGGATTTGCTTTTCAAGCACATTTTCCGGCGTTGCCAATCTGGCCAATCGCGTTCTGCTCCCATAGAAGGGGCCCGCAGTTACGCGTCGCATTTCGAGGATTGGCATGATTTCGATGAGGCGAGGTTTGAACGGCGGCATCGCTGCGTTGGCGCTGGTTGCCGCGGCTCTCGACGCGGGTCCGGCGCGGGCCCAGGAGGAGTTCCCGTTCGGCTTCGTGATGACGCTCGATGCCGCGCGCATGCCGGGCTCCAAGCGGATTCCCTCGATCGAGGTCGGCGACAATGGCGAGGTGATCCTCGAGCTGTGGTGCGACGGCGGCAAGGGCCAGTTTTCGGTGGCCGGCAACACCATCGTCTTCGTTCCCGGCGCGATGGAGAATCGCACCTGCACGCCGGAGCGGGCGCAAGCGGACAAGGATCTGCTGGCCGCGCTCGGCGACATGACGGGCTGGCGGCGGCACGGTGACGAGGTGACCTTCACCGGCAGCAAGTCGCTGCGTTTCGTGATCAACAGCAACTGACCAAAGCGTTTTCGAGCGAAGTGGACGCCGGTTCGCGTCAAGCAAGCGCGTCAAGACAAGACGCTCAGGGCGTTGCGATCAGTCCGCTTGCGGTGGCGACGATCCAGCGATTGCCCCAGCGCACGATGGAATCGACCCTTCCAAGGCCGGGGACGACGTCGCCGCGCGCGGCCATCTTGACGCCCTCGGGCCCCTCGAGCACGGCGGTGCCGTCGCGGACTTCGACCACCGACCATCCGGGGATCGTGCTCGGCCGCGTCTCCGGCGCCGCCGCCTGCGGCTGCTTCGGTCCCAATGCGGCGGCCTGTGCATTCAAGGTCGTCGGCGCGGCGCCCAAGGCGAGCGGACGCGGGCTTGCCGGCGCGGTCCTCGGAATGCTGCCGGTGACGACGGGGTCGGCGTTGGACGCGGCCCGGCGCGGGCCCTCGTTCTTTCGGCTCGGCGCCACCTCCGCAATGTGCGGGGCCGGCGCTTCCTTCTGGGCCACAGGCACCGGGGCGGGAGCCGCAAGGTCGTGCCAGTTGGCTCCGCCGGTCCATCCCAGCACGAAGCTTGCGGCCAGTGCCGTCGCCGCCAGTAGCGCGGTGCCGATGCGGTCGGCAAACGGCTCCCGCAGCAGCAGGGCGGCGTCGTGGTTCTCGCCGGTGACATCCCAGAGGTCCGCCGTCTGTGCCGGCGAATGACCCTCCGTCACATCTGTCGGCCAGATGCTCGCAGCGCTGATCGGCTCGCGGTCTTGCATGGCGTGACCTGTGTTCGATGGCGCGAAGCATGATCCTCGAAACTAAATCGAGCCTTAATTTTCGGTGACCGAACTGCGGCAGCACGAAGTCTTTTGGTCGCAGCCCCCGTAGATGCCCGGGTTTCTTCCGCATGCAGCGGTCGTTTCCGGACGTCGTCTCCGCAAAGCGGGTCGTCGCGGCGCGCGGGCGGGGCTATAGCGGTCGCATGCTCGATTTCGCCGCACAATATGCAGCCTTTCAGCGCCGCGACCCGGCGTGGGACGGCGTCGTGTTCGTCGCGGTCAAGACCACCGGCGTGTATTGCCGCCCGGTCTGCCGGGCGCGCACGCCGCTCGCCCGCAATGTGCGGTTCTATGGCAGTGCCGCGTCGGCCGAGCGTGCCGGCTTCCGGCCCTGCCTGCGCTGCCGTCCTGAGGCGGCGCCGTTCTGTCCGGCGTGGAAGGGCACCAGGACCACCGTCGAGCGCGCCCTGGCGCTGATCGAGGAAGGCGCGCTCGACCGCGGCAATGTCGAAACGTTGGCGGTGCGGCTCGGCGTCGGCGCGCGGCATCTGTCGCGTCTGTTCGCCGAGCATCTCGATGCCTCGCCGCTCCAGGTCGCGCTGTCGCTGCGCGTGCAGCGTGCCAAGCGCCTGATCGACGGCAGCGAGCTGCCGCTTGCGTTGGTGGCGCAGCGCGCCGGCTTCTCCAGCGCGCGGCGCATGAATGCCGCATTCGCAAAACTCTATGGCCGCTCTGCCGCGTCGTTGCGGCGCAAGCGGCCAGCCGTCACGATGCAACGAACCCCGATGGAGATCGGCAATGGCCAAGAGCTACGGCACCGTCAGTGCGGAACAGAAACTTGAAATGAGCGGCCTCGCATTCGTGCAGGGCCTCGCCAGCGGCGCATTGCCGCTCAATACCATCGCGCGGACACTCGGTTATGACGTCACTGAAGCCGAGCGCGGTCGCGTCGTCGTCACGCTGGTGCCGACCGACGCGCATCTCAATCCGGCGGGCACCGTGCATGGCGGCCTCACCGCGACGCTGCTCGACAGCTGCATGGGGCTTGCGGTGCAGTCGACGCTGGATGCCGGCACCAGCCAGACCACGCTCGAGTTCAAGATCTCGCTGGTGCGTCCGATCACGCCCGACACCGGCCTGATCAGAGCGGAAGGCAATGTGCTCAATTGCGGCCGCCGCATCGGTACCGCCGAAGGCAGGGTCACCGACGAGCAGGGCCGGCTGCTGGCCCACGGCACGACGACGTGCCTGATCTTCCCTTCTTGACGCGTACTGCCGTCGAGAGTGCCGGCATTGCGTCAGGAGATCCGATGCCGGCGCAGTAACATTGGAATGCCTCCAGCAAGCTTACGGCTTGGAGACTTTCAAGTTCACCGCACCGATCGATTGCGTTACCTGAACGCGCGCATCAAGCGCGTTCAGGTCGTGATGATGCGATCGTCGATGGAGCCACGCACTCCGGCCGTGCTCAGCGCGGCCCTTCCGGATATCCCGGCATGTTGTTCCAGCTGGCAGGCAACTCGCCGCCCGGCCGTCCCGCGCCGCGTTCGTGTTCGCGTTCGGGCAGGCGAATGAGGCCGAGCTGAAGCATGGCGGTGATCGCATCTTCCTGTCCGAGCTCCTCGGCGATCCGTCCGTCCTGCACGCGGAGCACGGTGGTGCCGGCGAACGTCATCTTGCGGCCGGAGGCCGCTGGCAGCGAGCCGAGCCGGAAGTCGCTGAAGGCAGGTCCGGTGTGCGTGCCGCCGCCTTCCCAGCGGCCGACGACGAGGTCGCCCTCCGCGATGAGATCGCCGACGCCCCAGAAATTGAGGTCCGGAAACGCTTCGCGAAATTCGGTCATGAACTTCATGACCGCGGCGCGGCCGCGCTTCGGCTCGTGCATCGGGTAGTGCACGACAATGTCTGCCGTGGCGAGCTCGTTGATGATGCGCGGATTCCAGGGGTTGCCCCAGAACTCCTTGAACCAGCGGCCGACGACGTTCTTGTTTTCCTCTGACATCTCTTCGTCTCCATTTGCGCGTTGCCGGTATCGCTTCCGGCGTTCTGTCGATGCGCGCAGTGAACATTTGGAGGCGTGTGTCGTGCCACCCGATTTCGGATCGGGCGCTCGGTCGGCGTGCGAGCGAGATTCCGCTGTGTCGATATGGCGCTTAGCACCGCTTCTCGATTGTCGTCGCGGAATCGGGAAGCGGGTGGTTCGCGGAACGCGAACGCGAGACCGTCTTCGCGATCACACGGGAGAACATCATGCGCAACTTCGATGCGATCGCCGCGCTGCGCGGCGACGGACTTCGTCCCGAACTGCGGGCGCTGCTCGATCGCGCTGCGGTCGAGCCTCGGTCTGAATTGTTCGTCAGAAGCGACGGGATGCTTCAGTCCGGTCCGGACGCCACCCCGAAGACGGTGCACGACAACGTCGTGCCGCTGAAGACGCGGGCGGCCTGAATCAGGAGAGCGGCGGCCTTACCGCCACACCGACTTGTCGGCGTCCCAGCGCTGGCCCTTGAGCTCCTTGATCAGCGCATCGATCGCGCCGTTGTCGTCCCTGGTCTCGCTGCCTTCCTCGTCGCTGCTGGAATCATCGGACAGATTGAGCCTGGGGCCGGCGCTGTCGTCCGATGTCGAGACGGTGGGGCTCGAGACCCACAGCATCAGCCGGTCAGAGCTTCCAGGCTTGTCGGGCGAGACCAGGGCAGTGACCTCGTAATTCTGGGTGAGGCCGAGTACCGGGTAAACCGTGCTGGGCCGCTTCAGCACCAGCTTGAGCTTGCCGGTGTTCGCGTTCCACGTCGCCGAGGCCGGCTTTGCGGCGAGCGTCTTCGCCAGCACGCCCGCGATCGCGGTTGCCAGCTTGTCACGGTTGAGCTTGTCGCCGTCGCGCCAGTCGGCGGCGGCAAAGCGGATGGTGCGGTCCATCTCGACGACGCCGCTGGTCCAGCCGGCAGCGGTCACGCCGGGCGCCGATTTTGCCTTGGCGAGCAGCGCGCCGGCGTGCTCGGGATCGACGGTGAGGTTGATGGTCTGCTCGCCGGAGCGCATCGCATCGCAGGTCACCGCGAGGCTGGAGGTGCCGACCTCGACGGCCTCGCCCTTCAGGCTCTTGAGGAAATCCGCCGCCGCATCGAGCTTCACCCGCACACCGATCGATTCCGGCGAAACGTCGGTGAAATCCTTCGGCTGCGGCGTGATGCCGTCCTCGGTGGCCTGGTTGTCCTGGAATTCCTTCTCGCTGAGATCGGAATTGTCCGTCGAGGCGACCTCGGTCACGGTCTGGCCGATCGTGATCTGGCCGCGAAACTCAAAACCGTCGCCGGTCTGCTTGCGGTTCAGCTTGACGGTGACCGGCTGCTTGTCGGCGACGCTCTGGGCGGTGCCGGAAAGCGTCTGGCCGCTGACGGTCAGGTTGGCGACGAAGCGGTCCTTGCGGTCGGAGCTCTTGTCGGCGGGATAGCAGACGTCGAGCACGGCCGCGGTCACGGTCTTGCCCTGGCGGGTTTCCTTCAGGACGACGTCGGCATTGCCGTCCATCAGGCCGTCGATCGAGGTGAAATAGCGCGTCTCGGGGCCACTGGCTGGCGCCGCTTTCGATTGCAGCTTCATCTGGGCGAGAGCAGGCGCCGATGTGACGGCAAGACCGAGCAGCAGGAGTGGGAGCGCGCGCATACGATAAGTCCTCGAAGGGCAGAATCGGTTCCGTCGTAACTAGCAAACCTCCATGTCATTGGCCAAAAAAGAAGGCCGCCTAACGGCGGCCTCGCGCCGCGATCGCGGTCATGTGCGTTCGTCAGGTTCCTCGCCGCTCTCCAGCCGGCCGCGCAGCACCGTCACGACCCGGCTCACGGTTTCGAGGTCCTTCATCGAGAGCCCGTCGGCGAGGCCGTTCACCCAGGGCAGCTGCAGGCGCATCGCCGCGTCGAAGCTTTGCCGCCCCTTGGCGGTCAGCACGACGAGTTGGGCGCGGCGGTGATGCGGGTTGGTCTCGAAGGCCACCAGCCCGTCCCGTTCGAGGTCGTTGACGATCCGCTGCACGTTCTGTCTGGCGGCGCCGAGGTCGCGCGCCAGCCACGCGACCGGTTGCGGGCGCTCGGCGGCGACGATGGCACCGAGGATCTGCCAGCGTGCGCTGGTCAGCCCGAGCCCGGCCACCAGCCGGTCGCCTGATGTGAACAGCAGGCTGTTGAGCCTGAACAGGTCGGGAATCAGGGTGCTCAGCGCTTCGCCCGCCGGCGTTCGTTTTGCATTCGGCATTTGTCACCATATGAACGTATTGACATTATGTTGTCAATTTTTGTACGTATCCATCATAACGGAATGACATCATAACACCATATCGAACGGAGCCAACCATGCCGCAGATGCGCCCCCTGGACCCCGCTTTCCCGATCGACCGCCAGCTCGCGGTCGATGCCACGAACGTCGTGCTCGTCAACCTCTTCACGCTCGATGCGGCCGACGAGGACGCGTTTCTCAAGGCCTGGCAGGACGACGCCGCCATCATGAAGCGGCAGCCGGGTTTCATCTCGACCCAGCTGCACCGCGCGATCGGCGAGAGCCCGGCCTATCTGAACTACGCGGTCTGGGAATCCACCGCCGCCTTCCGCGCCGCCTTCATGAACCCTGAGTTCAGGGCCAAGCTTTCGGCCTATCCGGCCTCGGCAGTGGCCTCGCCGCACCTGTTCCAGAAGGTGGCTATCCCGGGCGTGTGCGTCGCGTAACGGACTGTCAGGCCGTCGCGTCAAGGATCGGTCAGCTGTGCACCAGCATGCCAACCCCGAGTGTGGCAGCAGCGGCCAGAAACGATATGTCCAGAAATCGCAGCGGCGCTTTTGGACGATGGCCGGCAGAACCGGAAATGACGTAATAGAGCCCATAGCCCGCGGCGAGGACGACGAACGTCAGCGTTTGCCTGAGCCAGAACGTCAGAACGATCGCAAGATCGTCGATACTGTCCAGGGCATAGGCGCCGACCGCGAGCAACGCGCCGATCGCGTAGAACAGCGCGAGCGTTGACGTCAGCGATTTGGCGTCGCGGGACATGAAATGATCCTTGCATCCCGATCGTAATCAAACGGCAAAAAAGAAGGCCGCCCGGAGGCGGCCTTCGATTGCGATACGGATCGAGCGACGGGCTCAGAAGCCGCCCATGCCGCCCATTCCACCCATGCCGCCGCCGCCCGGCATCGCCGGCGCCGCATCCTTCGGCACTTCGGCGACCATCGCCTCGGTGGTCACCAAGAGGCCGGCGACCGACGAGGCGTCCTGCAAGGCGGTGCGCACCACCTTGGCGGGGTCGATGATGCCCTTGTCGACCATGTCGACATAGTCCTCGGTCTGGGCGTCGAAGCCGAAGGTCTCCGACTTGTTCTCGAGGATCTTGCCGACCACGATCGAGCCCTCGACACCGGCATTCTCCGAGATCTGGCGAACCGGAGCTTCGAGCGCCTTGAGCACGATGTTGATGCCGGCCTGGACGTCGGCATTGGGGTTGGTGAGACGGCCGACCGCCTTCTTGGCGCGCAGCAGCGCGACGCCGCCGCCCGGCACGATACCTTCCTGCACCGCGGCGCGGGTCGCGTTCAGCGCGTCCTCGACACGGTCCTTCTTCTCCTTGACCTCGACCTCGGTCGCGCCGCCGACCTTGATCACCGCAACGCCGCCGGCGAGCTTGGCGAGACGCTCCTGCAGCTTCTCACGGTCGTAGTCCGAGGTGGTCTCCTCGATCTGCGCCTTGATCTGGCCAACGCGGGCGTCGATGTCCTTCTTCTTGCCGGCGCCCTTGACGATCGTGGTGTTCTCCTTGTCGATCACGATCTTGCCGGCGCGGCCGAGCATGTTGATCGTGACGCTCTCGAGCTTCATGCCGAGGTCGTCGGAGATCAGCTGACCGCCGGTCAGGATCGCGATGTCCTCCAGCATCGCCTTGCGGCGATCGCCGAAGCCCGGCGCCTTGACGGCGGCGACCTTGAGCCCGCCGCGCAGGCGGTTGACCACCAGGGTCGCCAGCGCCTCGCCCTCGACGTCCTCGGCGAGGATCAAGAGCGGACGGCCCGACTGCACCACGGCTTCCAGCACCGGCAGCATGGACTGCAGGCCGGACAGCTTCTTCTCGTGCAGCAGGATGTAGGCATCCTCGAGCTCGGCGGTCATCTTCTCGGCGTTGGTGATGAAGTAGGGGCTGAGGTAGCCACGGTCGAACTTCATGCCCTCGACGATATCGACCTCGGTCTCGAGCGACTTGTTCTCCTCGACGGTGATCACGCCCTCGTTGCCGACCTTCTGCATCGCCTGCGCGATCATCTTGCCGATCGCGGCATCGCCATTGGCCGAGATGGTGCCGACCTGAGCGACTTCGGACGAGGAGGCGACCGGCTTGGCCCGCTTCTCGATGTCCTTGATCACGGCCGCGACCGCGGTGTCGATGCCGCGCTTCAGGTCCATCGGGTTCATGCCGGCGGCGACCGACTTGGCGCCCTCGCGGACGATGGCCTGCGCCAGCACGGTCGCGGTGGTGGTGCCGTCACCGGCGGTGTCGTTGGTCTTGGAAGCGACCTCGCGCAGCATCTGCGCGCCCATGTTCTCGAACTTGTCGTCGAGCTCGATCTCCTTGGCGACGGTGACGCCGTCCTTGGTGATGCGGGGAGCGCCGAAGCTCTTCTCGATGACGACGTTGCGGCCCTTCGGGCCGAGCGTCACCTTCACGGCGTTGGCGAGCACGTCGACACCGCGCAGCATGCGGTCGCGGGCCTCTCCGGCGAATTTTACGTCCTTGGCAGCCATTGATTTGAACTCCTGGAATGTCTGTGGATTGCTTGTCGCTCGTTTTTCTCGTCATTGCCGGGTTTGACCCGGCAATCCACCGCTTCAGAAGATTGATGGATGCCCGGGTCATCTAGCGCGAAGACGCGCTTCTGCCCGGGCATGACAGCGGAGGGCGCGGCGGCCCTCGGAGTCCAAGGCGTTACGCCAGCACGCCCATGATGTCGGACTCCTTCATGATCAGGAGTTCCTGGTTGTCGAGCTTGACCTCGGTGCCCGACCATTTGCCGAACAGCACGCGGTCGCCGACCTTGAGGTCGATCGGGATCAGCTTGCCGGCCTCGTCGCGGCCACCCGGGCCGACGGCGACGATCTCGCCCTGGGACGGCTTCTCCTTGGCCGAGTCCGGAATGATGATGCCGCCCTTGGACTTCTCCTCGGCATCGATACGCTTGACCACGACGCGGTCGTGCAGGGGGCGGAAGGTGGATTTAGCCATGACGTTCCCTCTTGGAGGCTCGGTTTCAGGTCCGGTTCATCGGGACCGGCGTTGGATGCCGGCCGGTCGGCGCTGGGCAGGACGCCCGGCGCTCTTAGCAATCGTGGTGCGAGAGTGCTAATTGTGGGCCGGGAAATATGGCTTGGCGCAGTTTCTGTCAAGCAAACGGGTTAAGGCCTTGGTGAGGCCAATATAGGATGGTGGACCAGAAACCAAATCGTAGCGATGACGTAATTTTGTCAGACGTCATTGCTCCGCCTTAAGTTTTACGCTTGGCTGCAGGACGGGTGCGGCCGGGACATAGTCGGGGGATGCATATGATCAGGTCATTCAACGCGCGATTGGTCGCACGGTTCGCGGCTGTTTCGGCGCTGACGACACTCTTGGGGGCGTGTGGCAGCATGAGCCTGCCGTCGTTGTCGTCGAACCCTGAGCCGGCGCCGGCCGAGCCGGGCGTAGCCCCTGAAATGCCCGCAAGCATTCGCGCCGACGAGATCGTCGGCCGCTGGGGTCTCGCCTCGTTCCAGAATCCCGCCGACCGCGCCCGCACCGAGGCCGCCGCGCGCGGCCAGTGCAAGCAGCCTTACGTGATCGGCGCCGGCCAGAACGGCGGCGTCATCATGCATCTGGCCGACCAGGCCACCCCGCAGGAACTGCGGCTGAAGGGTTCCCCGAGCGGCAAGAACTATATCGGCCCGCCAGGACCGACGCCCGGCGAGCAGGACCGCGAGATCGTCTCGTTCGACGGCCGCGTCATGATCACCCGCTTCGTCGACAAGGACGCCGGGGTCCGCTACGGCAACATGGTCTACGTCCGCTGCGCCCCGAGGGCGTAACGGCGGGACTTCGAGCCATCTGCCGACATAGCGCCGCACAGTCGGCAACCTCTCCCCCTGTGGGAGAGGTCGGATTGCATCGCCAGATGCAATCCGGGTGAGGGGTCTCTCTTCGCGAGTGATCCTCTCGCGATCCGCGTGTGCGGCGACGCCCATTCATCCGGCGCGCCATAGCGGATGCGAAGCATCGGCCCTCGACAGGACGGCGGCCGCGAGGTCGTCTCCCGTTTAAAAATGGTGACCCGCAAACAACTGTCTTACCGCCGCACGCCAACCCGATTGACGCCGCCATTCAAATTGCCGCCCGCATTGTGACGGACCGCGGCGCGCGCCACCGGACGAGGCCTGAGCACGACGCCCGCCCTCGCCACGCAACCCTGCGGGTAACCGACATACGTGCAGTAAACCACGGCCTTGGCCGGCGCTGGCGTGAGAGCGACAGCTGCAAACCCCAACATGAGGCTGGTCGCAATTCCCGCAGCCGTCACGGACTTGATCGAAAGAATGTTCGTCCGATGCATGGTGATCCTCCTCATCGCGGGCGAGACAAAAGATGGTGCGCCGCTTCGGGCGCGGCCCAAGGTATGAGCGGCAAGGCATGGATCGGATTGACGTAGATCAACGCCCGCGCGCGGCCGTACGTCTGTGAGTGAGGTCGGCGCAACGACAGCACGAGCATGGCGCTGTGTCTGGTGACCTCTACTGGGTGGGCTCGCTCAAACAAGAACGCCGGCCCGAAGGCCGGCGTTCTTTCGTCTCAATTCCAAAAACCTCAGTTGAACATCGCGTCGATGTCGTCCTGCGAGGCGTGGCCGGCGTCGCCGTCGAGCTTCGGGCCGTTGAGCAGGCGGGCATCGCCCTCGCGGGTGTCGACGATCGCCGGGACGTGCGACTTGATCGCGTCCACGCCGCCCCAGATGTTCATCATCTCGTTGATGTGCTGTTCGATGAACTTCATGGTCTGCATCACCTTGCTGATGCGCTGGCCGGTGAGGTCCTGGAAGTTGCAGGCCTCGAAGATCGAGACCACGCGCTCCTGAATATCTTCGCTGAGCCGCTTCTGCTGGTCGGGCGTGACGTTGTTCGCAAGCGCGGTCGCAGCCTGGTCGATCGCCTCCACCGCCTCGAGGATCTGCTGCGTGGCCTGTTCGGTGCCGCCGACCACGGCGCCGAGCTCGCCATTGACCTTGGCCATCTCCTCGCCGTTGAAGCTCTTGCCGTGCAGCACGGCGATCTCGCGCTTGGTGCGGCTGATCGCGTCGTGGATCAGGTCGAGCTCGACCTTGAGCTTCTCGCACTGTTCGACCTGCGCGCGGTAGGTCTCGAGCAGCGCGTGGGTCTCGGCGACTTCGCGGGCGACCGCGGCATCGACGCTGTCGCCGCTGCGCTGTGCCGGTGCCGCGGCCATCTGCGCGCGGATCGAGCGAAGCTCGGCCATGATCTCGCGATGCATCGGATTGAGATCGGCGCCGCCGGAAACCTCCGGCTCCGGCATCACAACCTCGCCCATCGCCTGCTCGACACGAAAACGCTTGCGCTTCACTGACATGATTTCATTCCCGCCCCTTCACTGAAGTCCGTTCTAGACAGAGCGGATTTAACGTCAGGTTCACGCCGGAACCGTTTGCGCGGATAGCGCGCAAGCGCGGCGATACCGGCGATTAACCATGTCGCCGCGCCGTTCACGCAAAATAAACGCTGTCAGGGAAAACCGCCCTGCATTGCCGACGTGGTGAATCGAAACGGCCGCTCCGTTTACCAAACCGATGCGGTTTTCATTGCTTATTGACCACGTGCAATGGCGCAAATTCGGCGCCTCGCGCATCACGTCACGACGAAACCAGTACAGAGTACGTCGATGTTCAGGAAAACCACGCTTGCGCTGCTCGCCGGCGCGTCTTCTCTTATTGCCGTTCCCCATCACGCCATGGCGATCGACGCGGCAGCGCCCGCCGGGCCCGCCGTCATCTATGCCAATCAGGGCGCTCCACAGCCGCCGATGCGCACCGCCTATGCGCAGCCGCAGCGCTCCAACATGGGCGGCGGCTTCATCGAATTCCTGTTCGGCGATGCGCCGTCGTCGCAGGGTTATTCGCCGCAGCCGATGTATCAGCAGCAGCCCGGCTATTACGGCAACCGTCAGCTGCCGCCGATGGATCCGCAGCAGCAGATGCTCCGGCAGCAGGAAGAGGCCGCGGGCGACCCGGCGCAGCGTCCGTTCGATCCGAGATACGAAAAGCAGCTGGTCGACTATTCCGGGAAGGAAGGCGCCGGCACCATCGTCGTCGATACGCCGAACAAGTTTCTCTATCTGGTGCAGGGCGACGGCCGTGCGCTGCGCTACGGAATCGGCGTCGGCCGGCCCGGCTTCACCTGGGCCGGCGTGAAGACGATCTCCGCCAAGAAGGAGTGGCCGGCCTGGACGCCGCCGCCGGAAATGCTGGCGCGCCGTCCCGACCTGCCGCGGCACATGGAAGGCGGCCCGGAAAATCCGCTCGGCGCCCGCGCGATGTATCTCGGCTCCTCGCTCTACCGCATCCACGGCTCCAACGAGCCCTGGACGATCGGCACCAACGTCTCGTCCGGCTGTATCCGGATGCGCAACGAGGACGTCATCGACCTCTACGGCCGCGTCAATGTCGGGGCCAGGGTCGTCGTGATGTGAGGTTGGTTTTGAAGCAGCTGCCCCAAAGATGGTGTCGTCCCGGCGAAAGCCGGGATCCATAACCACAGGCGGTTGTTACTGAGAGAAGCTGTAGCCCCAGCCGTGTCAAATCTTGCACGGTTGTGGTGATGGGTCCCGGCTTTCGCCGGGACGACAGAATCAAAACGGCCGCTCGATGGAGCGGCCGTTCGTGTTCAGGCGAAACGCATACGTTTACGCGTAGTTGCTGTCGTCGCCGTCGCCACCGCCATCGAAGCCGTCGTCGTCATTGTCGAAGTCGTCGGCGTCTTGATCATCGTCACTGTCCCGGTCGGCCTGCGCCTGGTCGAACGCGCCGGCGCGCGAGCCGCTGTCGCGGTTGGAGCCGACATCGTTGATCCCGGCGTCACGCGCCAAGTCGCTCGACGACTGGTCGCCGCCCCAAGGACGCGAATCGGAGCGCGACCCGCCGCCGAGGCTGCCGGAATCGGCCAGCGACTGGTGGCTGCCGCCACCCATCATGCCGCGGATGCTGGAGAGCAACAGTCCGCCGCCGACCACGCCGGCCGCCGCCGCAGCAGCAGTCCCGAGGAACGAGCCGCCACCGCCACCCGGCGCGCCGCCGAACGCCGGCGGTTGCGGGCCGCCATAGCCCTGGCCATAGGGTTGCGCCGGCTGGCCATAGCCGCCCGCCTGCTGCATCGCCTGGCCCGAGTTCCAGACCGGGCGGCCGCCCGGATCGCGGCCGCCCATGTCGGGCGCCCGCACCGGCGGCACCGAGCCATGCTGCTGGCCCTGTCCGCCGAAGATCGCGTCGCGCATCGAATCGAGGAAACCGCCGCCCTGCTGCTGGGCTCCCGGCTGCTGGCCGACCGCGGCCTCGAGTTCCTGGATCCGGTCATGGGCGCGCTTCAGCGCCTCGTCCTGAACCAGCGCGGTCTGCACCAGTGCGTAGACCGCATTCGGCGCGCTGCGCAGGCCCTGCATGATCGCGGACATGGCCTCGCCGTCGCGCGGGGCATTCTCCAGCTTGGCGAGCCGGTCGAAGAGATCGTCGATCAGTTGGCGTTCTTGCGGTGTCATGGCGTTCTCCATCGCGCCGATCGAATCGGCGCGTCCGGGATGTAGGACTGGGTTTGTGGCGCAAGGAGTGGGGGCCAGAATTAAATTTATGTATGCGACAATACGACCGGCGGTTTTTCGTGAACCTTAAAGCGTTTTCGAGCGAAGCCTGCCCCGCACTTGATGCGGGGGCGGGGTGGGGACCGGTTCAGGCCAGTGTAACTTTATTCAGGGCCAGCAGCGCGGGGAAATCGTCGCCTGCCAGATAGGCATGCTCGGTCTCGCGCTGCGTCGTCAGCGGATCGAGGCTCTTCAGCGTTTCGTCGACGAAACCGGGATGGCACATCACGAGCCCGTCCTCCGGCAGGCCGTCGAGGAAGCCCTGCATCAGCGCCGCGAAATCATTGCCGCGTGTAAAATCATAGGCGCCGGCGAAGGCCGGATTGAACCGCAGGCCCGCTCGCTGTGCCTTGATCCGGAATTGCGTGCTGAGCACGTTCAGCACCAGCGCCTTCGGCGCCGCCAGCTGGCGCGCCAGCGGGCCTTCGCGTCCGCACTGCCGCACCCAGGCATCGGGCGCGCGCTCCTTCACGGCGCGCAGGAAGCCGTCGCGCACCTGCGGGAACAGCTGCGCGTGCTGATGACCGTCGACGAAGTCGGGTGCGCGGCCGAACAGATCATGGAAGGCGTCGAGCTGCGCCAGCACCTCGGCATGGACCAGTTCGGCATCGAGCCGGTGCATCAGCCCGGCGCGCAGCAGCCGCGGGAAGGGCAGGAACATGTCGCCGTCGAGCGGGCGGAAATGCATCGTCAGCGGCCGGAACGGCGCGGTCAGCGTCACATGCAATCCGATCGCGCAGCGCGGGCTGTTCGCCACCGACGCCGTGAGCGCGGCAGCTGCATCGCGGCCGATCGCCGGCGTCACCGTCATCACCGACGTCGCATTGAGGCGGCCGCGCTCGATCAGATCGCGGATCGCGCGGTTGACGCCGTCGCTCAAGCCATAGTCGTCAGCACACAGCCAGATCCGGCGCGGCGTATCGGTGTTCATTCCGCGGCGGTCCGCTCGGAGGCATTTTGCGCCGCGCCGCCGTCGGCGTGCTTCTCGGTGTGCTCGGCGACGAAGTAGATCGGCCGCGCCTTCAGCTCGGAGAGGATCTTGCCGATATATTCGCCGACGATGCCGATCATGATCAGCTGCACGCCGCCGATCGTCATCATGCCGATCATCAGCGACGGATAGCCGGGAACCTGCTTGCCGGTCGTCAGCACTTCCCAGAGAATCGAGAGGCCGAACAGGAACGCCGCGCCGGCGAGCAGCGCGCCGAGCAGGCTGGCAAAGCGCAGCGGCGCCACCGAGAACGAGGTCAGGCCCTCGATCGACAGGCCGATCAGCCGGCCGGCATTGAAGGTGGTGACGCCGTGCGCGCGCGGCGCCGGCTCGTAGTCGACGCGGATCTGCCGGAAGCCGATCCAGCTGGCTAGGCCCTTGAAGAAGCGGTTGCGCTCCGGCAATTGCCGCAGGGCCGCGGCCGCGCGCGGCGACAGCAGGCGGAAGTCGCCGGCATCCTCCGGGATCTGCTGCCGGGCGCCCCAGTTGATCAGCGCGTAGAAGCCGCGCACGGCCAGCCGCCGCGCGGCCGATTCATTGTCGCGATGCGCCTTCGCCGTGTAGACCACGTCGTAGCCGTCATCGATCCAGTGTGCGACCAATTGCTCCACGAGCGTCGGCGGATGCTGGCCGTCGCCGTCCATGAACAGCACCGCGCCGCGGCGGGCGTGGTCGAGGCCGGCCATCAGCGCCGCCTCCTTGCCGAAATTGCGCGACAGCGACACCACCTGCAGGTCGAGCCCGTCGGCGGGCAGGCCGCGCGCGATCATCAACGTGTTGTCGGCGCTGCCGTCATCGACATAGATCACCTCGCAGGCGAGGCCATAGCGGGCGCGCAGCGTCCTGGCGAGGTTGATCAGCCGCTCATGCAACGCCGCAAGCCCGGCCGCCTCGTTATAGACGGGCACGACGATCGACAGACCCTGCCCGGCGGCGGTCTTGGCGGTCGTGGTCAGGCTGGAAACGTCAGAGCCCAGCATCATCGGTCAGGTTCCAGAACTAGAGCGTTTTCGAGCGAAATGGCCTTCCGCCTCGCACGAAGACACCGCGTCAAAACGAGAGATCCCTCGAACACAATATGGTACCGCAGGGTAGCTGTCGCCAACATGAACGGCGTGGCCGCCTCATTGTCGCAGGAACGCCTCGAGCCTGGCGAACAGCGGGTTCTCGCGGTCGAACACATAGTCCAGCGACACCACCGACACGGTTTCGGCGCCGTGCTCGCGCAGGAAGCTGCCGAGCGCGTAAAGCTTGCCCGGTGGGCAGTGCAGCGTAAGCATGCCCGACGATGTCGGGCCGCCGAACGGGGCGACCACGCCGAAACGGTTATGCGCCTCGGACAGCAGCGCATCGTTGCAGCCGGCGAAGCGGGTGCGGACCTCGCGATACTTGCTGGCGCGGGCGCGCGCCGCGATGTGGTCGAGGATGACGCGCGCGGTCTCGCGGGCTCCGGTCGACCAGTCGGCATCCCGCGACGCAACGAGGTTGGCCTGGCTGCGCAGCATCACGCCGTCGTCGAGCACCTTGAGCCCGTTGGCGGTGAGCGTCGCCCCTGTCGTCGTGATGTCGACGATCAGCTCGGCGGTGCCGGCGGCGGGCGCGCCCTCGGTGGCGCCGGCGCTTTCGACGATGCGGTAGTCGCCGACGCCGTGCCTGGCAAAGAAGCCGCGCGTCAGATTGATGTATTTGGTCGCCACCCGCATGCGGTGATTGTGCTGCTCGCGGAAGCCGCTTGCGACGTCGTCGAGATCGGCCATCGTGCGGACGTCGATCCAGGCCTGCGGCACCGCGACCACGACATTGGCATAGCCGAAGCCGAGGCCTTCGATCATCAGCACGCGCTTGTCGGCATCGGGAATGCTCTCGCGCACCAGGTCCTCGCCGGTGACGCCGAGATGCACCGAGCCGCGCGCCAGATTGGCCGCGATCTCGCTCGCCGAGAGATAGGCGATCTCGACATTGTCGACGCCGGCGATGGTGCCGCGATAGTCGCGGGCGCCGCCGGCCTTCGACAAGGTCAGCCCGGCGCGGGCGAAGAAGCTTTCGGCGTTTTCCTGCAGCCGCCCCTTGGAGGGCACGGCGACGACGAAGGGCGTGCTCATTGGGCGGCTCCGAAGGAGGAGGTGGCCTGGCCATGCCGGGTCATCGCCTCGATCCAGACCGAGAAGCCGACCGCGGGGATCGGGCTCGCCGAGCCGAGCTGCGTCATCAGTCCGTCATAGCGCCCGCCGGCGACCAGCGGCTCGGCGCCGTTGCCCTTGGCGTGCAGCTCGAATTCGAAGCCGGTGTAGTAGTCGAGGCCGCGGCCGAACGCAGTGGAGAACCGGGTCTTTCGGATGTCGATGCCGCGCGCGGCCATGAAGCCGATCCGGCTCTCGAGCTGGTCGATCGCGGCGGCAAGGTTGAGCTTGGCGTCGGAGGCCAGCGCGCGCAATTGCGCGACCGCGTCGTCGGGATCGCCTGCGATCGCCAGGAAGCGCTTGATGGTCGCGACCGCGTCACGCGGCAGCGCGCCGCCCTTCAGCGTCGATTGCTCGAGGAAACGGTCGGCGATCTCCGCCACCGTGCGGCCGCCGACATTGGTGGTGCCGGCGATCGACATCAGATCGGTGACCAGCGCCAGCGCCGCCTTGCGGTCGGAGCCGGCCAGCGCAGCGAGCACGCCCTCATATTCGTTGCGGCCCGGCGCGGTCTTGAGCGTCAGCTGCTCGATGTCGTCGGTCAGCGAGACCTTGCGGTTGAAGTCCTTGATCAGCCGGCGCCGCCACACCGGATAGAGGTCGAGCGCATCGATCAGCGCGTTGAACAGCGCGACGTCGCCGGTGCGGATCTCGACGTCCTTCAAGCCGAACGCGGTGGTCGCCTCCAGCGCCAGCGCCAGCATCTCGGCATCGGCCGCGGCGCGGTCCTGCCGCCCGAACGATTCGATGCCGGCCTGCAGGAACTGGCTCGGCGCACCGCCGCGATAGCGGAACACCGGACCGAGATAGCTGAAGCCGGCGGGCTGGCCCGCGCGCGGCGAGGCGAGGTAATCGCGCGCCACCGGGATCGTGAGGTCCGGGCGCAGGCAGAGCTCCTCGCCGCTCGGGTCCGTCGTCAGGTACAGGCTCTTGCGGATGTCCTCGCCGGAGAGGTCGAGGAACGGCTCGGCCGGCTGCAGGATCGCGGGCTCGGACCTCTGATAGCCGGCCTGCGCGAACGAGGCCAGCAGCGCATCCGCCCAGACGGCGGATCCGGCGGCGGATCGTGGTGCGGCAGCTTCGGTCATCTCGACGTCCAATTCGCTCCGAAATCGCGTTCCAGAGCGGGTTCCATGGGTGGTGTTTGTGGAGCCCTTAGCACGGTCGGCCCATGCTTTCGACAGGGATCGGCCAAGTGGCTTAATGATTGGGTTCGTTAACGATTTTGCGACGCCTTGGCTAGGGGCAGGGTACGCCGAAATCGCGCGTGATGCGAGCACGCCTCTCAGGCTCCCTCCCCCCTTGCGGGGGAGGGTTGGGGAGAGGGGTAAGCCCCGGGCTCCAGCGGTCGAGAGATCTACAGCTCCACGCAATCCAGCTCTTGTCACGCGAGCGTCGCAAGTGTGAATCGGTGCGAACCCGTCATGCGGCGGAGCAAGCGGCACCCCTCTCCCTAACCCTCCCCCGCAAGGGGGGAGGGAACCCTTCCGCCGGTGCGTCCATCACTATCTCCCCAATCCCCCAGTGCGGCCTGCACCAGCGCCAGCGCCGCGACGGCGGCGGTGTCGGCGCGCAGGATGCGCGGGCCGAGCGCGAGGCGGAGGATGGCGGGCTGGCGCAGCAGCAGCGTCCGCTCCTCCTCGGCGAAGCCGCCTTCCGGGCCGATCAGGACATCGATCCCGGCGTTCGCAGCCTGTGCGGTTTGCAGCGCCTGGATCGGATTGGCGACCTCGGCGGCCTCGTCGCAGAACACCAGCAGCCGCGCCGGATCGCGCCCCGCCAGGAAATTTTCGAGGGGGAGGGGATCGGCGACCTCGGCGAGCGAGATGATGCCGCATTGCTCGGCGGCCTCGACCACATTGGCGCGCATCCGCTCGCTATTGACCCGCGACACCTGGGTGAAGCGTGTCAGCACCGGCACGAGCCGCGCGGCGCCCATCTCGACGGCTTTCTGCACCATGTAATCGAGCCGCGCATGCTTCAGCGGCGCGAACACGCAAGCGACATCGGGCAAGCGGTCCTGCGCGCGGGTCTGCGCTGATACCGTCAGCATGTCGGCCCGCTTGCGGCCGGAAATCTCGGCGCGCCATTCGCCGTCGCGGCCGTTGAACACCAGCACGCTGTCGCCGGCGTTAAGCCGCAGCACGTTGCCGAGATAGTTGCTCTGGTCGCGTTCGAGCGGAACGGTTGCGCCGGCATCAAGCGGAGCATCGACAAACAGGCGGGGGCTGCGGAAATCGTGTTCAGGCATATCCGAGGCGGCTTCATTGCGGTGTGGCAGGTTTACCAAACTATGCGACACCGTAGTCCCGCGGGCTCGTCAGGAACTCGCCGGCCGGGTAGTAAGGAAGCGTCGATATATTGCTTCTGTCACCAAGTCATTTCTTCAGTCCAAGGGGCCGCTTGCACGCAGCCCCTTTTGCTTTTCGGTCGCCCGTGCGCGGCATCCGGCCGCTAATCCAAACCGAGGCCTTGCCGAAAATCGCGTTCAGGCAAATTTGATGGTCCGGTTTTACCGCCGTTCGTAGCCTAAAGGCTTAGAATCGGGGAACAATTTAATGTGGCCGGTGTGGCCCTACGCCGCGCTGTCGCCCAAATCGACGGGTTGTTAAGGCCTCGCAGGAATCGTAAAACGCCCCCAAAATTCGTTGCTTCGTTTTTGTTGCGCTGGGGTTGCCTGGACCTTTTGCCGGAGAAACACCCTCGATGATCCGCCGACTGATCGTGCTGACCGTTGCCGCGACCGCCCTGTCCATGGGGCAAGCCGCCGCGCAGAGCGCCTTTCCGGCCCCGTTGCCCAATCAGGCCGGTAAGGCCGGCACCGCGTCCGACCCCGCGTTTCCGCCGGTCAATGGTATGCGTCCAAGCCAGGCCGGAACCGCCTCGGATTCCGCATTCCCGCCGGTCAACGGCGCGCCGGCGGCCAGGGTCGGTGCCACGCCGTCGGCATTTCCGAGCAGTGGCGCGGCCCCCATCGCCGGTGGCGGGCTGTCGTCGCCGCCCCCGCCGGGTGCGGGTGGTGGTGCCGCCGACGCCTGCATGAAGAATTTCACTCCGCTGCGTGAGGATGCGGAGAAGCGCGGCAAGGCGATCAAGGCGGCGAGCGATCGCCACGCCAGCCCCCAGGAGGCCTGCAAGCTGATCGGCAATTACAGCCAGGCCGAGATCAAGATGATCAAATATGTCGACACCAACGCGCAGAAGTGCGGAATTCCGCCGCAGATCGCCGACCAGCTCAAGGCCGGACACAAGAATACCGAAGCGCTGCTGAAGAAGGTCTGCAATGTCGCGGAGCAGGCGGCGGCGCAGCCGCGTGGGCCTGCGGGGCCGACGTTGAGCGACGTGCTCGGCTCGTCCGCCTCGCTGCCGGAAGCGACGCCGACCAAGAAGGGCGGCAGCACCTTCGATACGCTGAACGGCAACGTCCTCACCCGTTGATGGATCACCCATGAGCGATGTCTCCACCCGCGTTGCCGACTCCACAGGCAACTGGGTGGATACCCATGCGCCGGTCTGGTCGCGGCCCTATCTGCGGCTTGCGCGCTACGACCGGCCGATCGGCTCCTGGCTGCTGTTGATGCCGTGCTGGTGGTCGGCGGCGCTTGCTGCCGGCGTCGCGCATGATGTGCGCTCGCTGCCGCTCGTGGTCCTGCTGTTCTTCATCGGCGCCTTCGTGATGCGCGGCGCCGGCTGCACCTGGAACGACATCACCGATCGCGATCTCGACGCCAAGGTCGAACGCACGCGGTCGCGGCCGATCCCCGCCGGGCAGGTCACGGTGACGCAGGCGGCGGTCTTCATGGTCCTGCAGGCGCTGATCGGCTTGCTCGTGCTGCTGCAGTTCAACCGCTTCGCTGTCATGACCGGCATCGCCTCGCTTCTGATCGTCGCGATCTACCCGTTCATGAAGCGGATCACCTGGTGGCCGCAGGTCGTGCTCGGCCTCGCCTTCTCCTACGGCGCGCTGATGGGATTTGCGGTGACGCTCGCGCGCATCGATCTGACCGCGATTGCGCTCTACGCCGGATCGATCGCCTGGGTGATCGCCTACGACACCATCTACGCCCATCAGGACGCCGAGGATGATGCGCTGATCGGCGTCAAATCCACCGCGCGCCTGTTCGGTGCCCGCACCCATCGTGCGCTCGTGATCTTCTATGGTCTCGCCGTGCTCCTGATCGGCGTGGCGTTCGCGCTCGCGGGCGCGCGCTGGCCGGCCTGGATCGGGCTAGCGGCGTTCGCGCTGCATCTCGCCTGGCAGGTCCGGCGGCTCGACATCAGCGATGGCGCGCTCTGCCTGCGCATCTTCAAGTCCAACCGCGACGCCGGCTTCATCCTGTTCGCGAGCCTGGTCGTCGACGCGGTGCTGCGCGCGGCGTGATTTCCACTCCTCGCGTAGTGACAGCGCGTGATGTGAATCGTGCCCGATCCTCACCGTCGTCCCGGCGCAGGCCGGGACCCATCACCACAAATGTCGATTGTTGTGCAACGCTGGAACGACGAGTCCCGCCAGCTACAGCTGCTGCGGCGTATGGGTCCCGGCCTGCGCCGGGACGACGATGGGGCGAGAGCCGTGCGCGAAGCTCCGTAGCTGCCGCGCCGAAGCGTGATTGGCAAGCTCAATCCCGCGCGATGATCTCGCGTTCGCCGCGATGCACGCTGGTGCCGTGCAGCCGGAAGCCGGCGCGGCGGCGGACCAGGAATTTCGGTCGCCGCGCGCGGATCGCGTTGCGGCGACGGCGGCGCGGGGAGGGCGTCCGCGGTGCCGGCTCGGTCAGTTGCGGGAGACGGAAGATGTCGCTCCACATCTGCCAGGCGGAGCTGATCTCCTCGGCATCCGAGCTGGAGCCGAGCGGAATGCTGAGCGCGGGATCGCGGTGAACCAGCACCAGCATCTGCGCGTCGTCGATCCCGCGCACCGCGACGCCGAGAAAGTCGCTGACGCGAACATTGACCGCCATCCGCATGCCGAGAACGGCACGGCGCAGCACGACGTGTTCGCGATGAAGCTCGACCTGCCGCATGCCGCCATCCGCGCGCGCATCCTGCGCGTGGAAGCTGAGCGGAAGGGAAAGAGGGTCGAGCCGCAATGCGCGGCTCGACCCGGCGGAATTGATTCCGCTTGTTGGTGTTTGACGCCTCAAAGCCTTGTCTCCCCGCCGGGATTATGTTCCCGGTCGATGGGTGAGAGCCTAGCCGAGCGATGTCCGTTCCCCCTTAAAAAGCCTGGTTAACCCCTCCTCACCTCGCGCCATGATTGACAAGAGGTTGGCCCGCATGATTGACGAAGCCTTGCCCCGATCACTCAAATCTTTGTTGCCTGCCGGCGCAAAGTGCTTGAAATCCCTGTGAAACCGGCACATCTGGTGGATCTGTCGACCTCGTTCCGGGCCCCCCCTCAATCCGCAGGAATTCGTTCGTGAACTCTTCACCATCTGCATCGCGACACGGCGATAGCTCCGATCTGTTCGACCAATCGGGCCTGAGCGACCTCGCGCAGCGCCTGGTCGATGCCGCAAAGCGCGCGGGCGCCGATGCGGCCGATGCCATTGCGGTGCGCGGCGTCTCGCAGGGCGTCGAGGTGCGCGACGGCCGCGTCGAGGAAACCGAACGCTCCGAAGGCGATGACGTCGGCCTGCGGGTGTTCGTCGGCCAGCGCCAGGCGGTGGTGTCGACCAATGACGTCAGCGGCGACGGGGTCGCCAAGCTTGCCGAGCGCGCGGTCGCGATGGCGCGCGTGGCGCCGGACGACAAATATGTCGGTCTGGCCGATCCGGCGCTCCACGCACACGATTTCCCCGATCTCGATCTGCTCGATCGCAAGGTTCCGAGCACGGCCGAACTGGAGCAGCGCGCGATCGAAGCGGAGGCTGCGGCGCTCGCGGTCAAGGGTGTCACCAAGTCCGGCGGCGCGTCGGCCTCGACCGGGATCGGCGGCATGGTGCTGGTGACGTCGACCGGCTTCCACGGTTCTTATCTGCGCTCCAGCCACGGCATCTCGACGACGGCGATTTCCGGTGAGGGCACCGGCATGGAGCGCGACTACGATTTCACCAGCGCGCCGCATGCCTCCGATCTCGATTCACCTGCTGCCGTTGGTCGCAAGGCCGGAGAGCGCGCGGTGGCGCGGGCCAATCCGCGCAAGGTCGAGACCTGCAAGGTGCCGGTGGTGTTCGATCCCAGGGTGGCCGGCTCGATCGTCGGCCATCTGGTCGGCGCCATCAACGGCGCCTCGATCGCGCGCAAGACCAGCTTCCTGAAGGACAAGCTCGGCGAGCAGCTGTTCTCCAAAGACATCCGCATCATCGACGATCCGTTGCGCGTGCGTGGGCTGCGCTCGCAGACCTTCGATGCCGAGGGCGTCAGGGTGAAGAAGACGGCGCTGATCGATGCGGGCGTGCTCACCACCTGGGTGCTGGATTCGGCGACCGCGCGCGAGCTCGGCCTCGTGACGACCGGGCATGCGCATCGCGGCGTATCGTCCTCGCCCTCGCCCGGAACGTATAATCTGCATCTCGAGCCGGGTGCGGTGACGCCGAGGGAGCTGATCTCCGACATCAAGCAGGGCTTCTATGTCACCGACCTGATCGGTTCCGGCGTCAACGGCGTGACCGGCGATTACAGCCGCGGCGCGTCCGGCTTCTGGATCGAGAACGGCGAGATCACCTATCCGGTCAGCGAAGTGACCATCGCCGGCCATCTGCTGCCGATGTTCAAGTCGCTGGTCGCCGCCGACGACCTGGAATTCCGCTACGGCGTCAACTCGCCGACGCTGCGCATCGAGGGCCTGACGCTTGGCGGACGCTGATACGGACGACTGGACCAAGGCGCGCGATGCCGCCTTGCTGACCAGATCGGTGCAGGAAGCGGGCCGGCTCGCATCGTCGCTGTTCCGCACCGAATTGAAGAACTGGATCAAGGGCGCCTCCTCGCCGGTCTCCGAGGCCGACATCGCGGTCAACGACCTGCTGGAGCAGCAGCTGCGTTCGGCAACGCCCGGCTACGGCTGGCTGTCGGAAGAGAGCGCCGACAACGACTCCCGGCTCGGCAAGCGCTTCACCTGGATCGTCGATCCGATCGACGGCACCCGCGCCTATCTCGCCGGCCGCGAGGACTGGTGCGTCAGTGTGGCGCTGGTTGAAAATGCATCTCCGGTGCTCGCGGCGGTGTATGCGCCGGTCAGCGAGGAATTCTTCTTCGCCGCCCGCGGACAGGGCGCCACCCTGAACGACGGCGCGGTGCATGCAACCGCAGGCACCGATTTCAATTTTCCGCGGATGGCGGGACCGAAGCCGCTGGTGCAGCGGCTCAGCCCGACGCCGGACGAGATCACGCTCTATCCGCGGATCGGATCGCTGGCGCTGCGCCTGTGCCGTGTAGCACAAGGTCGACTTGACGCGGCCTTTGCCGGCGGGCAAAGCCGCGACTGGGATCTTGCCGCCGCGAATTTGATCGTGCAGGAAGCGGGTGGTAAGATGACTGCGCTCTCGGGGGACGCGATTGAGTACAATCGCCGGGAGGTGACGCATGGGGTGCTGGTGGCAGCAGGACGCGAACGTCATGTACGCATTGTCGAGCATTTCCGCAGCCGTCCTTTGCCGTGAGGCCCCGCCGATCCGCGCCGCGTTTCCGATTGTGACGACCAGAGCTGCTGCGACAGCCTTGTGACGACCAGACTTGTGACGACCACGACTTCATTTGTTTGCCGGGCATCTCGTTAGGAAAACCACCATCATGTCAGACAATGCCCAGCCCCAGCTGCTTCACCTCGTGATCGGCGGCGAGTTGACCGATCTCGAGCACAACACCTTCAAGAACCTGGACGAAGTCGAGATCGTCGGCGTCTACCCGAACTATGCGACCGCCTATGCGGCCTGGAAGGCGAAGGCGCAGCAGACCGTGGACAACGCCCAGATGCGCTATTTCGTCGTTCATCTCCACCGGTTGCTCGATCCTGAGCAGGACACAAAGCACTCCCATTGAAACGACTTTTTCGCGATCTGCTGCGCAGCGGCTTCGTGCAGCGCGCGCTGGGTGTGCTTGCGGCCGAGTATCTGCGGCTGGTGTGGTACACCAACCGCTTCAGCTACCAGCCGCATGACGTGTACGGGATCGTCGAGCCCCTGATGCCGGCGATCTTCGTGTTCTGGCACGGCCAGCACTTCATGACGCCGTTCATCAAGACCAAGGAGAGCTACCGCGCCAAGGTGCTGATCTCCCGCCACCGCGATGGTGAATTCAACGCCCTCGCGGTGGAGCGGCTCGGCATCGGCACCATCAGAGGTTCCGGCGATCATTCCGGCGCGTTCCATCGCAAGGGCGGCGTCGGCGCCTTCCTGGAGATGGTTCGGGCGCTGGAAGACGGCTGCAACATGGCGACCACCGCCGACGTGCCGAAGCGGGCGCGGGTGGCGGGCCTCGGGGCCATCATGCTGGCGCGGGAGACCGGCCGGCCGATCGTCCCCTTTGCGATGGTCACCAGCCGATTCATCCGGTTGAAAAACTGGGATTCGACCACCATCAATTTGCCATTCGGGCGCGGCGCAGTGGTAGGTATTGAGCCGGTCTATGTGCCGCCCGACGCCGACGCCGCGACGATGGAAAAGCTTCGGCAGCACGTGGAGGAACTTCTCAACGAAGCGACCCGACGTGCCTATGCAGCAGTCGGGCGGCCGGAGGCAGCGCTTGGCTAGCTCGCTACCGATGACGTTGCGTGTGTACCGCAAGCTGTCGTCCGCGATGGTGCCGCTCGCGCCTGCCCTGATCAAGCGGCGGCTCAAGCTCGGCAAGGAAGATCCCGAACGCGTCGGCGAGCGGCGCGGCGTGAGCGCCGATACCAGGCCGCAGGGCCCGCTGGTGTGGATTCACGGCGCCAGCGTCGGCGAGGTGCTGGCGGCGGCCGGGCTGATCGAGCGGCTACGCGCGCTCAATCTGCGCATCCTGCTCACCTCGGGCACGGTGACCTCGGCCGCGATCGTCGCCAAGCGCTTTCCGCCCGACGTGATCCATCAATACGTGCCGTATGACTCGCCGCGTTATGTGACGCGTTTCCTTGATCACTGGCATCCGTCGCTGGCGCTGTTCATCGAATCCGATTTGTGGCCGAACCTGATCCTGTCGAGCGCCGCGCGGCGGCTTCCGATGGTGCTGATCAACGGGCGGATGTCGCAGCGCTCGTTCCCGCGCTGGCGCCGGGTCTCCAACACCATCGGCGCGCTGCTCGGCCGGTTCGACATCTGCCTCGCGCAGTCGAACACCGACGCCGAACGCTTTGCCGCGCTCGGCAGCCACAACGTCGTCGTCACCGGCAACCTCAAGCTCGACGTCGCGGCGCCGCCGGCCGATCCGGCCAAGCTGGAGCGGCTGATGTCGGTGACGCGCGGCCGCGCCATCGTGGTCGCCGCCTCGACCCATCCCGGCGAGGAAGAGATCCTGATCGAGGCGCACAAGTCGCTCGCCGGATTCTTCCCCGGCCTGCTCACAGTGATCGTGCCGCGGCACGCCGCGCGCGGCGAGGCGGTGGCGCGGCTGGTGACGGAGGCCGGCCTGCGCCCCGGCCTGCGCTCGCATGAGGACCTTCCGGTCGCGACGACGGATATCTATGTCGCCGACACGATGGGCGAACTCGGCCTGTTCTATCGCCTCGCGCCGATCGTGTTCATGGGCGGCTCGCTGGTCGCGCATGGTGGCCAGAATCCGATCGAGGCGATCAAGCTTGGCGCGGCGATCGTGCACGGCCCGCACGTGTTCAACTTCACCGATGTCTATGAGGCGCTCGATCGCGCCGGCGGCGCGCGCCGCGCCGATGATCGGGAAGCGCTGGTCAAGCAGCTCGGCCAGTTCCTTGCCGATTCCGCGGCCCGCGACACGTCGCTGGCGGCCTCCGAGCGCGTCGTCGAACAGCTCGGTGGCGCGCTGGAGCGCACGGTGACCGCTCTCGAGCCCTATCTGTTGCAGTTGCGGCTCGAGATGGGAGCCGCCAATGCGTGAGCCGGCCTTCTGGCACCGGCCGTCGTCTTGGACATCGCAACTGCTCCAACCGCTCGCCGCGCTTTACGGCGCGGTCGCCGCACGGCGGATGCGGCAATCCGGCGTCGATGCCGGCATTCCCGTGATCTGCGTCGGCAATTACCATGTCGGCGGCGCCGGCAAGACGCCGACGGTGCTGGCGCTGGCAAAATTGCTGCGCGAAATCGACGAGCGGCCGGTGGTGCTGAGCCGCGGCTATGGCGGCAGGCTCGGCGGCCCGGTCAAGGTCGATCGGGGCAGCCACACGGCGGCCGATGTCGGCGACGAGCCGCTGATGATGGCGGCGAGCTTGCCAGTCGTGGTGTCGCGCGACCGCGCCGCAGGCCTGGCGCTGGCGCGCGCGCAGGACGCCAGCGTGATCCTGATGGATGACGGCTTCCAGAATCCCTCGGTGGCGAAGGATGTCTGCCTGATCGTGATCGACGGCACGCGCGGCATTGGCAATGGCCGCGTGATTCCGGCCGGACCGTTGCGCGCGCCGCTGGTGCCGCAGCTGGAACGGACCGACGCGCTGATCGTGGTCGGCGAGGGGAGCGCGGCGCAAAGCATCGCGGCCGATCTGGCGTCCCGCGGCAAGCCGGTGCTGTCGGCGCATCTGAAGCCGGACCAGGCTTCGCTGGCGGCGCTGAGCGGAACGCGTGCGCTCGCCTTTGCCGGCATCGGCGATCCCGCGCGCTTCTTCAACACGTTGCGCGCAAGCGGCGTCGACGTCGTGCGCAGCAAGGCTTTCGCCGATCATCATGCCTTCACGAAGGAGGAGATCGAAGCGCTCGTTGCCGACGCGCGTGGCGACGCCCTGACGCCGGTGACGACGGAAAAGGATCTCGCGCGGTTGCGTGGTCCGGACGGGATGCCGGCCTGGGCACAGGCGATCGTGCCGTTCGCGGTGACGCTGCAATTCGATGATGGCGACGCGCTGCGGCGCCTGGTGGCCGATCAGCTGTTCAGGGCGCGGGACAGGAGGCTCTCCAAATGAACCCGGCCTTGAGCCTAGGCCTGCGGCTTGAGGACGCCGGGATGGTGGCGCTGCAGCACGGCGGTCGGGGTGGCGTAGGCTTCCTGCAGATCGACGCTCCAATACTTCAGCTCGTCGAGCGGAATCCGGACGTCGGTGATGGCACAGCGCACAAAGGTGCCGGGCGAGATCACGCGGAAATCGCCGTCGAGATATTGCACCTGCGCTTCGCCATGGCCCGAGGGACCGAACTTGTTCAGCACGATTGAACTCTCCGCCTTGCCTCCAACGAGGCCATCTGGATGTCGATGAAACCGTCTATCACAGATAGGGTGTCATGTCCGCCCGTTAAACCACCGACTTGTGATGATTTGGCGGCGGAGGCGCATGGTAGCCTTGCGGCCGTGGTCCGCTGTGTTTGCGACGCCATAACGAGCCGGCCGGATCGGATGCGCCTCAAGCCAGTTTTCATGCTCCTCGCCATGCTTGCCGCACCGGCCGCGGCCGCGGCGCCACTCCCGGCCCCGCATCAGGTCGAGATCCCCGAAGGCAACGTCACGCTGCACGCGCAGCTCTACCGGCCCGATGGCGACGGCCCGTTCCCGACCGTGATCGCGCTGCATGGCTGCGGCGGTCTCGCCGGCCGGTCCGAGCCGGTCCTGCCGCGCTATCGCGACTGGGCCGAGCAATTGCTGACGAGCGGCCATGCGGTGCTGCTGCCGGACAGCTACGGCTCGCGCGAGCTCGGTCCGCAGTGCCGCATCAGGGAGCATCAGGTCCAGACCCGCCGCGCGCGGGTCGCTGACATCAACGCGGCGCGGCAGTGGCTGGTGCAGCAGAAATGGGTGGCGAAGCGCCGCATCAGCCTGATCGGCTGGGGCAACGGCGCCGCCGCCCTGCTGTGGGCGGTGCGGCCGCAGTTGTGGTCGCGCAGCGTCGAGCCGGATTTTCGCTCGGCGGTCGCGTTCTATCCGGATTGCCGCGCCTCGTTCGGCCTCGGCTGGAGCGCGCGGGTGCCGACGCTGGTCCTGATCGGCGCGCGCGACGACGTGACATCGTCATCGGCCTGCCACCAGATGGTCGACGGCGCCCGCGGCCGCAGCGCGCTGGCGCGGATCGTGGTGTATCCCGAGGCCTACCACGACTTCGACCGACCCAACCTGCCGCTGCACGCGGTCGCGACCTCCGATGCCGAGATCGCCGAGCGCGGTCACATCGGCACCGATACCGGCGCGCGCAAGGACGCGCAGAAGCAAGTCGCGGAGTGGCTGTCGCGCTAAAGCATGATCCGGAAAAGTGCGCAGCGGTTTTCCGGAGAGATCATGCTCCAGAGAAAATCAGAACAAGCTGCCCTGATCGACCGGCTTGGTGACGCGCTTCGGCGCCGCGGGTTTCGCCTCACGGGGCTGAGGCTTCGGCTGGCTGTCGGGCGCTACCGTTGCCGGGGGCTGATCGGCATTCGCGGTGGCGGCGACGCGGCCATCGGCGAACTCGATCGACAGGCCGGCGTTCGGGCCGACCGCTGCCGCGGAATGCAGGGCGTGGCCGTGCGCATCGCGCACCAGCGCAAAGCCGCGCGCCAGCACGCCGCGATAGGACAGCGCCGACAGCAGTTGTCCGCTATGGGCGACACGTGCCTCGAGCCGTTGCATCGTCGTCACCAGCGCGCGCCGGGCGCGCTCGGCGAGGCGGTGGGTGCGCTCGAGATCGCGGGCGATGGCGTTGCGCTGGGCCTTGGCATTGGCAAGCTTCGAGGCCTTGAGCCGGATCTCGAGCCCGCTGAAGCGCTCGCGGCGGCGATGCAGCAGCGCGCGCGCCGACAGCGTGATGCGCTCGCCGGATGCGGTGAGCCGCTGCCGCGCATGCGCGACCTGGCCGCGCAGCACGCCGATGGTGAGGCGCGAACTGCTGGCGGCAAAGCGGCGGAAATGCGCGTGCGTATTGGCCTTCAGCCCGCGCGGCAAGCCTGCTGCGAGATGATCGAGCCGCTGCCGCGGGATCGCCAGCAGTTCATGCGCCGCGGGCAGCGCCCGCGCCGCGGCGCGCAGCTCGGTGCGGCGGGCCTCCTGGGCGCGCTGCCAGCACACCATGGTGCGGCGGGCGAGCGCCTGGACCTCGACGAACAGCTCGCTGCGCACCGGCACCGCCATTTCGGCGGCGGCGGTCGGCGTCGGCACGCGCTTGTCGGCGACGAAGTCGATCAGCGTGATGTCGGTCTCGTGGCCGACCGCCGAGATCAGCGGGATATGGCTCTCGGCCGCGGCGCGGACCACGATCTCCTCGTTGAACGACCAGAGGTCCTCCAGCGAGCCGCCGCCGCGCGCGACGATGAGCAGATCAGGCCGTGGAATCCGGCCGCCCTCCGGCAGCGCGTTGAAGCCGCGGATCGCGGCCGCGACCTGTTCGGCCGAGCCGTCGCCCTGCACCTTGACCGGCCAGACCAGGACGCGGCGGGGGAAGCGGTCCTCCAGCCGGTGCAGGATGTCGCGGATCACGGCGCCGGTGGGCGAGGTGACGACGCCGATCACCTCGGGCAGCCAGGGCAAAAGCTGCTTGCGGGCCTCGTCGAACAGGCCTTCGGCGGCGAGCTTCTTCTTGCGCTCCTCCATCAGCGCCATCAGCGCGCCGACGCCGGCCGGCTCCAGCGAATCGATGACGATCTGGTACTTCGAGGAGTTCGGGTAGGTGGTCAGCTTGCCGGTGGCGATGACCTCGAGCCCTTCCTGCGGCTTGAAGCGCATCCGGGCATGGGCGAACTTCCAGATCACGGCCTCGATCTTGGCGCTCTCGTCCTTCAGCGCGAAATAGCAGTGGCCGGAGGAATGCGGGCCGCGAAAGCCGGAAATCTCGCCGCGGACACGGACATGGCCGAAGCGGTCCTCCACCGTCCGCTTCAGGGCGGAGGAGAGTTCCGAGACGGTGAATTCAGGCGCGTTGACGAGATTCGGAGCAGCGGTCATCTGATCTATAGAATCGGGGTTTTCGACCCCGTGTGCAAGGTCCGGGCGCCGCGTTTCAGGCGTCGAATCACATATCCACATCTGATCGAACCGCGTGTTGCTGCGGTTCGGGAGCGTGCTAAACCGGACGAAATGGCGTTACAACCCCTCTGATCGGCGACACAGATGAACATCCTCCTGCTCGGTTCCGGTGGCCGCGAACATGCGCTGGCGTGGAAGATCGCCGCATCCCCGCTGGTGGCGAAACTCTGGTGCGCGCCGGGCAATGCCGGGATCGCGCGCGAGGCCGAATGCGTCGCGCTCGACGTCGCCGACCATGCTGCGGTGATCGAATTCTGCCGGGGCCATGCGGTCGATCTGGTGGTGGTCGGACCGGAGACGCCGCTCGCCGCCGGGATCGTCGACGACCTCGCCGCTGAAGGCATCAAGGCGTTCGGGCCGAGCCGGCAGGCCGCCCAGCTCGAGGGCTCGAAGGGTTTCACCAAGGACCTCTGCAGCGAGTTCGACATTCCGACCGGCGCCTATCGCCGCTTCGACAACGCGAAGGACGCGGTGGCCTATGTCCGCGCCCAGGGCGCGCCGATCGTGGTCAAGGCCGACGGGCTTGCCGCCGGCAAGGGCGTCGTGGTGGCACAGACGCTGCCCGAGGCCGAGGCCGCGATCGCGATGATGTTCGAGGGCGCGTTCGGCTCGGCCGGCGCCGAGGTCGTGATCGAGGAATTCCTCTCGGGCCGCGAGATCAGCTTCTTCGCGCTGTGCGACGGCGAGACCGCAATCCCGCTGGCCTCGGCGCAGGACCACAAGCGGGTGTTCGATCACGACAAGGGGCCGAACACCGGCGGCATGGGCGCCTATTCGCCGACGCCGTTCGTGACGGGCGAGGTGCACGACCAGATCATGGCGCGGATCATCCTGCCGACGGTTGCCGGGATGAAGAGCCGCGGCACGCCGTTCAAGGGCGTGCTCTATGCCGGCGTGATGCTGACCGCGCAGGGCCCAAAACTGTTCGAATACAATGTCCGCTTCGGCGATCCCGAGTGCCAGGTGCTGATGCTGCGGATGATGTCGGACATCGTGCCGGCGCTGCTCGCTTCCATCGACGGGCAACTGAAGAACTTCGATCTGCGCTGGTATCCGGACCCGGCGCTGACGGTGGTGATGGCGGCGAAGGGCTATCCCGGCGACTACATCAAGGGCGCGCGGATCGATGGCCTCGATGACGCCGCCAAGGTCGAGGGCGTCGAGATCTTCCACGCCGGCACGGTGGCCAAGGATGGCGCAATCATCGCCAATGGCGGGCGGGTGCTGAACGTCTGCGCGATGGGCAAGACGGTCACCGAGGCGCGCGACCGCGCCTATCAGGCTGTCGATCGGATCAAATGGCCGGACGGATTCTGCCGCCGCGACATCGCCTGGCAGGCGGTGGAGGCGGAGAAGGGTTGATCGATCCGGCCGCAGCGGCGACAATGGCGCGCCCGGGGGCCTTCGAATGACCGATTTCAGACTGCCCGAGACGCACTACGCGCAAAGCGCCGACGCGAGCATCGCCTATCAGGTGATGGGCGACGGTCCTGTCGACATCATCCTTGTCCCCGGCTTGTTCACGCATATCGAGTTCATGCACGAGATGCCCGGCTACACCGCCGTGCTGCGCCGCCTGTCGCGCTTCGCCCGGGTCGTGACCTTCGACAAACGCGGACAGGGATTGTCGGATCGGATGACCGGCGCGCCCTCGCTCGAGCAGCGCATGGACGACGTCCGGGCCATCATGGACGCCATCGGCTCCACGAAGGCAGTGTTGTTCGGCTTCTCCGAGGGCTGTCCGATGAGTGTGCTGTTTGCAGCGACCTACCCGGACCGCGTTTCGCATCTCGTTCTGCTTGGCAGTTTTGCCCGCTCGAAGGATCGCCTGCCGGACGATTTGTGGCAGCTGCGCTGCGACGAGATCGTGCAGAACTGGGGTTCTGGCGACACGGTCAAGACTGTCGCGCCGAGCCAGGCAGCGAATGCAGAAGTGATCGCGCAGATCGCGAAATTCGAGCGGCTGTCGAGCAGTCCGGGAGCGTTGCGGACGCTGCTGGTTCTCAATCGCGCGATCGACGTCACGACGATCCTGCCGATGCTCCAGACTCCGACGCTGGTCCTGCATCGGACCGGCGATGCCCGCGTTCCCGTGGCGCTCGGCCGTGCCGTCGCGGGCTCGATCCCCGGCGCGAAATACGTGGAATATCCGGGCTGCGATCACTACTATTGGGTCGGCGAGACCGAGGCGATGCTCGGCGATGTCGAGGAATTCGTCACCGGCCATCGCGATGGTGGTGATGCCGAGCTCGACCGTGTGCTTGCGACCGTGCTGTTCACTGACATCGTGGATTCCACTCGCAGTGCCGCGGCGATGGGTGACCATCGTTGGCGACGTCTGCTCGACGATCACGATCAACTCGCGCAGCAGATGGTCGGCCGCCATCGCGGCCATCTGGTGAAGAGCACTGGCGACGGCATTCTGGCGACCTTCGACGGTCCCGGCCGCGCCGTGCGCTGTGCGCTGGCGTTCGGCTCGGCCGCGCGGCAGATCGGCCTGCCGGTGCGAGCAGGCCTGCACACCGGCGAGATCGAGGTGAGGGGGGCGGATATCGGCGGCATAGCGGTACACGCCGCGGCGCGCGTGATGTCGCAATGCGGCTCGAACGAGGTGCTGGTGTCACGCGTGGTGACCGATCTGGTCGCGGGCGCCGGGTTGAAATTCGCCGAGCGCGGCGCGTTCGAGCTGAAGGGACTGCCCGGGACTTGGGAGCTGTTTGCGGCGAGCGGCTAGGTTCGGCCGCTGATCTCCGCTCGTCATGCGCGGGCTTGACCCGCGCATCCATCACCTTCGAGAGAATCTCTTTGCGCGATGGATTGCCGGGTCAAGCCCGGCAATGACCGAGTTGTGGGCGCTGCGCGCTGCCGCCGGTTACAGCAGATCCCCGCCCGCCGCTGACGCCGTGGTGCCGTGCTCGCGGAACGCCTTGATGACGTTCTTGCCGATCTTCCACTTGTGCACCTCGTCGGGGCCGTCGACCAGCCGCTGCGAGCGCACCTGGGTGTACCATTTCGCCAGCGGCGTATCCTGGCTGAAGCCGAGCGCGCCGTGGAGCTGGATCGCGGTGTCGATCACCTTGTGCACCATATGGGCGTGGAAGATCTTGGCGATCGAGTTCTCCTGGCGGATGTCGAGGCCCTTCTCGGCCTTGTAGGCGATGTGCAGCAGCATCAGCCGGCCGATATAGAGCTCGCTCGCGCAGTCGGCGAGCATGAACTGCACCGCCTGGCGGTCGGCCAGCAGCTGGCCGAAGGTCGAACGCTTGGTGACATGGGCTGCCGCCATGTCGAGCGCGCGCTGCGCCTTGGCAACGTTGTGCATGCCGTGGCGCAGCCGGCCATAGGCGAGGCGATGCTGCCCCATGTTGAAGCCGTTGCCTTCGCCGCCGAGCAGATTGTCGGCGGGCACCTTCAGATCCTTGATCTCGATCTCGGAGTGGCCGCCATGGATCACGTCGTCATGCGGTCCCTCGATCGCCATGTTGGCGACGTTGCGCTTGATGCGGTAGCCGGGGTTGGGCAGCTCGACGATGAAGGTCGAATACTGCTTGTGGCGCGGCGCGTTCGGATCGGTCTTCGCCATGACCAGCGCGAGATCGGCGACGCTCGCCGACGAGGAGAACCATTTCTCGCCGTTGAGGATGTAGTTCTCGTTGCCGTCCTTCACCGCCGTGGTCTGCATGCCGGTGGCGTCGGCGCCGGCGGCCTTTTCCGTCATCGAGAAGCAGATGCGTTTGTCGCCGTTCAGCAGGGGCTTGAGGAATTTTTCCTTCTGGTACTCGGTGCCGTGCGCCAGGATCGTCATCATCGAGGCGTCGTCCGGTCCCTGCGTGTTCATCGAGAGCGCGCCGAGCATGCTTTCGCCGAGCTCCATCTGCACCAGCGCGTTGGCGAGCGGGCCGAGCCCCATACCGCCATACTCCTTGGGCACGAACGGGCACCACAGACCCTGCGCGCGGGCCTTCTTCCGCAGCGGTCCCAGCACCTCGGCGAGCGGCTTGGTGTCGAGTTCCTTTTCCGCCGGAATGCACTCGTCGTGCACGAATTTGCGAACCTTCTCGCGGATCGCCTTGGCCTCGGCGGGGATTTCGAAGTCGATCGACATGGCACTTCCTCGTTTCATGTTGTTGTTGGCAGGACTTGAGGATGGCATAAACCTCGCCAAAGCCAGCGGCAACGCCGAACAAAGTTTGAAGCAGCGCGGCCGCGACAGGGAAGGAGCTACCGATGCCCGATCTCGCTGATCTTTTTCCCGGCTATGCGTCCAAATGGATCAACACCTCGCAGGGCCGCATCTTCGCCCGCGTCGGCGGCAAGGGCCCGCCCTTGCTGCTGCTGCACGGCTTCTCCTCGACGCACGTGATGTGGCACACGGTCGCGCCGAAGCTCGACGATGCATTCACGCTGATCATCGCCGACCTGCCGGGCTATGGCTGGTCCGATATGCCCGACAGCGACAAGGACCATACCCCCTACACCAAGCGGGCCTGGGCGAAGACCATGGTCGAGGTGATGGAGCAGCTTGGGCATGTGCATTTCGCGCTCGCCGGTCACGACCGCGGCGGCCGGGTGTCGTACCGCCTCGCGCTCGATCATCCCGGCCGGCTCTCGAAGCTTGCGGTGCTCGATATCGCGCCGACCTATGATTACTGGCAGAAGCTCAATCGCCTGTCGGCGCTGAAGATCTACCACTGGGCGTTCCTGGCGCAGCCCTATCCGCTGCCGGAGACGCTGATCTCCAACAATGGCGAATTCTTCCTCAAGGAGAAGATGGCGAGCCAGACCAGGAGCAAGACGCTGGAGGCGATCGATCCGCGCGCGCTCGCGCACTACCTTGCGCCATTCCGCGATCCCGCGCGCATCCATGCGATGTGCGAGGACTATCGCGCCGGCGCCTATGCCGACTACGAGATCGACAAGGCCGATGTTGACGCTGGCAGGAAGATCACGGTCCCGATGCTCGCATTGTGGGGCGATGCCGGCGTTGCCAGCGCGGCAACGACACCGCTCGACACCTGGAAGACCTGGGCCACCAATGTCAGCGGCGCGCCGGTGGCGTCGGGGCACTTCCTGCCCGAGGAAGCTCCGGACGCGACCGCGAAGCTGCTGCGGGAGTTTTTCCTGGCGGGGTGATGCGGCGCGCGCACCGTCATCCGAAGAGACCGTGAATGTATGACTCTCGATGACGCCATACACTCGATGTCGTCCCGGCGAACGCCGGGACCCAACCACCGAAGATCATTGTTGCACGACGCTGGGGCCGCAGCCTTCTGACAACTCAACCCTGTGGTTATGGGTCCCGGCTTTCGCCGGGACGACGAGGGGAGAGATTGCGCTTCGCTTCATCCGCGCTACTGATTCGTCACCGCCGCTCCCTGAAGAACTCGCGCAGCAGGCGCGCGGACTCGCTCTCGCCGACCGCGCCATAGACTTCCGGCACGTGGTGGCAGGTCGGCTGCGCGAAGAACCTCACGCCTGACTCGACCGCGCCGCCCTTGGGGTCGGCGGCGCCGTAATAGAGCCGGCGGACGCGGGCAAAGGAGATTGCGCCGGCGCACATGGTGCAGGGCTCCAGCGTCACGTAGAGGTCGCAATCGACCAGCCGCTCGGTGCCGATGGCCTCGGCGGCTTGCCGGATCGCGAGGATTTCCGCATGGGCCGTCGGATCGCGGTCGGTCAGGGTGCGGTTGCCGGCGGTGGCGATCACCTCGTAGCCCCGCACGATCACGCATCCGATCGGAACCTCGCCGGCTTTTCCGGCATTTTCCGCGGTTTTTAGCGCCAAATCCATGAAAGAAGGGGCAGACATGCCTCGTATCATCGGAAGAAACCTGCTAGTAGCGTCGCCTTCAGCAGAAGTGGATGCCGGTTTTGCGCCAGTCGCGCCCAGATGGCGCGCGTATCGCCGGTTGCCCTGCGCCCCAATTGAACCTCCAGGCGAGAACATTCATGCCCCGCGACAGCGACAAAAACAACGATTCCCCGCGCGGCCGGCGGGACCGGGGGGCGCCCGGGAAGGGGCGGCCCAGTGGCTCCCGCGGATCTGACAAGCCGTTCGGCAAGCGCAGCTTCGGCGGCAAGCCCGATCGCGGCAAGGGTGATCGCGACAAGCGCGCGTTCGGCGACAAGGGCGAGGGCCGCTCGTTCCGCCGCCGCGAGGACGGCGATGCGCCGCGCCGCGATTACGGCGACCGGCCGCACTTCAAGCGCGACGACCGCGGCGGCGAGGGTGGCGGAAAGCGCCCGTTCAAACCGCGCGGCGAGCGCCGCGACTTTGATGCGGGCGATCGTCCTCAGCGCGGTGGCGCGCGTTCGGAAGGTCGGTCATCCGACCGCAAGTTCGGCGAGAAGCGGTCCTATGGCGATCGCGAAAAGCGTCCCTACACGCCGCGTGGCGAGCGTGACGGCGAGAAGCGGACCTTTGCGCCGCGCGGCGAGCGCGCCGAGCGCAAATTCGACGACCGCAAGTTTTCGCGCGGCGATCGCGACAAGGGTTCATTCCGCGACAAGGGCGAAGGCCGCCCGTTCCGCCGCCGCGAGGACGGCGATGCGCCGCGCCGCGATTTCGGCGATCGGCCGCGCTTCAAGCGCGACCGCGACTTCGAGGGCCGCGACCGCAGCGACGAGAAGCCCTGGCAAAAGCGGGATCGCACGCCCCGCGAGGACTACAAGTCGCGCGACGATCGCGGCGGCGACGAGCGCCCGCGCTTTTCGCGGTCGCGCGACGATCGCAGTGGCGGCGACCGTCCGCGATTTTCCAGGTCCCGCGACGATCGTGAGCAGGGTGATCGTCCGAAGTTCGGTCGGCCGCGCTGGAGTCGCGACGAAGACGCCGGCGATCGCCGCGACAATCGCCGGCGCGAGCGGCCCGAAGGCCGCACCGACTGGCAGGAGCACCCGCGCAGCGAGGGCCGCTTCTCCGACCGGCCGCGCCGCGACAATGAGGACGACAGTAGGATCTTTGCGAAGCGCCCGGCCTTCGGCGGTCGCGGCGCCTATCGCGAACGCGCCTCCGACGACCGCCGCGAGCGTCCCGAGCCGAAGCCGAAGAAATCCGGCGAGCGCATTGCGAAGGTATTGGCGCGCGCCGGTCTTGCCTCGCGCCGCGATGCGGAGGAGATCGTCACCCAGGGCCGGGTCACGGTCAACGGACGCGTGATCAACTCGCCGGCGCTCGATATCACCGAGAACGATGTCGTGGCGGTCGACGGCAAGCCGTTGCCGCCGCGCGAGCGGACGCGGCTGTTCATGTATCACAAGCCGCGCGGGCTGATGACGACGCATGCCGATCCCGAGGGGCGGCCGACCGTGTTCGACAATCTGCCCGAGGGCTTGCCGCGGCTGATCTCGATCGGCCGGCTCGACTTCAACACCGAAGGCCTGTTGCTGCTGACCAATGACGGCGGCCTGGCGCGGACGCTGGAGCATCCGGACACCGGATGGCTGCGCCGTTACCGCGTGCGCGCGCATGGCGAAGTGACGCAGGGCCAGCTCGACCAGCTCAAGGGTGGCGTCGAGGTCGACGGCGTCAAATACGGGCCGATCGACGCGACGCTGGAACGCGACCAGAGCGCCAATGTGTGGGTGGTGTTCGCGATCCGCGAGGGCAAGAACCGCGAGGTCCGCAACGTGATGGCGCATCTCGGACTCGAGGTGAACCGCCTGATCCGGATTTCCTACGGCCCGTTCCAGCTCGGCGAGCTCGAAGAGGGCAAGGTCGAGGAGGTCAAGACGCGGGTGCTGCGCGAGCAGCTCGGCGAGAAGATCGCCAAGATCGCGGGTGCCGACTTCACGCGGCCGGAGCAGCGTCACGCCGCCGACGGCGACGATGTACCGGCGAGGAAGCCGAAGCCCAGCAAGCGCGAAACCATCAACGATCGCAAGGGCCGCCGCGTGCTGGTGCAGCGCACCGGCAGCGAGGAAGCCCGTGCCCGCAATGAGGATGAGGCCAGCGGCTACGGCCCGCCGCGCCGTCCCAAGCGCGGCTATCACGGCAAGCGCGACCTCAAGCCGCGGGACGAGTAACGGTCAATGCGCGTCGTCGGGGGCAGGCTGAAGGGCCGCAATCTCGCTTCGCCTGCGGGCCGCGAGATTCGTCCGACCGCGGACCGGCTGCGCGAGTCCGTGTTCAACATTCTGATCCACGCCTACGACAATCCGATTGAGGACGCGCGCGTGCTCGACCTGTTTGCCGGCACCGGTGCACTTGGCATCGAGGCGGTCTCGCGCGGCGCCAGGTTCACGCTGTTCGTCGACAATGGCGCCGAGGCGCGGGCGCTGCTGCGCAACAATGTCGAGTCGCTCGGCCTCGGCGGGACGACCAAGGTCTATCGGCGCGATGCGACCGATCTTGGACCGGCGCATCCGGTCGAGCCGTTCTCGCTGGTATTTCTCGATCCGCCCTATGGCAAGGGGCTCGCTGAGAAGGCGCTCGCCTCGCTGCGCGACGGCGGCTGGCTCGTGCCGGGCGCGCTGCTCGTGGTGGAAGAGGCAAAGGCCGCGGCGTTCGCGCCACCCGAGGGCTTCGAGGAGCTTGAGCGGCGGGCGTATGACGACACCGAGTTCGTGTTTTTGCGAGCTGTCGCCGCAATCTAGTGTGCCGTCCCTGCGAAAGCAGGGACCCATAACCACGAAACTGTGTTGTGAAGGCACGCTGGGGCCCCAGCCTCTCTCAAACGGGAGATCGGTGGTTGATGGGGTGGACGGCCCCCTACGGCATCAGTTGTGCCAGAATGAGGTTGTTGCAAATCTCAGACAAGGGAGCCGTCCGTGAGAGAGATTATCCGCATCGGTATGGATACGTCGAAGCATATTTTTGTGCTGCATGGGGTTGATGCAGCCGAGCAGGTTGTGTTGCGCAAGAAGCTGTCGCGGAAGCAGGTGCTGGACTTCTTCGCCAAGTTGCCGCCGACGGTGATCGGGATGGAGGCCTGCGGAGGCTCGCAGCATTGGGCGCGAGAGCTTGGCAAGCTCGGCCATGAGGTCAAGCTGATGGCCCCGCAACTGGTGAAGCCCTACGTGATGCGGAACAAGAACGACGGGCGGGATGCGGAAGGGCTGTGTGAAGCGATGGGCCGGCCGAGCATGCGCTTTGTGCCGGTCAAGACGGCCGAGCAACAGGCCGCGCTGATGCTGACGGGTATCCGCGATGGATTGATCGCCCGGCGCACCCAGCTTGGCAATACGATCCGTGGCCATGCGGCGGAGTTCGGCCTGATCGCAGCCAAAGGGGTCGACAAGGTCGAGCCGCTGCTGGCACGGATTGCGCAGGACGAGACGCTTCCCGCCCTGGCGCGCGAGTTGTTTGTCGTGCTGGGCCGCGAGTACGCCAGGCTCGAGGGCGAGCTTGGGGAGATCGAAGCCAAGCTGATGGCCTGGCACCGATCCGATGCCACGGGTCGGCGTCTGGCGCAGATCCCCTCGATCGGTCCAATCATTGCGACGATGCTGGTGATGAAGACGCCGGATCCGCTTGCCTTCCGTTCCGGCCGGCACTTTGCGGCTTGGCTCGGCCTCACACCTCAAGACCATTCCACCGGCGGCAAGACCAGGCTCGGCAAGATTACGCGGGCGGGCGACGAGGACTTGCGACGGCTGCTGGTGATCGGGGCCACGGCGGTGATCCAGCAGGCCAGGCGCGGGCGCGGTCATCACTCGCGCTGGCTGCTGGCCCTGATCCAGCGCAAGCCGCCGAAGCTTGCGGCCGTGGCGCTCGCCAACAAGGTGGCCCGCATCGCCTGGAAGCTGATGGCAACAGGTGAGAGCTACGATGTGGCACGGATGAATCCCATTCCGGCCACCTAACAGATTGGCCGGCCGGCGGGCTCGCTCGCCGGTCGACCCGGAGCTGCAGGAGCAGATGGAGCGATCGATCGAGCAACGATGCGAGACAATCCGTGGGACCCATCGGCCGTCAACAGGTCGCCTGGTTGTTTGGAACTCGCATCGCGCAACCCATCTTGGCCAGCGATCGACCCGATCGCACTCAACAGGCCGGACATATGGATGCAAGCGATCCGATCTCACCAAAAAGCTCTTGTGCCACGGGGGCCGTCCACATATGGGTCCCGGGTCGCGCGGAGCCTGTCATCGGGCGGCGCTTTGCGCCGACCCGTTGGCTTGCCCGGGACGACGGCGATAGAGACTACCTCCGCCCGAACAGCTTCTCGATATCGCTCAGCTTCAATTCGACATAGGTCGGGCGGCCGTGATTGCACTGGCCGGAGTTCGGCGTGTCTTCCATCTCGCGGAGCAGCGCGTTCATCTCTTCGGGCTTGAGGCGGCGGCCGGCGCGGACCGAGCCGTGGCAGGCCATGGTGGCGGCGACGTGCATCAGCCGGCGCTCCAGCGGCAGCGCCTCGTCCCACTCGGCCATGTGCTCGGCGAGGTCGCGCAACAGCCCAGCTGCGTTGGCCTTGCCGAGCAGCGAAGGCGTCTCGCGCACCGCGACGGCGCCGGGACCGAAGGATTCGATCGCAAGCCCGAACGACGCCAGCTCCTCGGCGCGGTCGAGCAGCTTCTCGACGGTCGCTTCATCGAGCTCGACGATCTCGGGGATCAAGAGGATCTGCCGCTGCACGCCGTTCTTCGCCAGCGAGGCCTTCAGCTTCTCATAGACGATGCGCTCATGGGCCGCGTGCTGGTCGACCACGATGAGGCCGTCGCGGGTCTGCGAGACGATGTAGGTCTCGTGGATCTGGGTGCGCGCGGCGCCGAGCGGCCGGTCGAGCAGGTCGGGCGCGGCCTCGAAGCGCACATCGGCGGTCGGTGCGCCGACGTCGAAGGCGGCCTGTCCGGGCTCGGCGAAGGCGGGCGCCGCCGCGCCGTCGAACGCGCGCATCGGACCAGCCGGATAGGACGGCGAGCCGCGCCAGTCCCAATTGCCCGGTCGCGGCGGCGTGAAGGCTGGCCGAAAGGCCGAGAGCGCGGCGCCGTCGGCGGTGTTGGCCGCGGTGCGCCTGCCTTCGCGCGCAAGGCCTTCCTTCAAGGCGTGCACGATCAGCGCGCGCACCAGGCCGGAATTGCGGAAACGCACCTCGGTCTTGGCCGGATGCACATTGGCATCGACCTCTTGCGGGTCGCAGGTCACGAACAGCGCCACGACAGGATGGCGGTCGCGCGGCAGGTAGTCCGAATAGGCCGCGCGCACCGCGCCGAGGATCAGCTTGTCGCGCACCGGGCGGCCGTTGACGAACAGATATTGCCCGAGCGCATTGGCGCGGGTTAGCGACGGCGCGGCGGCAAAGCCCTCGACCACGACGCCCTCGCGCTCGGCGCGCACCTCGATCGCACTGGCGCGAAAATCCGCGCCGAGGATATCGCCGAGCCGGGTCAGCCGGCCGGCGGCGCCGGGCAGCGCCGCGGCCCAGGTGACCGGCGCGCGCTCTTCGCCAGCCAGCGTGAAGGCGATGTCCGGGCGCGCCATGCCGAGGCGACGCACCACCTCGCGGATCGCCTCCGCCTCGGTGCGGTCGGTCTTGAGGAACTTCAGCCGCGCCGGCGTGGCATAGAAGAGCTCGTTGACCTCGACGCGGGTGCCCTGGCCGAGCGCGGCCGGCATGACCTCGGACTTCTCGCCGCCTTCGACCGACAACGACCAGGCATGCGGCTCGCTGGCATGACGCGTCGTGATGCCGAGCTTTGCGACCGCGCCGATCGAGGGCAGCGCCTCGCCGCGGAAGCCGAGCGTGCGGATGCGGAGCAGGTCTTCGTCGTCGAGCTTGGAGGTGGCGTGACGGTCGACCGCAAGCGCGAGGTCGGCGCGGGTCATGCCGCCGCCATCGTCGGTGATGCCGATTCGGCGCCGCCCGCCGCCATCGGTGAAAACGTCGATCCGGCTGGCGCCGGCGTCGATCGCGTTCTCGACCAGTTCCTTGACCACGCTCGCGGGGCGTTCCACCACTTCGCCGGCGGCGATGCGGTTGACGAGCTGTTCGGGAAGCTGGCGGACGGGCATGGATTGGACGTTCGGAGAGCGATTCGAGACTGGCCGTTACTATAAGTCGCCGCGCCGGCAAATGCATGGGACCGATATGGCGACCGGATGCGGGTTGGGGATGAGTCCGGCCTATCGCCTTGAAGACGCTTGGCTTCGGCGGCCGGCGCGTTACGCCCTACGTCCCGATTGTGGGGCCGCGCGCACAGGTATATCGTTTAGAAAAATTATAAGTTCTCGCCGGAGGAACGCCATGTGCCATCTTTTCGCGCATCAGCCGCAACGCGACTATGAATCGCAGACCCGATCGTTGCGGATCGACGGCCATTGCACCTCGATCCGGCTGGAAATGTCGTTCTGGGATACGCTGGAGGAGATCGCGGCCAAGGAAGGCATGACGCTGGCCAAGTTCCTCACCACCCTGCACAACGAGGTGCTCGATCATCACGGCGAGGTGAACAATTTCGCGTCGCTGCTGCGCTGCTCCTGCCTGATCTACCGCGCCAAGGCGAATGCGCCGGCGGTCGTTCCGGACTATCGCGGGGCGGCGGCGATCATGGATGCCGCGGAATAGCGTCAGCCGCAATCCATCGCGCAAAGAGAAAAGCGGCCTTGTCCTGTTGGGCAAGGCCGCTCCAGTGAGAGGGGAATTGTATTTTCTTGCTGGATCTCCTCGCTAAATCTCCTTGCGCTGCATCGCGCTGGCGATGTGGTCGGCCTGGCGGATCGCCAGCGACACGATCGTCAGCGTCGGGTTGCAGGCAGCACCGCTCGTGAACTGGCTGCCGTCGGAGACGAACAGGTTCTTGATGTCGTGGGTCTGGCCGAACTTGTTGACCACGCCGTCGCGCGGCTTCTCGCTCATCCGGTTGGTGCCCATGTTGTGGGTCGAGGGATAGGGCGGCGTCGGATAGGTGACGGTGGCGCCGACCGCCTCATAGACCGCGGAGCCCTGCTTGTAGGCGTGATCGCGCATCGCGACGTCGTTCGGATGATCGTCGAAATGCACGCTGGCGACCGGCATGCCGAACTTGTCCTTGATCTTCGGATCCAGCGTGACGCGGTTGGTCTCCTGCGGCATGTCCTCGCCGACCAGCCACATGCCGGCCATCCGCGGATAGCCCTCGATCGCGCTGGTGAAGCTGCGGCCCCAGGCGCCGGGATTGAGGAACGCGGCCATGAACGGCAGGCCGAGCGACAGGGTCTCCATCTCGTAGCCGCCGACGAAGCCGCGCTTCGGATCGTTCTTCGCCTCGTCGCGGATGATGCCGGCCATCGTGGTGCCGCGATACATGTGCACCGATTTCTCGAAGCTCGCATACACGCTGCCGGTCATGTGCCGCATGTAGTTGCGGCCGACCTGGCCGGATGAATTGGCGAGCCCGTCCGGGAACATGCTGGAGGCGCTGTTGAGCAGCAGTCGCGGGCTCTCGATCGAGTTGCCGGCGACCGCGACGACGCGGGCCTTCTGGCGCTGCGTGGCGCCGGTCGAATCGGCATAGACCACGCCGGTGACCTTGCCGGACGGGTCGTGCTCGATCTTGATCACCATGCTGCCGGGGCGCACTTCGAGATTGCCGGTGGCTTCGCCCTTCGGGATCTCGGTGTAGAGCGTCGACCATTTGGCGCCCGACTTGCAGCCCTGGAAGCAGAAGCCGATCTGCTGGCAGGAGCCGCGGCCGTCGCGCGGCTCGCTGTTGATCGCCATCCGCCCGGTGTGCACCTCCTTGTAGCCGAGCTTCCTGGCGCCGGCCTCCATCACCTTGAAATTGTTGTTGCCGGGCAATCCCGGGATGCCGTTGGTGCGGGTGACGCCCATCTTGTCCTCGGCCTTGGCGTACCACGGCTCCATCTCGGCGAGCGTGATCGGCCAGTCGATCAGGTTGGCGCCGGGAATGCCGCCATAGGCCGATTTGATCTTGAACTCGTGCTCGTCGAAGCGCAGCGAGGCGCCGGCCCAGTGCGTGGTCGAGCCGCCGACCGCCTTCACGATCCAGGCCGGCAGGCCCGGAAAGTCCTGATGGACGCGCCAGCTGCCCGATGTCGAGCGCGCGTCGGACCAGGCCAGCTGGGTAAAACTGTCCCATTCATCGTTGATGAAGTCCTGGTTCTCGATGCGCGGGCCGGCTTCCAGGATCACGACCTTGACGCCCTTCTGCGCCAGTTCATTGCCGAGCGTTCCGCCGCCGGCACCGGAGCCGACGATCACCACAACGCCGCTGTCATTCAGATCGAATTTTGCCATTGTTTCCTCCCGACCCGTTCAGACCTTCGGCAGCCAGTCGATATCGGCAAAGCCGCGCTTGATGTAGCCGCCATGCTCGGCGGAGGAGCCCTCGTAGCCGAACCGCGGCCACACCTCCTTGTTGTTGTAGATGGAGACGATGAGGTCGCCGCGGATCTTCTGGAAGAACGCGCTTTGCTCGATCTGTTGCAGCAGCGCGACGCGGTCGTTTTCCCAGGCGACCTGGACATAGGGCATCTTGTGGCGGTCGTTGGCCGCCTGATCGAGCCTCGTGACGCCGTCATTGATCAGCGACTTGACCGCCGGATCCTTCGCGGCCTTCTCATCATACGGCTTGACCGCTGCGATGTAGTAGCTGTCGCCGAGGAAATCGTGCGGATAGATGTCGCGCGCCATCTTCAGCAGCGTCTTCAGCGTGGCCGGCGTCAGCGTCGTGGCGCCTTCAGCCCACGCATCGGTGATGCCGAGCCCCGTCGAGGTCGCAATCGCGACTGCGGGTGCGGTAACGGCCGCGCCTTTGAGAAAGACACGCCGGTCATATTTGCTGCGTCGATCGATTTCTCTCATGGGTTCCTCCGTCAATTTTTATTTGTGCAATTGCCTTGTTGTCTGAGCATGCTCTTTTTGCTTGAGCATGATCCTGTCGGAAAGCCGGTCTCCACTTTTCCGGATCATGCTCTAGCCGAAGCGCCCGCCGCGCTGGATCACCTCGATCTTGTAGCCGTCGGGATCGGAGACGAAGAAGAAGCGCGCCAGCGTCTTGCCGTCATGCTTGAAGTCGCGCAGCGGCCCGGGCGACAGTTTCTCCTTTTCGAAGCGCGCGTGCTCGGCATCGACGTCATCGACGATGACGGCGAGATGGCCGTAGCCGTCGCCGAGCGTGTAGGGCTCCTTGCGATCGAAATTGACCGTGAGCTCGACCTCGAAGGGCGAGGAGGGATGGCGCAGATAGATCAGCGCGAAATCGGGAAATCTCAGATTGTCGGCGATCTCGAGGCCGAATGCGCGCTGGTAGAAGTCGAGCGCCTTTGCTTCGTCGAGCACGCGGATCATCGAATGCACGGGTTTCGCCATTCAGTTCAGCTCCTTCAGATAGGCGATGATCATGGCGCGGGTTTCCGGCTTGGCCTGCCGGTAGGCCATCACGGCGCCCGGGATCACCTCCTGCGGATTGCTCAGCCAGGCATCGAGCCTGGCGTCGTCCCAGACGAAATCGGCCTTGCTGAAGCCCGCGGAATACTTGAAGCCGTCGGCCTTGCCGGCGTGGCGGCCGACGATCCTGTAGAGCGACGGTCCCTGCCGGACGGCATCCGACATGTTGGTGGTGTGGCAGGTCGCGCATTGCTGCTTGAACAGCGTCGCCCCATCGGGCGGCTTGACGGCGGGCAAGGGCATCTGCGCGCCGGTCATTTGCACTGCAAGCATTGCGCTGCAAAATCCCAGCCCCAACGTCCACCTTGCGCGCAGCTTTGTCATCTACACCACCGCCTCTGTGCCGTGACTGTAGGAGGCTGAAATCCGCCGTTGGTAGTAGCGGGCTGTTTCACAGCAGAACAAAGCTGGGCGGCGATCTGGCGCGGAACCGGTGGTTGCCGCATATGCGGACGACAATTTCGCAAAATGACCGCGAAATCCCTGCACGATCACCACACGACGCAGCTTGCATCTCGCGTGCGCCGTTTGCGGAAAATGCAGTCTCGCGCGATGGGGTTCAGGGTCGGCGCTGCAAACGGCGCATGCCTGCGCCGCTCCTCCATCGTCAATTAAAATCCCAGGAGAAATGGATGACGTTTGCAAAAACCAGCGTGCTCGCCCTTGCCATCTCGGCCGCGATGGCCGGCCCGGTCCTGGCACAGGGGACGACTGCACCGGATACCCAGCTTCGCGGCGGTGCACAGGGCAGAGGTACCATGCAGCAGGGCGGCGGCATGTCCGGCAGCGGCGATGAGGAAATGACGGCGCAACCAGGCGCGCCGACGCAGAAGAGCGGTGCCACCGCCAAGTCGGGCAGCAGCAAGGGAACGGTCGGCAGCGGACGCACGGCACCGAAGTCGGGCGGTTCCGAGATGGCGCCTGCAACCAAGAAGTACTGAAGTACGAGAGCCTTCGCGGTTCTGATCAGTCAGAACCGAAGCTCAAGCTTCTTGTTCTGACGCGTTCCTTCGCGCGAACCGGCATCCGCTTCGCGCGAAAACGCGTCTGGTTACGCTGACCGGATCCCGGATGCAGCGCCGCGTGCGCTGCGTCCGGCGTTCCCTAAACGTCGACGTTCCCTAGTCGTCGAAACGGCGCGTGCCGCGTCCCGCCTTGATGTCGCTGCGGCGTTTCTTGCCCTCGAGCCGGCGCTGCTTGGAGCCGAGCGTCGGCTTGGTCGGCCGCCGCGGGGTCGGCCGCACCATCGCCTCCCTCAACATCTCGAGCAGCCGCTCGATCGCATCAGCGCGATTGCGTTCCTGGGTGCGAAAGCGGAAAGCGTGGATCACGATCACGCCGTCCTTGGTCATGCGGCTGCCGGCGAGCCGCGCCAGCCGCTGCGCGGCGTCCGCCGGCAATGCAATCTTGTTGGTATCGAAGCGAAGCTGCGCTGCGGTCGAGACCTTGTTGACATTCTGCCCGCCCGGACCGGAGGCGCGGACAAAGACGATCTCAATGTCGTTCTCGTCGATCGTAAGGTCGCGGGACACCCGCAGCATGACATCACCCATGGAGGGAAGAATCGGCAGGCCGCAGGATAGCGGGTTTGGCTTCGCTTGGGTGTGTTGATGCAGTGTTCGTTACGTCAGCGGTCCGAGCCCGCCGCTCACCCCTCTCCCCAACCCTCCCCCGCAAGGGGGGAGGGAGCCCTCACGCTTGCGCGTCCCTGACGATCGATGCAACAGCGCCAATCAAGCCTTAGCGTCAGTTGTGACTCGCTGTGAGGTGAGCACGCCTCTCCGGCTCCCTCCCCCCTTGCGGGGGAGGGTGGGGAGAGGGGTGGCCGCAGCGGTGGTGCGTGTCAAGCGGCGGACGCCCGCCGAAACGTGTCAGTTGGCCTTCGGCGGCGCCGACACCGGCTGCGCCGCGGCTTGCGGAGCGCGGCCGACGATTGCGGTGAGCAGGCCGTTGCCCCAGAGCCGCTTGGCGACCCGCTTGGCATCGTCGAGCGTCACCGCGTCGACGATGGCGTTGCGCTTCTCGATGTAATCGATCGGCAGCTTGTCGAGCTGGTATTGCAGCATCGCCTGCGCGAGCTTGGAGGAGGTGTCGAGCGCCAGCATCTGCGAGCCCTTCAGGTAGGACTTCGCCTCGTCGAGCTCCTGCTGCGTCGGACCTTCCTCAGCGATGCGGCGGACTTCCGCTTCGATCGCATCGACGGTCTCGCCGGCGCGGTCGGCGCGGGTGCCGGTGTTGCCGATGAACAGCGCGGAGTGATCCATCCAGACCAGCGCTTCATAGATCGAGTAGGCCAGCCCGCGCTTCTCGCGCACTTCCTTGTAGAGCCGCGACGACAGCCCGCCGCCGCCGAGAATGTGGTTCACCACATAGGCCGCCATGAAATCCGGGTCGTGCCTGGCGATGCCGGGGCCGCCGAAGGTGACGACGGTCTGCGGCACGTCGAGCGGGACGAAGGCGCGCTGCGGCGGCCTGGTCGCCACGACGTCGGGAACGGGCGTCAATTCGGCCTTCGCCGGCAGGCCGCCAAAGGTCTTGTCCAGCAGCTTGCCGAGCGTATCGGGATCGACGTCACCGACCACGGCAACGCGCAGCGTATCCTTGGCGATGATGCGGCGGGTGTAGTCCTTGAGATCCGGGATCTGGATGGTCGGCACGCTGTCGAGCGTGCCGGTGGCCGTTCTGGCATAGGGATGATCGCCGAATGCGAGCTCGAGGAACTTGCGGCCGGCGAGCGAGGACGGATTGGTCGATTCGCGGCGCAGATTGGCGATCACCTGGGCGCGGATGCGTTCGACGTCCTTCGGCTCGAAATGCGGCGAGGTCAGCGCCATCCGCAACAGGTCGTAGGCTTCGTCCTTGTTGTCCTTGAGCATGCGCAGTGAGCCGCGGAATTGATCGCGGTTCGACTGGAAGCCGAGCTCGATGGCGCGGCGCTCGAGCCGCTCATGATAGGTCTTGGAATCGAGATCGCCGGAGCCCTCGTCGAGCAGGTCGGCGACCAGATTGCCGACGCCGGGCTTGCCGGGCGGATCCTGGCTGGCGCCGCCGCTGAAGGAGTATTCCATTGCGATCAGCGGCACGGTCGCGTCCTGCACGAACCACGCCTCGATGCCGCCGGGCGATACCAGCCGCTGGATCTTGGCCGCGGCCTGCGAGGGCGCCGACGTCAGCGTCAGCAGCGCGGCGCAGGCGCCGCCGATCAGCGCCGCACGGCGGGTGAGGGAATAGATCACGAGCGCTTCTCCTCGCGTTTCGGCGCAGTATCCTTGATCAGATAGCCGGTCACCGACCGCTTCTTGTCGAGCCAGCTGGCGGCGGCAGTGCGCACCTGCTCGGCGGTGACGGCGCGAATGCGATCCGGCCAGCTGCGGATGTCCTCGATGCTGAGCCCGGTGGTCAGCGCGCCGCCATACCAGCGTGCCAGCGTCGCCTGGTTGTCCTGGGCGTAGATCGCCTCCGCGATGAGCTGGGTCTTGACCCGTTCGAGATCCTCGGCGCGCGCCGGGTTCTGCGCGAGGTCGGCGATCACCTTGTCGATCGCGTCCTCGATCTGCGCGAACTCGACGCCGGGTTTCGGCGTCACCGAGATCGAGAATTGCGACGGATCGAGCGAGGTGCCCTGGTAGCTGGCACCGGCCGAGATCGCGAGGCCCTTGTCGATCACCAGCGAGCGATAGAGATAGGAGTTGGCGCCGCCGCCCATCAACTGTGCGAGCACATCGAGCGCCTGGCTCTCGCCCGCCGCCGCCGTCGTCGCCGACGGCACCAGGTAATAGCGGCGCAGGCTCGGCTGTTCGACGCGCGGATCCGACAGCGTCACGGTGCGCGGCGCGGCAGGCGTCGGCTCTTGCGGCCGGACCCGCTTCTCGGGGATCGCATGCTGCGCCGGGATCGGGCCGAAATTCTTCTCGACCAGCGGGCGGACATCCTTGACGTCAACGTCGCCGGCGATGACCAGGATCGCGTTGTTCGGCGCGTAGAAGCGCCGGTAGAAGGCGAGCGCATCCTCGCGGTCGAGCTTCTCGATCTCCTGGTGCCAGCCGATCACCGGCCGGCCATAGGGATGGTTGAGATAGAGCGCGGCCATGATCTGCTCGGCCAGCCTTGCATCCGGGTTGTTGGCAACCCGCATGTTGAACTCCTCCAGCACGACGTCGCGCTCGGGCAGCACGTTCTCGTCCTTGAGGATCAGGCCGGTCATGCGGTCGGCCTCGAACTCCATCATGGTCGGCAGCTGCTCGCGCGGCACGCGCTGGAAGTAGCCGGTGTAGTCGACCGAGGTGAACGCGTTCTCATTGCCGCCGACGCGCAGCACGGTCTGCGAGAACTCGCCGGCCGGATGCTTGGCGGTGCCCTTGAACATCAGATGCTCGAGGAAATGCGCGAGGCCCGACTTGCCGGGCGTCTCGTCGGCCGAGCCGACCTTGTACCAGATCATCTGCGTGACCACCGGCGTGCGGTGGTCGGGGATCACCACGATCTGCAGGCCGTTATCGAGCGTGAAACTGGCGGGGCGTTCCGAGGTGACGGTGGTCTGGGCGCGGAGGCTGGCACCCGGCAGCGGGATGGTGGAAACAAATGCGGCAGCGAACAGGGTGATCGATCGGCGAGAGCGCATCATGGTCCTTATGAAAGCCCGGACCCACGGCCGGGGCGCGAAAGCAAGCCATCGTACACGGTCGTTGCCGTGCCCAAGGTCACGAAGCGGAGAGACACCCGCCGCCCCGCATTAAGCTTTGCTCATGTCAGCCTTCGCCCGCGGAGGCCAAGCGTCACTGCACCGGTTTTCCGGTCATGACGTCGTACTGGCCTTCCTTCGCCATCGGCGCCTGCGGGCCGGTGCCGTAGGCATAGCCCCCGGACGGTGTCTGGTAGCCCGGCGGCGGCTCGGTCAGGGATTCGCGCGTCGGCTCGCCCTTGAAGGGTTTGGACTCGCTGCTGTTCCCCTTGAACATGCCGAGCAGGCCGCCGGTGTAACCGAGCTGGCTCGGCATCAGCGATGGATTGGTGCTCACGCCGGGCTCCAGCGGCTCCTTGCGGCCATCGGTGGCGGTCTGCTGCTTGCGGCCGGCCTCGATCTCGGCCGGCGTCAACGCCACTGCCGACTGCCACGGCTCCTTCTTGACTTCCTTCTTGCGCGCCGCAATCGCAGCCTTGCGCGCCGCGATATCAGGGTCCTTCGGCCAGTTCGGCGCGTTGACCTGGGCGGTCGATGCCGGCGGGGGCAAATCGAGCTTCGGCGGCACCACCAGCGGCGAGCGCTCGCGGTAGTCGATGCCCTTGCTGGCCGCGCTCTTGGCGCCGAGCCCGGTCATCAGATTGTCGACGATCCGCTCTTCGAAGGTCAGGCCGTCGTCGCCGTCATCCTCATCGTCGCCGGCGCGCACCGGGCCGGCCGTCATGACAAGGCCGATCCCGGCTGCGACGAACGCCAGGCGCAGGCCGCGCATCAGCGGCAGCCGGGACGTCTCGATCAGGTAACCGCGGGCTTTGGTGTTGCGCATCGCGCCATTCCCATCTCAAATTTCGTCAAAGCGATCACTGGCTTAGGCACAGTTCCGCTTGACACAGGTGTCGACCGCTGACCGGCTCGTATCGGCCGGGATCAGGGCGCTTTTACGGCGGGGGTCCCCACCACAGAATCATACAATAGGGCTGCCACGCCAGCAACGATGGCTACGTCGGCGAGGTTGAAGATGTACCAATTGAAGGTTTTTCCCCCGATCTCGGCATGAAGCAGGGCAAAATCGACCACCGCGCCATAGGCGAAGCGGTCGATGCCGTTCCCGATGGCACCGCCGATGATCAGGCCGAGCGACACCGTCGCGAGCCAGGTCCGCGACCGCGCCATCCAGATCGCCAGCGCGATCACGGCCGCGGCCTTGATCACCATCAGCAGGATCTGGGCCGCCGGGGTCTCGCTCTGGAACCAGCCGAAACTGATCCCGGGATTCCAGGCGAGCACCAGGTCGAAGAACGGCGTCACGGTCACCGGGGCGTGGTGCGCGATGTCGAGGACGTGGAGCAGCCAGAGCTTGGAGGCCTGGTCGGCGATCAGGGTGATGATCGCCGTGATCACGCCGGTGCGGAGGGGAGGGGTCATCGGCTTGCCGCCAATGGCGTCGTCCCGGCGAAGGCCGGGACCCATACGCCGTGCCGGGTATTGTTTGAATGACTCGGGGTCATCAACCTTCGTCCATTCGAGACAGCAGTGGTTATGGGTCCCGGCTTTCGCCGGGACGACGGACAATTAGGAGATGCCCCCCAGCGCCTTCCATTCGCGCAGCGCTTGCGCATCGCGCGGCGAGACGTCGGGATATTCGCCGTCCTCGCCCACCGTCGGCAGGATCTTCCACGAACGGGCGCATTTGGTGCCGACCGCCTTCTCGACCACGACCGCAACGCCAGGCACGGTATCCAGGCGAAAGGCGTTCGCCGGCGCCTCGCCCTCGCGCACCTCGTAGTTCGAGGTGATGCAGACTTCGGCGAGATCGATGTCGAACAATGTGGCCAGCATCTGCCGGTCGGCGACGTAGATCACCGGCGATGCCTCGAGCGAGGAGCCGATGCGCTTGGCGGCGCGTTCGAGTTCGAGCGCACCGGTGACGACGCGGCGAACGTTGCGGATCGTCTCCCACTTCGCGGCAAGCGCGTCGTCGCGGAACTGCTCGAGACCTTCGGGGAACAACGTCAGATGCACCGAAGGCTCGGCGTTCGGCCGATACATCCGCCAGGCCTCGTCGGTGGTGAAGCTGAGGATCGGCGCCAGCCATTTCAGGATCGCGTCGCAGAGCAGATCGATCGTGGTCAGCGCCGCCTTGCGCGCCACCGAGGACGGCGGATCGCAATACAGCGTGTCCTTGCGGATGTCGAAGTAGAACGCCGACAGCTCGGAGTTCATGAACGCCGCGAGGCTTGCGACCACGGTCTTGTAGTCGAAGTCGGCATAGGCCTTGCGGATGGTCTCGGCGTGGCCGGCGAGCTCGTGCAGCATCAGCCGCTCGAGCTCGGGCATCTCGGCAAAGGCGACTTTCTCGCTCGGCTTGAAATGATGCAGCGTGCCGAGCATCCAGCGGATCGAGTTGCGCAGCTTGCGATAGGTCTCGATAGTGTTCTTGAGGATCTCCGGGCCGATGCGCTGGTCGTCGGCATAGTCGGTGGCGCACACCCAAAGGCGCAGGATATCCGCGCCGGAATCCTTGATCACCTTCTGCGGCTCGACCGTGTTGCCGAGCGACTTCGACATCTTGCGGCCGTTCTCGTCGAGCGTGAAGCCGTGGGTCAGCACGATGTCATACGGCGCGCGTCCGCGCGTGCCGGCGCTTTCCAGCAGCGACGAGTGGAACCAGCCGCGATGCTGGTCGCTGCCTTCGAGATACATCACGGTGTCGTTGCCGCCATCGACCTTGCGGACGATGTTGCCGAGCTGCGGGAAGTTCTGGCGGTCTTCCAGCACGAAGGCGTGCGTGGAGCCGGAATCGAACCAGACGTCGCAGATGTCGTCGACCTTCTTCCAGTTCTCGGACGCGCGTGACCCGAGGAAACGCTCGCGGGCGCCGTCCATGTACCAGGCGTCGGCGCCTTCCTCCATGAACGCCTCGGTGATGCGCTGGTTGACGACCTCGTCCTGCAGGATCTCGGCCGAACCGTCGCTGTTCTCGCGCACGAACACGGCGATCGGCACGCCCCAGGCGCGCTGGCGCGAGATCACCCAGTCGGGACGGTTGGCGATCATGCCGTTGATGCGGTTTTCGCCGGCCGGCGGCACCCATTGCGTGACCGAGATCGCGTGCAGCGCGCGGGCGCGCAGCGTGTCGCCCTTTTTCGCATGGCCGTTCTCGGCGATGGGCTTGTCCATCGCGATGAACCATTGCGGCGTGTTGCGGAAGATCACCGGCTTCTTGGAGCGCCAGGAGTGCGGATACTGGTGCTTGAGGCGGCCGCGCGCGAGCAGCTTGCCGGCCTCGATCAGCGCCTTGATCACGGCCTCGTTGGCGTCGCCCTTCTCGCCCTTGTCGTTGAGCACGCGTTTGCCGGTGAAGCCCGGCGCCTGCGCCGTGTAGGCGCCGTTCTCGTCGACCGTATACGGGATCGCCGTCGGGATGCCGCGCGCATCGAGCTCGCGGGTGTTGGCCGTCCAGACGTCGAAGTCCTCGCGGCCGTGGCTCGGCGCGGTGTGCACGAAGCCGGTGCCGGTGTCGTCGGTGACATGCTCGCCTTCGAGCAGCGGCACGATGAATTCGTAGCCGCCACCGAAGCCGCGCAGCGGATGAGCGCATTCGACCGCGTCCAGCGTGTCGCCGGGAATATCGCGGACCTTCTCATAGGACGTGACGCGCGCCTGCTTGAACACCTCGGCGGCAAGCGCGTCGGCCAGGATCAGGAGATCGCCGGTCTTCGCCCAATTGTCCGCCGGCGCATCCGTCACCTTGTAGAGGCCATAGGCGATCTTCGGCGAGAACGAGATGGCGCGGTTGCCGGGCAGCGTCCACGGCGTGGTGGTCCAGATCACGACCGAGGCATTGGCCAGCGCGCCATGCGCCGGCGAGGTGACCGGGAATTTCACCCACACCATGTCCGAGGTGTGGTCCTCGTATTCGACCTCGGCTTCGGCAAGCGCGGTCTTCTCGACCACGCTCCACATCACCGGCTTCGAGCCGCGATAGAGCGTGCCGTTGGCCGCGAACTTCATCAGCTCGCGGGCGATCTGGGCTTCGGCCGGATAGCTCATCGTCTGGTAGGGATGATCCCAGTCGCCGATGATGCCGAGCCGCTTGAACTCCTCGCGCTGCACGTTGATCCAGTGCGTCGCATAGGCACGGCATTCCCTACGGAACGCGACCATCGCCGCGGAGTGGCGGAAATCGGGCTTCTGCTTGCCCTTGGAGCGGTAGTTCTCCTCCTCGATCTTCCATTCGATCGGCAGGCCGTGGCAGTCCCAGCCCGGCACGTAGTTGGAGTCGAAGCCGAGCATCTGCTGGCTCTTGGTCACGACGTCCTTGAGGATCTTGTTCAGCGCGTGCCCGATATGGATGTTGCCGTTGGCGTAGGGCGGGCCGTCATGCAGCACGAATTTGGCACGGCCTTCGGCTGCCTGGCGGAGCTTGTCGTAGAGGCCGATCTCGTTCCAGTATTTCAGGATTTCCGGCTCGCGCTGGGGCAGGCCGGCGCGCATCGGGAATTCCGTCTGCGGCAGGTAAAGGGTCTTGGAATAGTCCCTAACGTCAGTCTTTTGGGCGTCGGTCTTTTGCGGCTTGTCGGACATGAAAGCTCTGATTTGGCAGGTGCGGGCGCGGATACGCGATCAATCGCGGGTGAAACGGCGAAGTCCCGGTCTTGCGCCGAGCCTTCAGGCTCAGGCGGAAGCCGGGCAGCTAATCCGTATGATGCGCCGCGAAAACATGGGGTTTCCATAGCAGCCGGACGGGGAAATCGCAAAGCCCCCGGTGGCCGGCGGCCCGCGCATGGCGCGGCTCAGGCCGGCCGTGCCCGGGCCGGATTTCCCGCCACGATCGCGCCGGGGGCGACGTTCCGTGTGACCACGCTGCCGGCCCCGACCAGGGCGCCGTCGCCGATCGTGACGCCGGGCAGGATGATGGCACCCCCGCCGATCCAGACGTCGCTGCCGATCCGGATCGGGCGGCCGAATTCCAGCCCGGCGCGGCGGGTTTCGGCATCGCGCGGGTGGTCGGCGGTATAGATCTGCACCGCGGGTCCGATCTGGGTCCGATCGCCGATCACGACCTCGACGACGTCGAGGATCACGCAATTGAAGTTGAGGAACACGCCGTCGCCGAGGCGGATATTGCTGCCGTAGTCGCAGAAGAACGGCGGGCGGATCACGGCATCCCTGCCGACCGTGCGGAAGCGCTCGCCGAGCAGCGCGTGCAACTCGGCCGCGGACGATGCACCCGAGGCGTTGTAGCGCGTCATCCAGTGTTCCGCCGCGGTATGGTCGGCGGCGAGCTCTGCATCGGGGCGATACAGTTCGCCCGCCAGCATTTTTTGCTTTTCAGTCCTGTTCAACCAATCACTCCGAGCTGCGGGAACGCGTCGGGCGCTGCGGCCAGCACCGCGCGCGCCTTGGCGCTGTCGTCATCCATCTGGCGTATCAACGCCTCGATGGTGTCGAATTTCAGCTCTTCGCGAATGAAACCGATGAATGCGACATCAAGGACCGCGTCATACAGATCGCCCTTGAAGTCGAACAGGAACGCCTCGAGCAGCGGCGCGCCGTTGTCGAAGGTCGGTCGGCGCCCGAAGCTTGCGACACCGTCGAACCGTTGCGAGCCCTTGCCGACCCGTACCGCGTAGATGCCGTGCTTCAGGCCGCAATGCTTGTCGAGGCGGATATTGGCGGTGGGGTAGCCGAGGTCGCGGCCGCGCTTCTCGCCGTGGATCACCTTGCCGGTGACGAACCACGGTCCGCCCAGCATCGTGGTCGCATCCGCGATCTCACCCTCGGCGAGCGCCATGCGGATGGCGCTGGAGGAAACCGGGCGTTCCTCGATGTCGACATGGGCCTGCACATCGACCTCGATGCCGAGCCGCGGCGCTTCGCTGACCAGGAGGCTCGGCGAGCCGACCCGGCCCTTGCCGAAATGGAAGTCGTAACCGACCGCGATCCCGCTGATGCCGAGCCGGCCGATCAGGTCGTGGTGAATGAAATCCTGTGCCGAGGTGCCGGCGCGCGCCTTGTCGAAGGTCATCACGACGGCACCGGCGAGCCCGGTGGCCGCGAGCAGCCGCAGCTTGTTGGTCTCGTCCGTGAGACGGAATTGCGGGGTGTTGGGGCTGAAGAAGCTGCGCGGATGCGGCTCGAAGGTCACGGCGAGCGCGGGCACGCCGTGTGCTCGGCCCATCGCAAGCGCCGCGCCGATCACGGCGCGGTGACCGAGATGGACGCCATCGAAATTGCCCATCGCGACCACGGCGCCTTTCGGAATGGCGCTTGCGGGGGTGTTGTCGCGGATAACGGTAAAGCCGGTGCTCATGAGTGTATTCTTCAAGGATTCTTAAGCATGATTGGTGCGGGCCGGACCGTGACGCGGCGGCGGTGTGGAAGTCAAGGTAGCGAAAATCGCGTCAAATCCGTAACAATCCGGATTCAGCCGGTTAACGCGCTGTTTAACGGCTGCTGTTAGTCGTTGGCGGAAAGCTGCGTTCGTGCAGAAGCCAAGTTGCGTTTGTGTTTTGGGGGGAAAGATGGCGGTTGATTTGTCCATGCCGGTTCTGGTGGTTGATGATTACAGCACCATGATCCGCATCATCCGGAATCTTCTCAAGCAGCTTGGATTCGAGAATATCGACGATGCCTCCGACGGCTCCGCAGCGCTGAACAAGATGCGCGGCAAGAAGTACGGCCTGGTGATTTCCGACTGGAACATGGAGCCGATGACCGGCTACGACCTGCTCAAGGAAGTCCGCGCCGATCCCAACCTCGCGACCACGCCCTTCATCATGATCACGGCGGAATCCAAGACCGAGAACGTGATCGCGGCCAAGAAGGCCGGCGTGAACAACTACATCGTCAAGCCGTTCAATGCGGCCACGCTGAAGACCAAGATCGAGGCGGTCTTCCCGGACATGGCGACGGCGTAACCGCCCGACATCGATTGCATCGACTGAATATCTTGTCATGCCCGGGCAGAAGTCGCGTCTTCGCGCTGGCTAGCTGCGTCCTCATCCTCACCTGTCATCGCCCGGTTCAACCGGGCGATCCAGTACGCCGCGGCCCCTCGGCTCAAGCACGACCGCCTCTGGAATACTGGATCACCCGCATGCGCGGGTGATGACACTGGATGGCGCTCGCACCATTTCGGAATATTAGAAATATATCCCTGAGTTGCCCGACGTGTCAAGTCCGCTGGTCGAACGTCGGCCGCCGCCGACTCCTTTGCATGGGGTTGTTTTCGATATTTTGGCGGCGCGCCGCTGCGGAGTTGCCCGCTACCACTTCAGCTCGCGCATCAGCGCGCGTGGCGGATGGCCGAACAATTCCTTGATCGAGGCCGCATCGAGCTGCTCGATGCCCTCGAACTGTTCGGAATGGATGCCGCGGGTGACGAACAAAAGATCGATGCCGAAGCCGTGGGCGCCGGTGAGATCGGTGCGCACGGAATCGCCGATCGCGAGCACGCGGCTGAGCTCGGTCGGACGCCCGCGGCGCTCGGTCGCCAGCGCCATGGCGCGCTCATAGACCGGCCGGTGCGGCTTGCCGTAGAAGATCACCTCGCCGCCGAGCTCGCGATAGAGTTCGGCGACCGCGCCGGCGCAATAGATCAGCCGGTCGCCGCGCTCGACCACGATATCGGGATTGGCGCAGACCAGCGTGAGCTTGCGCTCGAGCGCCTTCAGCAGCGTGTCGCGATAATCTTCGGCCGACTCGGTCTCGTCGTCGAACAGGCCGGTGCAGATGATGTAGTCGGCCTGCTCCAGCGGCACCAAGGTGGCGTCGAGGCCGCGGTGGATCGAGCTGTCGCGCTCCGGGCCGATCCAGAAGATCTTCTGGCCGGGATGATCAGAAACGAAATGGCGCGTCAGGTCGCCCGAGGAGACGATCGCATCATAGGTCTCGTCGGCGACGCCGAGCTTGCGCAGCTGTCGCTGCACGGAATCGGCCGGCCGCGGCGCGTTGGTGATCAGGATGACCGTGCCGCCCTGCTGGCGGAACGTATGCAGTGCCTCGCAGGCCTCGGGAAAGGACTCGAGCCCGTTGTGCACGACGCCCCAGATATCCGACAGCACCACATCGACGCCGCCGACGAGGTCGCGCAGCTGCTCCACGAAACGCAGTGAGGTCATGATGCGACTTGCCGGCTAATTTGGACCGAGGGCGCGGCGCGCCAGCGCGGCGCTGCCGGTTGCGCGCGGCGGAGCTGCGGGGCTGGAGACAGGGGCTGAAGTGCTGGCGCCATTAAGATCCTGGGGGTTGGGCTGCGGAGCCTCGGCGGTAGCAGATGCCCCCTCGGGCCGCAACGGCCGCGGCGGCGCGAACAGGAACCCCTGGCCGAACCGGACATCGTAGTCGAGCAGGTCGACCACCGAGCGTTCGCCCTCGATCCGTTCGGCGATCAGGTCGATGCCGTAGCGGCCGAGCAGGTCGGACAGATCGGAAGGATGGATATCGGTGGTCGCGATCTGCTTGGCGTCAAGCAGCAGCGCCGCCGGCACCTTGATGAAGCGGACGCCGCGGTCGGCGAGCTCGCGCGGCTCGAGGCGAAGGTCGCTGACATGGTCGATCGAGAACCGGTAGCCGCGCTGTGCCAGCGCCGCGAGATTCTCGCTCTCGGCCGGGCCGAGATTGCGGAAGGTCGCCTGCTTGAACTCGAGCACGAAGGACGGCGCCAGCGCGCGGTTGGCCTCGAGGAAGTCGAGACACTGGGTGAAATGCGCCGGGCTGGCGAGCGTTGCCGCCGAGACGTTGCAGAACACGCCGACATCCTTGCTGCGGATCATCAGGCGGCGCAGCACCTGGACGCAGCGAAGCATCACCATGTGATCGATGCGGCCGATCAGGCCGCCGGCCTCGGCCGCCTCGATGAAATCCTCGGCGGCCAGCACCTGGTCGCGCTCGTCGCGCAGCCGCGTCACCGCCTCGTAGTAGCGCACCTTGCGCTGCGGCAGCGTCACCATCGGCTGCAGGTAGATGTCGAGGCGGTTCTCGTCGACGGCCTGCTTGATCGCGCCGATCAGCTGGATCTGGCTGCGCGAGACCTCCGGCGGAGCTGCAGGTGTCGGCGGAGGCGCCACCACGACGGTCGGCGCCGGCGCAACGCGTTGCAGCACATCGTCGCGCGGGGAGGCGACCGGCTGCACCGCCGGAGCCGCCGCCAGCATATCCTCATGATGGGCGACGGATGCCGCAAGCTGCCGCACCAGTCCGCCGAGCTCGCTGATCTCGCCGGCCATGCCCTGCATCCGGTCGGCGCCGGTGGAGTTGGCCGAGGCGACGCGGCCTTCGACTGCGGCCAGCCGGCGGCCGAATTCGGCGACCTGGCGGGCAAGGTCGGCGGTGCCGCGCGACAGATCCGCGATCTGGCCGCCGACGTCGCTGCGGTCGCGCAGCCGCATCGAGACCGCGTTGTAGAGGATCAGGCAGGTGAGGGCGGTGAGCGCCACGATCGCCGATTCCGACCCGCTGATGCCCGCCACCGAATACAGCACGAAGCCGAGCGAGGCTGCGAGCAGCACCATGCAGATGGCGATGAAGATCGTCGAAATGCGAATCATGTCGCGCGCCCGCGCCCTCTGTCCGAACGTCCCCGGACCGCGACCTTAGCACCATTGTTGATTCGACGGGCCAGCGATCTTCGGAACCGGCTGGAACTGCACACGATTTTCGTTTCGCCCGGATCGGGCTCCGTAAATCGCCGGAGCCGGCGGCGGCACGCCGGTCAGAGGTCCGCGGCAGCGATCCAGAACACCTCGCCCTCGGAGTCCTCGGTGTCGAGCCAGAGCAGCGGCAGGTTCGGATAGGCGGCCTCCAGATTGTCGCGGCCGCGGCCGATCTCGCAGAGCAGCCCGCCCTGCGGGGTCAGATGTTGCTTCGCCTCATCGAGCAGGCGACGGACGATGTCGAGCCCGTCAGCGCCGCCGTCGAAGGCGATCTTCGGCTCGGCGCGGCACTCGCGCGGCAGCGCCGCCATGCCTTCGGCGTCGACATAGGGCGGGTTCGAGATGATGAGATCGTATCTGTTGCCGCCGAGCGGCTTGAACAGGTCGCCGCGATGCAGCGTCAGGCGATCGTCGAGGCCGTGGTCGGCGACGTTGCGCGCGGCGACCTCGAGCGCGTCCTTTGAAATATCGACGGCGTCGACCGCGGCATTGGGAAAATGCCGCGCCGCCAGGATCGCAAGGCAGCCGGAGCCGGTGCAGAGATCGAGCACGCGTTCGACCTCTTCGGGATCGCCGATCAGCGAGGTGCCATCCTCGTCGCCGCCGAAATGCGAATCCAGCAATTCGCCGATGAAGGAGCGCGGAACGATGGTGCGCTCGTCGACATAGAACGGCAGGCCGCGCATATAGACTTTGTTGACGAGATAGGCGGCCGGCTTCCGCGTCGCGATCCGGCGCTCGATCAGCTCGAGAATCTGCCGGCCTTCGGCCACGGTGACGCGTGCGGTGGCAAAATTCTCGAACTGGTCGGGATGAAGGTGCAGCGTCTCGCAGATCAGGAACGCGGCCTCGGCCACCGGATCGGTGGTGCCGTGCGCGAACACGAGCTTGGCCGCGTTGAAGCGGCTCACGGCATAGCGCAGGAAATCGAACAGGGTGTGCAGCTCGCCGGCGCCGACTTTCGGCGCCTTCTCAGCCGCTTTCCTGGGCGCTCTCGGCACGGCGGAGCCGCGCCTGGCCGGCACTTTGCTGTGCTTGGCCATCAGGATTTGGTCCAGCGCGCGGCGGCCGCGTCGTCGTGGTCCTGCGCCTCGATCCAGCTCGTGCCGCGCGCGCTTTCCTCGCGCTTCCAGAACGGTGCGTTGGTCTTCAGATAGTCCATCAGGAACTCGGCGGCCTCGAACGCGGCCTGGCGGTGCGCCGAGGCGGTCACGACCAGCACGATGTTCTCGCCCGGCGCGATGCGGCCGAAGCGATGGATGATGGTGAGGCCCTGCAACGGCCAGCGCGACAGCGCCTCTTCGGCGTGGCGTCCAATCTCTGCTTCCGCCATTTCAGGATAATGTTCGAGCGTCAGCGCGGCGATCGGCTCGCCCTGTTCGCTGCCGCGGCAGATGCCGCTGAAGCTGACGACCGCGCCGACATCGGTGCGGCCCTTGCTCAGGGCGGCGATCTCCTGCGCGACGTCGAAGTCGGCTTGCTGGATACGGATGGTCGCTGCGACGGTCATGATTACTTCTTTGTTTGACGCGTTTTCTTCACGCGAACCGGTATCCACTTCGCTCGAAACGCTATCTTAGCCGCCGGTCATCGGCGGAAAGAACGCGATCTCGCGGGCGCCGGAGATCGCCGCGTCCGATTTGACATGGGCGTGGTCGATCGCGGCGCGGATCACCGTCGGCTTCTCGAACGCATAAGCGTATGCATCGTCGCGCGCGGCAAGCCAGCCGATCAGGTCGCCGACGGTGCGCACGTCGGCCGGCGGCTCGACGATCTCTTCAGCCTTGCCGATGCGTTCACGCACCCAGGCGAAATATTTCAGCTTCATCCCTCATCCTCCTTGATGAGGTGATGGATGCCGGCACGGAAATAATCCCAGCCGGTGTAGATCGTGAAGATCGCCGACATCCACAGCAGCACGATGCCGATCAGGGTGGTGGCCGGGAAGACCTGCTCACCCGCCTCGCCGGCGATCAGGAAGCCGATCGCCACCAGCTGGATCGTCGTCTTCCATTTCGCCAGCTTGGTGACGGGAACGCTGACCCTGAGCCCTGCGAGATATTCGCGCAGGCCCGAGACCAGGATCTCGCGGCACAGAATCACGATCGCCGCCCACAGCGTCCAGCCATGGATCGAATTGTCGGCGGCCAGCATCAGAAGGCTGGAGGCGACCAGCAGCTTGTCGGCGATCGGATCGAGCATCCGGCCGAAGGCGGATTGCTGGTCCCACATCCGGGCATAATAGCCGTCGAGATAGTCGGTGATTCCCGCCGCAATGAACACGGCCAGCGCCACCCAGCGCAGCCACAACGGGCCGTCCAGGATCGATTGCCAGTAAACGCAGCCAATCACCACCGGGATCGCGGCGATCCGGGCGTAGGTCAGGATATTCGGGAGGGACATGGTCTTGGTCTGTCCCCGGGTCGTGGCGATGTTCATCCGTTCTACCAATACCGCTGAAGCGAGAAGGTCAACCGTGCGGACGCGTCAGGCGCGACCAGATTGCGCTGGATCGTCATAGCGCCTTAGCTCGTTGTTTAAGCATGATCTTTTCGGATAACTGCCTCACACTTTTCCGCATCATGCCCTAGATGCCCCGTCGCAGGCGACGCCCTGATGACTCGGCTTTGGTTTAACCCGGCTGGGCGTGGAAAAACTCGAAAATCTTGCGGGCGCTCTCGGCGCTGACGCCGGGAACCTTGCCGAGGTCGGCGATCGAGGCCCGCTCGATCTCCTTGAGCGTTCCGAAGTGGTGCAGCAAGGCACGCTTGCGGGACGGGCCGATGCCCGGGATCTCCTGCAGGCCGGCCTCGCGGATGTCCTTCTTGCGCAGCTTGCGGTGCGAGCCGATCACGAAGCGGTGGGCCTCGTCGCGCAGCCGCTGGATGAAATAGAGCACCGGGTCCCGCGGCTCCAGCTTGATGGCCTCGCGGTCGGGCATGAACAGGGTTTCGCGCCCTGCATCGCGCTCCGGACCCTTGGCCACCGCCATCAGCGAGACCTCGGTCAGCCCGAGATTCTGGAAAATCTCCCGGACCGCGTTGAGCTGGCCGCGGCCGCCGTCGATGATGACGAGGTCGGGCCATTGCGGGAACGAATCGTCATCCGCTTTCGTCCTGGCAGCGGCCTCGCCCTCCGGCGGTTTCAGCAATCGCTTGAAGCGGCGTTCCAGCACCTCGCGCATCATTCCGTAATCGTCGCCGGGCGTCAGCCCTTCCGACTTGATGTTGAACTTGCGGTACTGGTTCTTCATGAACCCGTCGGGGCCCGCCACGATCATCGCGCCGACCGCATTGGTGCCCTGGATATGGCTGTTGTCGTAGACCTCGATCCGCTTCGGTGTGTGCGGCAGGCCGAGCGTCGAGACCATGCCCTCCAGCAGCCGGCTTTGCGTCGCGGTATCGGCCAGCTTGCGGCCGAGCGCCTCGCGCGCGTTGGTGAGTGCGTGGCCGATCAGCTCCTTCTTCTCGCCGCGCTTCGGCACGGAGACCTCGACCTTGGATCCGGCCTTGACCGACAGCGCGTCGGCGAGCAGCGCGCTTTCCTCGATCTCGTGCGACAGCAGGATCAGCTTCGGCGGCGGCTTGTCGTCGTAGAATTGCGCGAGGAACGAGGACAGCACCTCCTCGGGCGTGAAGCTCTTCTCGGCCTTCGGGAAATAGGCGCGGTTGCCCCAGTTCTGGCCGGTGCGGAAGAAGAACACCTCGACGCAGGAATAGCCGCCCTCCTGGTGGATCGCGAACACATCGGCCTCTTCGACCGTGCGCGGATTGATGCCCTGCTGCGACTGGATCGCCGACAGCGCCGCGAGACGGTCGCGGTACAGCGCCGCGGTTTCGAACTCGAGCTCGCCGGAGGCCTTCTCCATCTCGGCCGCGAGCAGCTCCTTCACGGCGTGGCTGCGGCCGGAGAGGAATTCGGTGGCCTCGCGCACCAGTTCGCTATAGCCGGGGAAGTCGATCTCGCGCGTGCAGGGGCCGGCGCAGCGCTTGATCTGATAGAGCAGGCAGGGCCGGCTGCGGCTTTCGAAGAAGCCGTCGGTGCAGGAGCGGATCAGGAACGCGCGCTGCAGCGCCGTGATGGTGCGGTTGACCGCGCCGGCGTTGGCGAACGGGCCGAAATAGCGCCCGGGCCGCGACTGCGCGCCGCGATGCTTGAGGATCTGCGGCGCCCAATGGTCGCCGGTGATCAGAATGTAGGGAAACGACTTGTCGTCGCGCAGCTGCACATTGAAGCGCGGACGGAGCTGCTTGATCAGATTGGCTTCGAGCAGCAGCGCCTCGGTCTCGGTCATGGTCGAGACGATCTCGACCTGCGTGGTCGCCGCGATCATGCGCAGGATGCGCGCCGGCAGCGGCGCGTTGGCCCGCGCATAGGACGACAGCCGCTTTTTGACGTTCTTCGCCTTGCCGACATAGAGCACGTCGTTGGCGGCGTTGAGCATGCGGTAGACGCCGGGCGAGGTCGGGGCGAGGCGGACCGCGTTCTCGATCGCGGCATGCCCGATCGAGAGCGTGCCCTCGGCGACCGCCTCGGCGGCGTCCTCCGAAGCCTCGGGCAGGCGTGCCTCGTCCTCCTCCTCGGCGGCGGAGATTTCGGGATCGACGTCGCTGGTATCGAGCGCCAGATCGTCCTGCGGCAGGTCGGACTTTGAACCGCGCCGTGGCTTGGGGTCAGCCTTGGAGTCAACCTTGGGGGCCGGCGTCGGACGCTCGGGAGAATCGTGAACCATGGGCCGTAAACTAAGTGCTTGGGCGACCGGTCGCCAGCGCTGACGGCACCAACAAAAAGCACCTCGATTGCAGGAGGTTACCGGCCCCGGGCGGGCGCCGGGAGGGGTGCGTAACACCTTGTTAAGACTGATGAGCGGGCCGGTAACCGGGCTTAACAGCCCTTTAACTTAAAACTCTCGATAAACCTTAGCGAAAAAAGTGGAATTCCGTAACCACGCCGGCCCTGGCCGGCGGGCTGCGGCAGTTGCGTTCTGGAGAGTACCAATGACCCGGTTTGTTGCGCGTGCGCTGGCACTGATCGTCGCAGGCTGGACGACCTCGGCGGCGTCGGCCGACCTCAACTATGGATCGCCCTATACCGTCTATCAGCCGCTCAATGCCTATAGCTGGGCCGGCCCCTATCTTGGCGGCAATGTCGGCTATGGCTGGGGCTCGGTCGAGAACAACCCGACCAAGCCGTCCGGTTTCGTCGGCGGTGTGCAGGCCGGCTACAACTTCCAGAACGGCTCCCCCTGGGTGTTCGGTATCGAGGCCGATATCCAGGGCACCACGGCCGACGACCGGTTCGCGCCGTGGAAGTTCTCCAACCCGTGGTTCGGTACGGTGCGCGGCCGCGCCGGCTATGCGGTCAACAATGTGCTGTTCTACGCGACCGGCGGTCTCGCCTTCGGCGAACTGCGCGGCGAGACGTTCGGCATCACGGAGAGCCACACCAATGCGGGCTTCACCGTCGGTGCCGGCGCCGAAATGGGCTTTGCCCCGCACTGGAGCGCCAAGATCGAGTATCTCTACGTCGACCTTGCCAACAGCAACTTCACGATCACCGGTGGCGTGTCGAACGGCTACAGCTTCAGCCTGGTTCGCGCCGGCATCAACTATCACTTTTGAGAACAAGAAAAACGTCGACCATCAACTCCCGGCCGCGCCTTGCGCGGCCGGGTTTTTCTTTGTGTTGATGATCCCAACGTCGCGCATGGCGGCATGCACGCCGCGGCGTCCGCGAATCCAATCGGTGGGCCGCACGTGTGGGATATGCGGCACCGCCAGTCGCGTCCGCATCATGCAGGTGGTCATCCAGAGCACGCCAGCCGCGCGCTCGGCGGTCAACTCACACGCAACGCCTCATTCGGCGTTCATCACGAGCCGCGCAGCGCGAGCGCTCATGAGACCACCAGGTTGACCGCCTTCGGGCCCTTGCCCTTCTTGTCGGGCTCAACCTCGAACGTAATGCGTTGTCCTTCAGTCAGGTCCTTCAATCCTGCACGCTCGACAGCAGTGATGTGAACGAACACATCGCGGCCGCCATCATCAGGCTTGATGAAGCCGTAGCCACGCTCTCCGTTGAAGAACTTGACTGTCCCAGTCATGGCCATCGGGAAAACTCCTCCCCCGTATTGCTCCACCGCTACGCGCACGCCGCGTAGCGGTTGACCGACATTCGCTTGTCGGAAGCTTGGCCACCTGAACAGGCCGGCGTCACGCCGCCGGTCTGCCTGGATTTTATTTCGGCCTTGTCACTCCGCCGCAACCATTCGCGGAAGCGGAACGTAAAGCCAGTCGTAACAGGATGAGCATAATACGGTTCCGCGCAAATTGCCTATGCTCAAAATTGAACTTTTCAGTAGGAGCTGTCGATCAAGGTTTAGGCGTCTCGAGTCTGAAGCGCCCCGCACCGCCTTGACCGAGCGGCTTCTCGAGTTCGGGCAGGATGATCTTCAACTCATTCGCCAGCGTCCACGGCGGATTCACCAGCAAAAGCCCTGTGGAAACGAGGCCTGCGCCTGCTTCTTGCGGTGCCACACTGAATTCCAGACGCAGGCATTTGCCGGCGGGCCGACTCGCTGCTGCTGCGGCGGCCACGCTGCGCGCTAGCTCGTCGGTGGCTCTCCGGGTTTTTACGGGGTACCACAAAAGATACGTGCCGGTCGGCCACTTCACGAATGCTTCCGCGAAAGCACTGGCCAGCCGCTCGAACTCGTCCTTCGCTTCGAACGGCGGATCGATCAGCACGAGGCCGCGCCGCTCGTTCGGCGGCACGAATGCGGGCAGCGCCATCCAGCCGTCGAGATCGACGACGCGCGCTTGCGCGTCGCGTCGCAAGGCGTCGATCAGTTGTTTGCGCGCCGTCGGTTCGATCTCGCAGGCGGTGATGCGATCTTGCGGACGCAGCAGCGCCCGCGCGATCAGCGGCGAACCAGGATAGGCCTTAAGCTCGCCTTTCGGATTGAAGGCTCTGACGATGTCGAGATAGGGCGCGATCAGCGGCAATGCCTTGTCGGAGAGCCGCGCCTGCATCAGCCGCGCGATGCCGGTGAGCCATTCGCCGCCGCGCTGCGCTTCGCTCGACGTCAAATCATAAAGGCCGGCGCCGGCGTGGGTGTCGATGACGCGGAATGGCGCCGGCTTGTCCTGCAGATAGGTGAGCATGCGCACCAGCACGATGTGCTTGATGACGTCGGCAAAGCTGCCGGCATGAAAGGCGTGACGGTAGTTCATGTGATGATCGTGCTGCGCTCCCAAGGGGTGCGCATGTTGTACTCGTCATACCCGGGCTTGTCCCGGCCTTCGCTGAAGCTTCGGCGGGGTCAACATCCGAGCTCGGCGAAGCCTTGGCGTAGCCGGCTCCCGGGCGTCTGCGCCTTATCTGCTTGTTTCGCGATGGCGCAGGTGGCCGGGACGTTCTGCGCGACGACGCGCGGCACGGGCCTGCCGGCCATGACGCAGGGAGTTTCAGCCGCCGCGAACCGGTGGCATCAGCACCTGATCGCGGCGGCAGGCGCGGCGATCGATTTCCTCACAGGAGTGGAATTGCAGATCCTTGCTGAGGCAGATCCGCACCTCGCTGAGCCGCTTGCTGTCGCAGGTCACCGAGATCGCGGAGTTGCTGAGGCCCGGATTGACCTTGATGAACGCTGTCTCCAGCTCGTCGGGCGCGACCGTCTTCGGCTCCGACAATTGCAGGAATTCCTCGGGAATCTTGACCGTGGCGCGGGCCTTGCGGATGGCTTCGAAATAGGCGCGCTCGCCGAGACCGGAGCAGGTGCCGTGCTTGTCCCACTCGTTGTAGATCAGCCCGGGCGCCGGCATCAGGTCGAGCATCGAGCTCATGATGCTGCGGGCGAGTCGCGGCGAGGGCCGCTGGCAATATTCCGGGAAGCCCCGCTCATATTGCGGCCACAGGCCGTGCACCACGAAGGAGTAGGGCCGTCCGCCGCACTGCGCCTGCGTGCCGCGGCCGTTGTTGCCGCGCTCGCTCGCCGCCTCGCAGAACGAGGGCGACCACGACAGCGACAGCACATAGAAATCGAACTCACCGGGCGCATTCTGGCGGCGATCCTGGGCCGAGGCCCCAACCGCACTGCACAGAATAATGCCAACCGAAATCAAGAATCGGGAAATTGTGTCCAACCGAGGCATCAAACGCTCCCCTCACTGACCGCCCAGAGCCTAGCAGGCCGTGAGAACATTTCAAGAACAAAAAGCCGCCGTCCAAATGGCGGCGGCTCCTGCTTTGGCAGTCTGGTCGGAGATCAGGGCCGGGCGGCCTTGCAGGACGGGTTATAGGCCCAGTTGCGGTCGAGCCCCGCGACGCACCATTCGACGCCCTGATTGATGCTGGCAAAGCCGCCGTCCTCGATGATCGAATAGTGCACCTTGCGCACCTTGCCATCGCTCAGCATCGCCTCGCCGCTGCAATAGCGGCGCGGAATATTGTCGGACTGCCAGGGACGGAAGGCGGTTTCGTGAATCCCGTTGAAGCCGGTGATCACGAGCGGCGAATTCCAGAAGGTGGCTTCCTTCTCCTGGAATTGCGTGCTGATGACCGTCAGGGCCTTCTCGCACGGGGCCACATTGCCGTCATAGCGCGGGCCGGACAGCCAAAAGTTCATTTCGAGCGGATTGGCGGCCTGGGCCGTGCCCCCGAACGCCAGCGTGCCGACCACGAGTGCGGCGCCGAGGCCGAGCTTGCGGCCGAGTTTATTGCGGGAGCTGAACAGGTTGCGCATGGGAATCCACCCGATTATCCGATGCCGCGGACGGTGCCGCGAAGCCCCGGCAAGGTCAAGTGCAGCGCGGCAACACCTGCGGAGAAGTCCACTTTGGGGACCCGGCTCGTTCTTTTCACGGTCGCCGGCGCACTCTATGTTGGCCTCAGCGAAATGGAGTCTGCGATGCGAAGGAAATTGGCCGCGTGCCTGGTTGCCGTTTGCGGGATGCTGGCCGTTGTGCCGGCGCGGGCGGATTGGATGCAGCCGGTGCCGCCGTTCAAGGGCAACGATACCGGCGGTATCATCGCCTATACGCTGGCGACCCAGGCCGACGCCCGGCAGCTTGCCGTCGATCACTGCGCCTCCTACGGCAAGGTGGTCAAGTTCCTTGCGATGCAGAACTATCCGGGCGGCTACATCTCTTTCGCCTGTCGCTGGGTGCCCTATGGCGCAGCCCAGAGGCCGCTGCGCACGCTCTACTGAGCGCGCACCAGATCTTTCGATCGTTCAGCCGGGAGCCGACCGCATGACCCGACAGCTTGCCTTGCTTGGTTCGGCTGTGTGCCTTGTCCTGTCCGCTGGCGCCGCAAGCGCGGTCGACCTGCCGATCCGCAAGGCCGGTCTGTGGGAGATGAAGATGGTGCGCACCGGCGGGCCGATGCCGGAAATCACCATGCAGCACTGCACCGACGAGACCACCGACAAGGAGATGAGCGCGGCGGCCTCGCCGATGGCCAAGGAAGTCTGCTCCAAGCAGGATATCCAGAAGACCGCGACCGGCTATGTCAGCGACAGCGTCTGCAGCGTCGCCGGCATGACGATGCAGAGCCATGCCGAGATCGTCGGCGATTTCAATTCCGCCTACACGGTGAAGAGCACCTCGCATGCCGAGGGCGGCGCGGCCGGCTCGCGTGACACCACGATGACCATCGAGGCGAAATGGCTCGGCGCCTGCAAGAGCGACCAGAAGGCCGGTGACATCATCATGCCCGGCGGCATGAAGATGAACGTCAAGGACATGGAAAAGCTGAAGGGCCTCCTGCCCAAGCAGAAGTAGCGCGCAGCGCATTTCGGCCGTTGCCGCGCGAATGCATCGCCTCGCAGGCTGAGAGGCTGCGCCGCTTGCACCACCACTTCGAGTAACTCGCGACAAAATTGCAAAGCAATCTTGCGCTGAGGCGATGTGCAATCCATCCGATCCCTCCCGTCACCCCCAGGGCCATCGCATATGCCCCTTGGCGACCGCGCAAGTGCTTGGCCTCGTGGTTCGAGACGCGCCGCAAGCGGCGCTCCTCACCATGAGGGTCTACTATTGTGCCGCAGAACAAGACCTCATCCTGAGGAGCCCGCCGAAGGCGGGCGTCTCGAAGGATGGCCACGAGCACACCGCCACGAAATGCGATAGCCTTTGCCCGGGGATGACGGTTCACCGCGTTCGTGCGCTCCTTGGCGCGCGATGACGTCGACGGGATGCAACATCATTGAATGATCGCCGCCTGCGTCGTGTTCGAAACTCTCTGCGAGAGATAACGCGCATCGCATTCGTGGTGTCGAAAGCCTGACGCACCAACATGTCGTTTTGAACCGTTCCAGCGTTGCGCAACTTGAATCGTTCCAGTGTTTCGCATCGTGTGCGTTTCAATGGATTCTATTTTGCACGTGTGGAATTTCGTTCATCCCGCCGATAGTAGTCCGCCCCAATCGCTGCCCGCTTGGTGACAAACGCGCGGCTCGATCAAGATCAGTCTGGGCGCGTGGGGATTTGTTCGGTGGGAATGGCTTCGTTGCGGAGCAAGGGCGGCTTGCTTGCATCAACGGCTGCGATCAATGCAGCGTTTCTCGGTTCAGTCGTGCTTGTGCCAGTGGATGCAGACGTCGCCACCGCTCAGGTGCAGACCATTCCTCCGCAGAACAATGTCAGCGAGCTTCCCGCAGTGACGGTGGATGAGCCTGGCGCCGCAAAGAAGCGCGGTGCCGTCGTTTCGAGCCAGAACACCAGGGCTTCGCGCGCGGTCGCGGCGAACCGGCGCCGCAGTGCCGCGGCGCCCGCCCAGAGCCAGGCTCCGCGGTCGCAAGGCGCAGGTGGCGCGATCGGGACGACGACGGGTTACGTCGCGACCGCCAGCACTGCCGGCACCAAGACCAGCACAGCGCTGATCGAAACGCCGCAGTCGCTTTCGGTCGTCACGCAAAAGGAGCTAAGGGATCGCAACGTTCAGACGCTCAAGGACGCCGTCAGCTACACGCCCGGCGTGACGACGACGGCGTTCGGCTATGATCCAAGGTTCGACAGTTTCTACATCCGCGGCTTCGACGCGACCTATACGGGGATCTATCGCGACGGCCTGCGCCAGGGCGGCGGCAACTTCGCCATTCCCAAGATCGAGCCTTACGGTCTCGACAGCGTGTCGATCCTCCGTGGTCCCGCCTCGGGCCTCTATGGCCTCGGCTCTCCGGGAGGCATCGTGGATGTCACGACCAAGCGGCCGCCGTTGACGGCATTCGGTGAGGTGCAGCTGCAGGGCGGCACCTACGACCGTTACCAGGGCAGTTTCGATGTCGGTGGTCCGGTGCCCGGCAGCGATCAGCTGTACTACCGGCTGACCGGTCTGCTGCGCGACGCAAAGACCTGGTACCCGGGCAACGACGACGATCGCGCCTATATCGCGCCTGCCTTGACCTGGCGGCCGGACGCCGACACGTCCTTCACCATCCTGAGCGAATATCAAAAGAGCCGAACCGCCGCGAGCATCGGCGACTTCCGCACGCCTGACGGACAATTGACCAACATCTATTCGAATGATCCGGCGTTCAGCGCGATGGATCAGAAGCAATACCGCATCGGCTACGCGTTCGAGCATAATGTCGACGATGTGTGGACGGTGCGGCAGAACTTCCGCTTCTATCGGGTGGACGTCGACGCGAAATACACCCAGATCGATTCCATCGACGGCAGCACCAATCTCGCGTCGCGGTCGGCCTGGCGGATCCTGGACAGCTTCAACACGGTGACGCTCGACAATCAGGCCGAGGCCAAGTTCATGCTCGGCGCGATCAGGAACACGGCGCTGTTCGGCGTCGACTACGGCCACTCCTACTACAACGACAAGATCGGCTACGGGCCGGCGCCCGATCTCAATCTCCTGACCATGAACTACGGCGCCCAGGCGATCGCGACGCCGGCATTCTCGATCTTCAACAAGCAGTCGACCGACGAGGTCGGTGTCTATGCGCAGGAGCAGGCCAAGCTCGGCGGCTTCATTCTGACGCTCAACGGCCGCCAGAGCTGGGTGTCGCAGACGACGACCGCGGGTCTGGACGGCGTGCCGTCAACGCAGAAAGCGACCGCCTTCACCGGCCGTGCGGGCCTGAGTTACGTCTTCGACAACGGCATTGCGCCCTATGTCAGCTACGCGACGGCATTCGCCCCGCAGGTCGGCGTCGATGCATCCGGATTGCCGTTCAGGCCGACCACCGGCGAGCAGAAGGAAGTGGGCATCAAGTACCAGATGCGGCAGATTCCGGTGCTGTTGACCGCCGCGGTGTTCGACATCACGCAGGACAATGTGCTGCGCACCGATCCGAACAACATGGCGTTCCAGGCAGCCACCGGGCAGGTCGAATCCAAGGGCGTGGAACTCGAGGCGAAGCTGGCGCTCAAGCCGGGATTTGATCTCACCGCGGCCTACACCCATCTCAACGTCGTGATCACGCAGGGCAATCCCGATACGACCGGCAATGAGCTCTCCGGCATTCCGAGGAATTCCTTCGCCGCCTTCGGCAAGTACACGTTCCAGTCCGGCGTGCCCGTCGAAGGGCTCGGGCTTGGCCTCGGGGTCCGTTACATCGGCACGAACTTCGGCAACGACCAGAACACGTTCCAGAACGCAGCGACGACGTTGTTCGATGCGGTGATCGACTACGATCTCGGCAAGCTGGACCGGCGCTTCCTCGGCGCCACCATGCGCGTCAACGCGACCAATCTGTTCGACACGCACTACCAGACCTGCCAGTCCGGCTACTGTTATGCCGGCGAGCGGCGGCAGGTCATCGGCACCTTGTCCTACCGCTGGTAGGTTACACCGGCACCCGCACGACGGCGCGCAGGCCGCCCATCGGGCTTTCGCTGAGCATGATGTCGCCGCCATGCGAGCGGGCGATGTCGCGGGCGATCGCAAGCCCGAGCCCGGTGCCGCCTTCGTCCTGGTTGCGGGCGTCGTCGAGCCGCAGGAACGGCTTGAACACTTCCTCGCGCATGTCGGCGGGGATGCCCGGTCCGTCGTCGTCGACCGTGACGTTGAGATAGCGATGGTCGCGATGGCCGGTGATCGAGATCGTGTTGGCGTGGCGCGCCGCGTTGGAGACGAGGTTGGCGAGACAGCGCTTGAACGAGGCCGGCTTCACCGTGACAACGGGCAGGCCGTGGAACGCGACGGTTGCGGTGTGGCCGTGGCGTTCGGCGTCGCTGCGCAGTTCCTCCAGCGCCAACGCCATGTCGGTCGGCTGCGCGACCTCGCCGGAATCGCCGCGCGCGAAGGCGAGATAATCCTCCAGCATCATCGACATCTCGTCGACGTCCTTGCGCATCGCGTCGATCTCGGGGCCTTCGCCGATCAGGGCAAGCTCGAGCTTGAACCGGGTCAGGATGGTGCGCAGATCGTGCGACACGCCGGCGAGCATTGCGGTGCGCTGCTCGATCGAACGTTCGACGCGCGCCTTCATCTCGATGAAGGCCTGCGCCGCGCGCCGCACCTCGCGGGCACCGCGCGGCCGGAAGTTCGGCGCCTCGCGGCCCTTGCCGAAACTTTCGGCGGCGTCGGCGAGCCGCAGGATCGGCTTGATCTGGTTGCGCAGGAACAGCACGGCGACGATCAGGAGGATCGTCGAGGTGCCGAGCATCCAGAAGATGAAGATCTCCGAATTGGAGGCGTAGGCCGCGCTGCGCTGGGCGAAGATCCGCATCACCGAATCGTCGAGCTGCACCCGGATCTCGACCAAATTGGATTTGCCCACGGTGTCGATCCAGAACGGACGGCTGATCTGGCGGCCGAGCTGCACCGAAAGCGTCTGGTCGAGCAGCGAGAAGAACGGCTTCGGCCCCGGCGGCGGCATGTCGCCGGCGGGCAGGAAGTCGACCACCAGCTGCAGCTTCTGGGCGATGCGGCGAAGCTGCGCGCGGTCCTTGTCCTGCGGGTAGCTCTTGTAGACGTCGATCAGCGCGGCGATATCGGACACCACCGCGGCCGACAGCCGCCGCGTCACCGTGTTCCAGTGCCGCTCCATGAACACGAACGCCACCACGGTCTGCAGGATCACCATCGGCACGATCATGATCAGCAGCGCGCGGGCATAGAGGCCGGTCGGCATCCAGCTCTTGAACGCATTGCCCATCCAGCCGTTCGCCTTCGAGACGCGCTGCGAGGCGTTCTTGATCAGGGTCAGGCCGGAGTCGAGCGTGCTCATGCGGATGCTCTACAGCATGATCCGGAAAAGTGCGCAGCGGTTTTCCGGCAAGATCATGCTCAAATGAGGATCTGAAGCGCGATGACGATTCATCCCGGTCTCATCGCGCTTCAGGGCGAGGCCACCAGGCGATAGCCGATGCCGCGCACCGCCTGCAGGAACAGCGGATTGGCGGGATCGTGCTCGATCTTGCGGCGCAGGCGGTTGATCTGCACGTCGACCGCGCGTTCGTTGACGGTGCCGCCAGAGGTCAGCTCGGCGCGCGGCACGGTCTCGCCGGGCGCGCTGGCGAGGATGCGCAGCATCTCGCGCTCGCGATCGGTAAGATGGATGATCTCCTCGCCCTGACGCAGTTCGCTGCGCTCGATATGGAAAATGTAGGGGCCGAACGCGATCTGCTCGACGACTGCGACCTGCGGCGGCGCGGTGCGCTTGAGGATATTGCCGATCCGGAGCACCAGCTCGCGCGGCTCGAACGGCTTGGCGACATAATCGTCGGCGCCGATCTGCAGGCCCTCGATGCGGGCTTCCGCCTCGTGACGGGCGGTCAGCATGATGATCGGCACCGTCGAGGAGCTGCGGATGAAGCGGGCGAGGTCGAAGCCGTTCTCGCCGGGCATCATCACGTCGAGGATCAGCAGGTCGAAATGCAGCCCGAGCAGCTTGGCGCGCGCATCGGTGGCGCTCATCGCCGTCGTAACGCGATAGCCCTCGCCGGAAAGAAAGCGCGACAGCAGGTCGCGAATGCGGCGATCGTCGTCGACCAGGAGAAGATGCGGCGCGTCGTCGGCCGGCTCGACCGGCGCGCGCATCATGGTTGCAGCCTGCACCGCTTCACTCCCTCGTTTTTCTGCCGCCGCCGAAGATCGCTTCGAGCACCTTGTCGGGATCGTCGCGGTCGATCATCGCGCGGAGGAATTGGCGAACCGTCTCGACGCCGGCCGGATCGATGCCGGCGACCGCGCGGTTGATGCGGTCGGTCTGCAGCCCGGCGAGCTTGGCGACCAGCGCCTCGCCCTTCGGGGTGGCGTAGAGCAGGCGCTGCCGGCGGTCGTTGTTGCCGGTCTTCTGCACGATGTAGCCCTCGTCCAAGAGCTGCTTGAGCACGCGCCCGAGCGACTGCTTGGTGATGCGCAGGACGTCGAGCAGGTCGGCGACCTTCAGCCCTGGATAGCGGGTGACGAAGTGGATGACGCGGTGGTGGGCGCGGCCGAAGCCGAACGCCTCCAGCTCCTGGTCGGCATCGCCGACGAAGTCGCGGTAGGCGAAGAACAACAGCTCGATGATGTCCCAGCGCAGGTCGCGCGCCCCCGCCGCCGGAGCGTTGTCGTCTCCCTGCGAATCGGGCTTGGCAGCCATGCCTGAGAAATTTATGTCAGTCATATTGACGTATCTTGGGTTCAATGTTACAAAACTGCCTGTCATGACGAAACATTAGGTCGTTTTGTCCTCGACAGCGTTTAAGGCGGCCTGAACGAGCCTGTGAGGCGGTTTGGGCCGCAAATTGGACTACCGTGCGATTGTCGAGCGGCATTTCGGCAAACATACTGGACTTCAGCATTCCGCAAAAGCATGTCTAAACGGCATGTTGGCGATGGAAGCCGGCGGCGCGGCCGGCGGTGGTGAAGTTCGGGCCAGCCGAGCCTGATGGCTCCGGGGGAAACAGGCCGGCGCCGGGTATCGCGCCGGTTCCGACAGCGGAAAGCAAGAAAAATGACTTTGAAATTTGACATCCAGCCTTCGCCGAATCCGACGTCCGACAAGGATCGCGCGGCGAAGCTCGTGGACCCCGGCTTCGGCCGGGTCTTTACCGATCACATGGCGATCGTCCGCTACAGCCAGGGCAAGGGCTGGCACAGCGCCCGCGTCGAGGCCCGCGCGAGTTTTCCGCTCGATCCGGCCGGTGCGGTGCTGCACTACGCCCAGGAAATTTTCGAAGGCCTCAAGGCCTACAAGCGCGACGATGGCGGCGTGAACCTGTTTCGCCCCGACGCCAATGCCCGCCGCTTCCATGATTCGGCCGAGCGCATGGCGATGGCGCCGTTGCCCGAGGATCTGTTCATCGATGCGGTCGAGCAGCTGGTGCGGATCGATCGCGCCTGGATTCCGGGCGGCGAGGGCAGTCTCTATCTGCGGCCCTTCATGATCGCGAGCGAGATCTTCCTCGGCGTGAAGCCGTCGGCCGAATACATCTTCTCGGTCATCGCCTCGCCGGTCGGCTCCTATTTCAAGGGCGGCCCGGCGCCGGTGTCGATCTGGGTGTCGGAGAATTACACGCGCGCCGCCATCGGCGGCACCGGCGCCGTCAAGTGCGGCGGCAATTACGCCGCCAGCCTGCGCGCGCAGGCCGAGGCGATCGAACGGGGCTGCGACCAGGTCGTGTTCCTCGATGCGGTCGAGCGCCGCTACATCGAGGAGCTCGGCGGCATGAACGTGTTCTTCGCGTTCGACGACGGCTCGCTGCTGACGCCGCCGCTCGGCACCATCCTGCCCGGCATCACCCGCGACTCGATCATCGCGCTTGCCAAGGATGCCGGCACGCGTGTGCGCGAGGAGCCCTATACGATCCAGCAATGGCGCGCTGACGCCGCCAGCGGCAAGCTGAAAGAGGCGTTCGCCTGCGGCACCGCGGCCGTCATCTCGCCGATCGGCAAGGTGTGCTCGGCGAGCGGCGATTTCCAGATCAGCGGTGGCGTGGCCGGCCCGGTCGCCATGGGCCTGCGCAAGAAGCTGGTCGACATCCAGTACGGTCGCACCAACGACCCGCATAATTGGATCAGGAACGTCCAGTGACGGACGCAACGTCATTTCGGGGCGAGGCGCAGCATCGAACCCGGAATCTCGAGATTCCGGGTTCGCGTCGTTCGACGCGCCCCGGAATGACAGCGTAGCGGCACCGGTTGCCGCCTTGCGCGCCGGCTGGTAAACGGCCGCTCATGGCCGAGAAACCCAAAAAACCTCAGAAGCTGAAGGCGCGCCTGCCGCGCGGGCTGGAAGATCGTGGCCCGGCCGCGATTAATGCCACGCGGGCGATGGTCGAGAAGATCCGCGCCGTCTACGAGCTCTACGGCTTCGAGCCGGTGGAGACGCCGGCGATGGAATACACCGACGCGCTCGGCAAGTTCCTGCCCGACCAGGACCGGCCCAACGAGGGCGTGTTCTCGTTCCAGGACGATGACGAGCAGTGGATCTCGCTGCGCTACGACCTGACCGCGCCGCTGGCGCGCTATGTCGCGGAAAACTTCGACGCGTTGCCGAAGCCTTATCGGTCCTATCGGTTCGGCTACGTCTTCCGCAACGAGAAGCCCGGTCCCGGTCGCTTCCGCCAGTTCATGCAGTTCGACGCCGACACGGTCGGATCGGCGACGCCGGCGGCCGACGCCGAGATCTGCATGATGGCAGCCGACACGATGGAAGCGCTCGGCATTCCGCGCGGCTCCTATGTCGTGAAGGTGAACAACCGCAAGGTGCTCGACGGCGTGCTCGAGAGCATCGGACTGCGTGACGATTTCAGCCGGAAGCTGATTGTGCTGCGGGCGATCGACAAATTTGATCGATTGGGACCCGAAGGTGTCCGCGCCCTGCTTGGAGAGGGGCGCAAAGACGAGAGCGGTGACTTCACTAAAGGCGCGGGTTTGACGGCGGACGCAGCTGAGCGCGTTCTCAACTCAACGTGTCCACAGGAGGGCACGAATGCTGAGGTTATTGCCAATCTTAGGAAGCTGTCGGACACGGCGATAGGTGGCGAGGGGATCTCTGAACTAGAAGCGATCTCAAATCTTGTAACTACATCTGGTTACGAAGGTCGCATCCGCATCGATCCCACCGTCGTTCGCGGCCTCGAATATTACACCGGCCCCGTCTACGAGGTCGAGCTGCTGCTTGACACCAAGGACGAGAAGGGCCGCCCGGTGCGGTTCGGCTCGGTCGGCGGCGGCGGCCGCTATGACGGCTTGGTCTCGCGCTTCCGCGGCGAGCCGGTGCCGGCGACCGGCTTCTCGATCGGCGTATCGCGCCTGCAGGCCGCGCTGACGATGCTCGGCCAGCTCGATACGCAGGCGGAGTTCGGCCCCGTCGTCGTCACCGTGTTCGACCGTGACCGCGTCGCCGACTACCAGAAGATGGTCGCGCAGCTGCGCCAGGCCGGCATCCGCGCCGAGCTCTATCTCGGCAATCCGAAGAACATGGGCAATCAGCTCAAATATGCCGATCGCCGCAACTCGCCCTGCGTGATCATCCAGGGCTCGGACGAGAAGGCGCGCGGCGAGGTGCAGATCAAGGATCTGATCGAGGGCGCCAAGGCCGCCGCCGCGATCGCCTCCAACCAGGAATGGCGCGAAACGCGTCCGGCGCAGTTCTCCTGCGCAGAAGCCGATCTGGTCGCCAGGGTCCGCGAGGTCCTGGCGCGGCATGACGTGGCGTGGGGATAGCCATTCGCTTGTGACGTCATGCCCGGCCTTGTGCCGGGCATCCACCTCTTGTTTGATGCGCGGCGACGTGAATGGCCGGGACGAGCCCGGCCATGGCGATAACAAGAGGGAGAGCAACAATGCCTGAGATCACCGTGAGCATGGCCGCCGGCCGCACCGACGAGCAGAAGCTCGGCATGATGCGCGACATCACCCAAGCGCTGGTGAAGAATCTCGGCGTCGATGCCGACGCGGTCGTGATCCAGATCAACGAAGCGCCGCTGCATCACAAGATGAAGGGCGGCAAGTCGTTCGTCGAGCGCGCGGCTGCGGCGAAGAAGTAATTCACCTCTGTCGTCCCTGCCGAGTGCGCAATTGCGCACGGGAGCAGGGACCCACAACCACCGATGCCGGTGATTGGCGAAGGCTGTAGCCACAGCCTTCGACCAATTGATATTCGTGGTTATGGGTCCCGGGTCGCGCTTCGCTTGCCCGGGACGACATCTGTTTTGAGGCCACATGGACGCACGCGACTTCATCAGGATCGGCATGAGCGCCGAGCGCATGCTCGTGGTGCCGCCGGAGCGCACCGTCGGGCATTTCGTGGCGGGCATGCCGATGGTCTATGCGACGCCGATGATGATCCTCGAAATGGAGATGGCGTCGGGCGACGCCATCCGCGCCGCGCTGCGTCCTGGCTGGGTCACGGTCGGGACCGAGGTCGATATCCGTCATCTCGCCGCTGCCCTGGTCGGCGCCACCGTGCGGACCACCGCGAAGGTGGTCGCGGTCGAGCGCCGCGTGATCCGCTTCGAGGTCGAGGCTTTTGAGGGCACGCGCAAGCTCGGCGAAGGCCGCCACGCTCGCGGTTTGATCAATGTCGAGAGTTTTAACAAGCGGCTTGCCGGGATATCGGGCCAAGCGCAGTAGGCGGCCTGTGTTGTCGCGCGTCAATCCACTTGTTCGAACGTCATCCCGGCGCAAAGGCAAAGCCTTTGCGCGGGGGTGACGGGCTTGTCAGTGTGTTACTTCGCCAATTCCTTCGAGCGACGCGTTGCCGCGGCGATGGCGCGGGTCATCAGCGGCTGCATGCCGTCATTCGCCATCAGCACCTCGAGCGCCGCAGCGGTGGTGCCGCCGGGCGAGGTGACGTTCTGCCGCAGGGTCGCGGAGGGCAGATCCGAGCGATGCAGCAATTCGCCGGAGCCGGCGACGGTCGCGCGCGCCAGCGTGGTCGCGAGCTGCTCGGGCAGGCCGGCCGCAACGCCGGCACGCGCCAGCTCCTCGGCGAGCAGGAACACATAGGCCGGGCCCGAGCCGGAGACCGCGGTCACCGCGTCCATCAGGCTCTCATCGTCGACCCATTCGACGAGCCCGGTCGCTTTCAGCAGCGCATCGGTCATCGCGCGCTGCGCGGCGGTGACGCGCTTCGACGGTACCGCAACCGTGATGCCGCGGCCGATCGCTGCCGGCGTGTTCGGCATCGCGCGCACCACGGCGCCGCCGACAACCTCTTCCAGCGCTGACATGGTCGTGCCGGCCATGATCGAGACGACGAGCGTCGAGGGGCCGACGAAGGATTTCAGCGCGGCGCCGGCGTCGCGGAATGATTGCGGCTTCACCGCGACGACAAGGGTGTCGACCGTGCCGAGATCCTTCGCTTGCGGATTGAGCCGCACGCCCTTTGCGGCAAGCGCGGAAATCTCCGGTGAGAGATGCGGGTCGATCACCGCGACACGCGCGGGCGCGAGACCCTGCGCGAGCCAGCCGGTCAGCATGGCGCCGCCCATCTTGCCCGCGCCCGCAAGCGCGATGGTGCCGGTCGAATTTTTCAGTGCGCTGCTCGTGCTCACAGGCGTCTCCACAAACCCGGTGTCGTCCCGGCGAAGGCCGGGACCCATAACCACAGGCGGTTCTATTGAGACGAGCGATCAGCCACAAGCAGTTTTGCGTAAGCTCCATGGCCGCGGAGTATGGGTCCCGGCCTTCGCCGGGATGACACCGAACGAGTGGAAGCGCTGGAGCGAAACCGTTACGCCTCGCCCTCGGTGTCGAACATCGCCGCGGCCATCGCCTCGGCGGTCGACTTGCCGGCCCACACCACGAACTGGAACGCCGGATAGTAGCGCTCGCAGGCGTGGATCGCGTTGACCACCATGGCCTCGCACTGCGCGGTGGAGGCGGTGAGGCCGCCCGGCAGCACCAGCGCCTGACGGTGCATCACCATGCCGGTGTGGGTCCACAGGTCGAAATGGCCGACCCACAATTGTTCGTTGATCGCGGCGACCAGCCGCTGCACCTCGGCGCGGCGCGCCTGCGGCATCTTCATGTCGAAGGCGCAGGCGAGATGCAGCGCCTCGATCTCGCCCATCCAGGTGAACGAGAGCTGATAATCGATCCAGTCTCCCTTGGAGACGATCGTCACCTCGTCTTCGCCGGAACGCTCGAACGCCCAGTTGTTGTCGGTGGCGATATCCTCGACCACCGCAAGCGGGTTGTTCCGGGAATCGATAATGCTTTCGAGGAGGGACATGCCGTCTCGGACCTTGTTCTTATGATCGCTTGATACGCACACGGAAGCCGGCACTTGCGACATACTGCGTCGTGGCCGAGTGCAGTTCCTGATGCGGGCTTCCGGATGCCCCTGGACCTGACGCCGATGAAGTGATGTGATTTGCGGAATCCGCGCAACCGCACGCCGAGTCCGTCCACAGCCAAAGCGCGCATCGTCCACAGCTGATCTCCGCCACATCTGTGATTTTGAGAACAAATCGGAATCTAGGCGTTCGCGTAACGCTTTGTTAACCATTTGCCGGCGCTTCGCCGCGCCTGTGAATCAGTCGTCGGCCCTCACATCAACCTCGCAGAGCCGCAACGCGCTCATGGGGACATGCCGTTTCCCCATGCCAAAGGCCTTGCCCGGCTGTCGCGCTTTGGTCATATTTCGTCTCAGGCACGTCCATCCCGGGCGCGCCGAGTTCTCAGGGCGGGGTGAAAATCCCCACCGGCGGTAAGGGTGATGAGCCCAAGCCCGCGAGCGCCTTCCTTCCGCGAAGCCGGGGGAAGGGTCAGCAGATTCGGTGCAATTCCGAAGCCGACGGTTACAGTCCGGATGAAAGAGAACGGTTGCGGCAGCCAACGCGATTTTCGCGTGGGCTCGTGTCGTTGTCCGTGTGCCCTGATTCTGGTCCTGAAAGAGGAAAGCCATGAATCAGATGTTGCAAGACCAAGACGTTCAAGCTTCTCAAGTCCAAACCCCCCAGGCAGAAAACGCTCCCGATACGCCGGCAAATCCGCCGGCGCCGCAGCATCCGCACTTCGCAAAGCCGCAGCGCGTTGCCTTCGTGCAGTCGTCCTGGCATCGCGAGGTGGTGGAAGAGTGCCGCATCTCGTTCCTGAAGGAGATCGAGGCGCGTCACATCACCAATGTCGACGTGTTCGAGGTGCCGGGCTCGTTCGAGATCCCGCTGCACGCACAGCTGCTGGCAAAGACGCGCCGCTACACCGCGATCGTCGCGGCCGGGCTGGTCGTCGATGGCGGCATCTACCGCCACGAATTCGTCGCCGATACCGTGATCAAGGCGCTGATGGATGTGCAGTTGCGCACCGAGGTGCCGGTGTTCTCGGCGGTGCTGACGCCGCAGCAATTCCACGAGACCGAGGTGCATTACGAGTTCTTCCGCAAGCACTTCGTGATCAAGGGGATCGAGGTCGCGGAAGCCTGTGCCAACACGCTGCTCAGCCTCGAACGTCTGCGCGGCCAGGTCGCGGCGGGAATCCCTGGTTAGCATCGGCGGAAAAGCGATTCCGGCATGCGTGCCGGGATCGCTCTCGCCTGCGGCGCGTTCGGTTATGCTTGCGGCATAAAACCAAAACGCGCGGGAGGCGCCCATGACCGAACAACATTCCTCCGACTGGCTCGGCCTGTCGGGCCGCGTTGCCGTCGTCACCGGTGGAGGCGGCGGCATCGGCCGCGCCACCGCCGTCAGTTTCGCGCGGGCCGGCGCCAGGGTCGCCGCGCTCGATCACGACGAGCGCTCCCTTACGGAGACCAAGGCAACGCTTCGCGAGTTCGGCGACGGTCATCTCGTCGCGAGCTGCGATACGACCAGCGAGGACAATGTCGCGGCAGCCGCCGATGCCGTCGCGCGCACGCTTGGTTCATGCGACATTCTCGTCAACACCGCGGCGGTGCTGCGCCCGGGCGGGCTCGATACGCTCGCGCTCGCGGAATGGAATGCGGTGCTGGCGGTCAATCTCACCGGCTACTTCATCTGCGCGCAGGCGTTCGGCCGCCAGATGCGCAAGGCCGGACGCGGCAGCCTTATCCACGTCGCCTCGATCGCCGCCAGCAATGCGCAAGGGCAGAGCGGCGCCTACAGCGTCAGCAAGGCTGGCGTCGTGATGCTCTCGCAGCAACTCGCCGCGGAATGGGGGCCGCATGGCATCCGCAGCAATGTGGTGAGCCCCGGCCTTGTCGTGACGCCGATGAGCCAGGCCTTCTACGACACACCTGGCGTCACCGAGCGGCGCACCGCCGTGGTGCCGATGCGCCGGATCGGCGCACCGCAGGACATGGCGGACGCGACCCTGTTCCTGGCAAGCGATCGCTCGTCGTACGTCAATGGCGAGGAAATCATCGTCGATGGCGGCTACGCGCGGACCCTGATGAGCCACGTGCCGCGGCCGGGGTTCTAGAGCGTTTTCGAGCGAAGTGGATACCGGTTCGCGTGAAGAAAACGCGTCAAAACAAGAATCTGGAGCCCCGTTCCGATTCCATCGGAACGGGAAAAGCTCTAGCGGGTGGCTGCCGCAAACTCGGTGTCGTCCCGGCCTTGAGCCGGGACCCATAACCACCACACCAATGCGAATTGATTTACAACGCTGGAGCCACAGCCTTCGCAACAACAACAACGGCCTGTGGTTATGGATCCCCGCTTGCGCAGGGACGACGGCAAATATCGATTTAATCGAACAGGCTGGAGACCGACTCTTCCGCCGCGGTGCGGCCGATCGCTTCGGCGATCAGGCCGGCGATCGATATCTGGCGGATGTTCGGCGCCTTGTTGACGGCCTCGGTCGGCAGGATCGAGTCGGTGATGACCAGTTCCTTCAGCCGCGACGAGGCGATGCGCGCGGCGGCGCCGCCGGACAGCACGCCGTGGGTGATGTAGGCCGAGACCTCCTTGGCGCCGTGCGCGATCAGCGCCTCGGCGGCGTTCACCAGCGTGCCGCCGGAATCGACGATGTCGTCGACCAGGATGCAATTGTAGCCGGCGACGTCGCCGATCACGTTCATCACCTCGGATTCGCCCGGGCGCTCGCGGCGCTTGTCGACGATGGCGAGCGGGGTGTTGATGCGCTTGGCGAGCCCGCGTGCACGCGCCACACCGCCGACGTCGGGCGACACCACCATCACCTTGGCGAGGTCGAACTTCTCTCTGATGTCGCGCACCATCAGGGGCGCCGCGAAGAGATTGTCGGTCGGGATGTCGAAGAAGCCCTGGATCTGGCCGGCGTGCAGGTCGAGCGTCATGACGCGGTCGACGCCGGCGCGCGAGATCAGGTTGGCGACGAGCTTGGCCGAGATCGGCGTGCGCGAACCGGATTTCCGGTCCTGGCGGGCATAGCCGAAATAGGGCACCACCGCGGTGATGCGGCGCGCCGAGGCACGGCGCAGCGCGTCGGTGATGATCAGCAGTTCCATCAGATTGTCGTTGGCCGGATACGACGTCGACTGCAGGATGAACATGTCCGAGCCGCGGATGTTCTCCTGGATCTCGACGAAGATCTCCATGTCGGCGAAGCGCCGGACCACGGCCTTGGTCAGTTCGATGCCGAGTCCCTTGGCGATGTCCTGCGCCAGCGCAGGATTGGAGTTGCCGGCGACGAGTTTGATTGATCCGTTCTTTGCCGACATCGATGCTTCCCCCCGCGCCTTGCTGGATACGACGTTCAGCATCTCAAGTCCTTACAGAACCGGCGGGTTTTCGGTGCGCGAGGGAATATCAGGCAGGCGCCTCCGATGGCAACCCATTAGCCGGCTTTGGCCGCCGTTTTCCTGGGCAAAAAACGCATTTCCCCGGGAGATACCGGGGTTTTAGTCGGCGGAATAGCCGAGCGCCACGGTCTCGGGCGCGGCAGGGGCCGGGGCGCTTGCCACCGTGGGACCGCGCAGATCCGGTGCCGGGCTGTCCGCCGGGCCGCCATTGAGCATGCTGGAGAGGCCGCTGAAGCCGGCCTGGGCGATCTTGCGCAGCACCAGGTCGTCGGCGGCGGCCCAGGCGTCGCGGCCGGCCTTGCCGGCGGGCTCCTCGCCGGAGAGCCGCAGCGCGCGTTGCTGGTTGCTGTCGTAGACGTCCCACACCCACGAGATCATGGTGCGGCCGCGCACCACCTGCGCCGACAAATAGCTGCGCACGCGATAGGCGGCAGCGCCCTGGCGCGACACGATCGACAGGCTGCGCAGCTTGGACTCGCTGTCGAGCACGCCCACCATGCGGTCGAACACCTGGGGCGGCGGGCCGTCGATCGATTCGAACGCAACGGTCGCGCCGCTGCTTGCCGGCGTGGCCATGGCGTAGGAGTCGGCCACGTTGCCGCCGGCCGCGCAGCCGCCAAGCGCGCACGCGATCGCGAGCCACGTGCCTGCGATCGCGGCACGCGCGGCTGTCCCAGTTTGAAACTGGCGGTTCGACGCTTCCCTCATTGCGTCCTGCGATATCGTTAAAACGGCTTAACGTCTAGGGCAGGACGGCCACAGCACTTAACCGATCCGGGCGGCGCGCCACGAGGTTTCGGATTTCCCTGCTCAGTCAGAGAGATGGTGCCGCATGGCTGCGGTGATCCAGGCCCATTCGCGGTTCGGGCTCGCGTCCGGCGATTGCCCGCGCATGATGGCGACGAGCTCCCAGTAGCGCGCGGCCCGGGCGTCGTGCAGCGCATATTTGCCGCGAATCCAGTTGCGGAATTCCAGATCAGGTTTTCGCTTCAGCAATCGCGCCGATGTTTCCAGCCAGTCGCGCGCCAGCGCCTGGCCGGCCTCCGACGTTGGGCCGAGGTCGCGCGCGATAATCTCCCTGGCTCTCGCCAGCACGATTTCGTTGGCCGCTTGCCAGGCGGCGAGATCCAGCACGTGGTGATTCCAGACGTCCTCCGCGTTGGCGCGGATGTTGGCGACGAGGGAAGGGTCGCTGAGCATCTCCGAAAGCTCGATCCAGGCATCGCACTGCTCGGGCGTCGGCTCGTCGGGCAATTCGGGCACGCTGGTCTCGATCATCTGCCGGATCCATTTCCGGTCGATGTTGACGCCGTCGGACACTTTCTCGAAAAAGCGTTCGACGACGTTGCGGCGCTCGGTGCGGGATAGCTGCGTCATGGTCAAGAATCTCCTCAAGTCTGCTTCGGTGAGTTGCGGTGAACGCAACGCAGCCCGCAGGGCCGAGGCGACGCGGCGCTGGGCCGCGATCTCCGCTTCGAGCGTCTCGAGGCGAAGCCGCAGCGCCTCGACCAGCGAGAGCTGCTTGGTCAGGACCTCACGGATGGCGTCGAGACCGAGCCCCGCATCGCGCAGGCAGCGGATCAGGTCGAGGCGTACCAGTTCGCCGTCGGTGAAGACGCGATAGCCGCTCGCGGTGCGGCCGGCCGGCGGCAGCAACCCCTGGTCCGAATAGAAGCGGAGCTTGCGGACGGAAATTCCGCTGAGCCGCGCCGCCTCGCCGATGCTGTAGGTGCGTTGGGTCATGTGCCGCTTGTCCGGTCTCCAGCAGGTGGAGAGTCAAGCCGCTTGTCGCACAAAAATCGCCCGATTTTATTCTGACGCGTTTCCTCACCGCGAACCGGTATCCAATTCGCGGGAAAACGCCCTGGATGCCCGGCGTCAGCTTTCCAGCGCGATGGCGTGAACGAGCCGGCCGTAATCGGCTTCCTTGCGGTGCACGGAGCGGCGGTAGCTGAAGCAGCGCTCGTCGGAATAGGTGTCGATGCCGAGATCGTCGATCATCAGCACGCCGGCATTTTCCAGCCGCATGCGGATGAAGCCGGCAAGATCGAACATCGCGTGTCCGTCGCGTTCGGCGGGCATGAAGAACATGCCGTTCTCCGCATCGGCCTCGATGAAGCGTTCGACGAATTCGTTGCCGACCTCGTAGGACTCCTTGCGGATCAGCGGGCCGATGGCGGCGACGATGCCGCCGCGCTCGGCGCCGAGCTTCTCCATCGCGTCGATGGTCGATTCCAGCACGCCGGTCAGCGCGCCCTTCCAGCCGGCATGCGCCGCGCCGATCACCCGCGCATTGGGATCGACGAACAGGATCGGGCCGCAGTCGGCCGTCGTGACCGAAATCGCAAGGCCCTCGCTGCGGGTGACGAGCGCGTCCGCCTTCGGGCGCGCGGCGCCGTTCCATGGACCGGTCACGACCACGACGTCAGGCGAGTGAACCTGATGCACGCTGACGAGGTGATCGAGCGGCACGCCGAGCTGCTCCGCCATCCGCCGCCGGTTTTCCGCGACCTTGGCCGGATCGTCGCGCGAGCCGAGCCCGCCATTCAGCGCGGCATAGATGCCCTCCGACACGCCGCCCTCGCGCGAGAAGAAGGCATGGCGCAGGCCCGGAATGGCCGACAGCAGCGGTGATCCCAATGTCATTGTTCGGTCTCGTCAGGCTGATCGCTCAATCCGGCGATCGAGGTGAGGCGCGGGTCGGAGATGGCCATGACCTTGAACATCGAGCCCATCCCGCCGCGCCCGGAATCGGTCAGCCGCTTCAGCGCGCCGGCAATGTCGGCGGAGACTTCGGGGCTTGCTTTCGCCATCAGCCCGGCCGCACGGGCCTCGACGCCGAGGCGCTTGAGGAAGTCGCCCTGCGTCGCCGGTCCGTGGACGCGCGCGCCGACATCCTCGGCGGCCCGCCCCAGGGCCTGGAAATCGACATGCGCGGTCACATCGGCCTGTCCCGGGTTCTTCAGCGGGTCGGCGAAGCTGTGGCGCGCGATCGCCTGGAAGGTGTCGCCGGCGTCGCTGCGCAGATGGCCGTAATCGATGATCAGCGCGGCGCCGTCCTGGTCGCGCAGCCGCGTCGCCAGCTTCATGATCTCGTTGTCGGGCCGCCATTCGAACACTGCGCCGAGCGGGGCGGCGCGCACCAGCGGCGGCAGCAGCACCTCGAAATGTGGCACGGGCTCGGGGGCGGGAGCGAAATACAGGTTGCCGTTGGCATCCATCCCGACCGTGCGCTCGTGCCAGCCGGTCTCGCGGTGGACCATCTGGTGGATCGGCAGCACGTCGAAATATTCGTTGGCGAGGATCACCGCCGGTCCCTCCGGCACGTCGTCGATGTTGTCGTGCCAGGTGATGTTGCGCACGCCCGCCAGCGTCGCGTACTGCTTCTCGCGCAGCACCGGATTGACCTCGACGAGGTGGATGCTGAGCGACTGGTACAGCGGCGGCAGCACGCGCAGCGCGCGCAGCGCGTCCGCCATCATGGTGCCGCGGCCGGGGCCGAGCTCGATCAGGCGGAGCGTCTCCGGCGAGCCGATCGCGCGCCAGATCGAGGCGCTCCACAGCCCGAGCAGTTCGCCGAACATCTGGCTGACCTCGGGCGACGTGGTGAAGTCGCCCTCGCGGCCGAGCGGATCGCGCGACAAATAGTAGCCGTACCGCGGATGCATCAGACACAATTCCATGTAGCGCCAGACCGGCATCGGCCCGGACAGCTTGATCAGCTTCCTGATCTCATCCAGCAGCGGGGAGGGTTCGCTCACGGCCTTCCTTGGATTGCACTTGCTTTGGATTGAACTTGTTCAGGTTGAACTCGGCGCCGGACCGCTCGCCCTGCGGCGGACGGCGGCCGTGATAAGGATAACGCCCACGATGATCATTGGCACCGACAGCAGCATGCCCATGGTTAATCCGCCCCACAGGAAGCCGAGCTGCGGGTCGGGCTCCCTGAAGTGCTCGCCGATGATTCGGGCAACGCCGTAGATCGCAATGAAGCTGCCGAGGATCAGGCCGGGACGCTTGAGCGCGCCCATCCGGATCATGACGGCCAACGCCGCAAACAGCACGATGCCTTCAAGCCCGGCCTCGTAGAGCTGGCTCGGATGCCGCGGCAGCGGCCCGCCATTGGGGAAGATCATGGCCCAGGGCAGGCTCGGATCGGCGTGACGGCCCCACAATTCGCTGTTGATGAAATTGGCGAGCCGGCCGAGGAACAGCCCGATCGGCGCGACCGCGGTGGTGATATCGCCGAGCGACAGGATCGGGATGTTGTTGCGGCGGGCAAACAGCATCACCGCTGCGACGCAGCCGAGGAAGCCGCCGTGGAACGACATGCCGCCCTTCCACAATTCCAGGATTTCGGCCGGATGCGCGATGAAGAAGGGCAAATTGTAGAACAGCACATAGCCGGTGCGGCCGCCGACGATGATGCCGATGGTGACCCAGAGGATGAAATCGTCGAGCTGCGGCAGCGTGATCGGCGCCGGGCCGCCCCACAGCCGTTCCTTCTTGATCAGCGAGCGGGCGTAGATCCAGCCCAGCACGATGCCGACGATGTAGGCCAGCGCATACCAGCGGATCACGATCGGGCCGAGCGAGAGCGCGACGGGATTGAACACCGGAAAGTCGATCAGCAGGAACGGCATCGTGCGTCTTGAGACTCAGCTCACGAGGTTGCGGCGGTAAAGCGCCAGCAGCCGCTCCCAGTGACGTTCGGCGGCGTCGCGGTCATAGACCGGACGCTTGGGGAACGCAAAGCCGTGATGCGTGCCGGGATAGATCTCCACCTCGTTGTTCGATCCCTTCATGCCGGCCTTCACCTGCTCGATGATTTCCTGTGGCGCGTAGATATCGGTCTCGGCGCAGGCGAAATAGAGTTCGGCCTTGGTCTTTTGCGCGGCAAGATGCGGACTGTCGGGCTGGTCGGTCGCCAGATGGGTGCCGTAGACCGAGGCGGCGGCCTTGACGCGATCGCCGAAATGCGTCGCCGCGTTCACCGCATAGCGGCCGCTCATGCAATAGCCGACAGTGCCGATGATGCTGGTGTTCGCGGCCTTCTGCGTCTCGGCATAGGCGAGCAGGCCTTTGGTGTCTTCCATGACCAGCGGAATGTTGAGCGAGTGCATCAGCTCGAACATGCGCTTGCGCTCGGGCGATTCCGGATCGGGATTGATCGGGCCGAGCTCCATCACGCCGGCGCGGTAATACATATTGGGCAGCATCACATAATAGCCCGACGTGCCGAGCCGGCGCGCCATGTCGCGCAGCTCCTCGCGGATCGCCGGCGCGTCCATGTAGAAGATGACGACAGGGAAAGGGCCGCCGCGCTCGGGATGGGTGATGAAGGTGGTGGTCTTGCCGTCCTTGGTCGGGATCTCGACGGTCTCTTCGATCATGGCGTTTCTGCTCGCGTTATGTGTGCGATTTCTGTTGTGAGTTCATACGATTGCAAGGAAACCGGAGCATGACAAGGCAAGCCTCGGGAGGCCTGCCATTCGCGGCGGACTTGAACCGGATGGCTGAGATCGCCATTGTCTTGGGCGCGAGGCCAGTGAACGCGGAGAGTTTTGCGAGATGACCCAGACCAGCAACCGGTTTTTCGATGAGATCGGCCGTCTGATGAACGATGCCGCGGGCGCTGCCCAGGGCGTCAAGCGCGAGGTCGACACGGTCATGCGCAACCAGGCGGAACGGATCCTGCGCGACCTCGACGTGGTCAAGCGCGAGGAGTTCGACGCGGTCAAGGACATGGCCCGCCTGGCGCGCGAGGAGAACGAGGCGCTGAAGGCGAGGGTCGCCGCGCTGGAGGCCAAGCTCGGCGGTTCGGCCGGCTGAAACGGCATGTAGCCCGGATGGAGCAAAGCGAAATCCGGGACCACTGCCTCCGCGGGGCCGGCCCCGGATTGCGCTTCGCTCCATCCGGGCTACGCCCCGTCTTGGGGCATCAAGAAAAATCCCTTCATTTCCTTGTCATTTCGGCCCTTTGGGGCTAAAAGCCCGCCACGTCCGCGGCCCCCGCACCCCTGGAGGCTTGCTGTGGACCTGAGCATGGGCCGCGCTGCGGCCTTTAACTTTTTAAATACAAGGACTTAACGCTATGGCGACCGTCAAGGAATTGAAGGCGACCGCGCGTCCGAAGAGCGGCAAGGGGGCCGCCCGGGCAGAGCGTCGCGCCGGGAGAGTTCCCGGAGTGATCTACGGAGACAACCAGCCCCCGGTGACCATCTCGGTCGACGATCGTGAACTGCGCCAGCGCATCCTGGCGGGCCGGTTCCTCACCACGCTGTTCGACATCGATCTCGAGGGCAAGAAGCATCGCGTGATTCCGCGCGACTACCACCTCGATCCGGTGAAGGACTTCCCGCTCCATGTCGACTTCATGCGGCTCGGCGAAGGAGCCACCATCCGCGTCAGCGTGCCGCTTCACATCGTGAACGGTGAAAGTTCGCCGGGCGTCAAGCGCGGCGGCACCGTGAACATCGTCACCCACGCGCTCGATCTCGAGTGCTCGGTCGACAACATTCCGCAATACATCGAGGCCGACGTCGGCGCGCTGGAGATCAGCTACTCGCTGCATCTCTCCGACGTCAAGCTGCCCACGGGCGTGAAGTCGCTGACCCGCGAGGACGCAACCCTGGTCACCATCGTGCCGCCGTCCGGCTACGCCGAAGAGCAGAAGGCCGCGGCTGCGGCGGCTGCCGGTGGCGCTGCTCCGGCCGCGGGTGCTGCAGCTCCGGCCGCTGCGGCGGCTCCGGCTGCGGGTGCTGCGGCTCCGGCCGCGGGTGCCAAGGCTCCCGCCGGTGGCGACAAGAAGAAGTAATCGATCAGGTCGGCGCGCGATCGTCTGATGGCGCGCCGACGCGGGATGCCGCGCCATGCGCCTTTTTGTCGGTCTCGGTAATCCCGGCGCGAAATACGCCAGCAACCGGCACAATATCGGTTTCCTGGCGGTCGATGAGATTGCACGGCGTCATGGTTTCGCACCATGGCGCCGTCGCTTTCAGGGTGAGACCTCCGAGGGCGTCGTCGATCGTGAGAAGGTCGTGCTGCTGAAGCCGACCACCTACATGAACGAGTCCGGGCGCGCGGTGCAGGAAGCGGCGAACTTCTTCAAGCTCGCGCCCTCCGACATCACCGTGTTCCAGGACGAGCTCGAACTGCCGCCCGCCAAGGTGCGGGTCAAGATCGGCGGCGGGATCGCCGGCCATAACGGGCTGCGCTCGATCTCCGCGCATATCGGCAACGAGTATCGGCGGGTGCGGCTCGGGATCGGTCATCCCGGCGTCAAGGAGCTCGTGCACAGCCACGTGCTGTCGGACTTCGCCAAGAGCGACCGGGCGTGGGTGGAGGCCTTGTGCCAGGCCGTCGCCGACAATGCCGGCCTGCTGGCGACCGGGCACGACGCGTCGTTCGCCAACAAGGTGCATCTGACGATGCAGGCCAAGGGGTTTTTCGACAAGGGTGAGGACGGCGGCGAGAAGCCGTCTTGATTCCCTTGTCGTCATGCCCGGCCTTGTGCCGGGCATCCACGTCTTACTTGCCGCGTGCACGGTAAGACGTGGATGGCCGGGACGAGCCCGGCCATGCCGGATCAGAGAATGTTGAGGAAGACATGGGATTCAAATGCGGGATCGTCGGGCTGCCTAACGTCGGCAAGTCGACGCTGTTCAATGCGCTGACCGAGACGGCGGCCGCCCAGGCGGCGAACTATCCGTTCTGCACCATCGAGCCGAATGTCGGCGAGGTCGCGGTACCGGATCCGCGGCTGGAGAAGCTCGCGGCGGTCGCGAAGTCGGCGCAGATCATTCCGACGCGGCTGACCTTCGTCGACATCGCGGGCCTCGTCCGCGGCGCGTCGCAGGGCGAAGGTCTCGGCAACCAGTTCCTCGCCAACATCCGCGAGGTCGACGCCATCGCCCATGTGGTGCGCTGCTTCGAGGATTCCGACATCACCCATGTCGAGGGCAAGATCGCGCCGCTCGCCGACATCGAGACCATCGAGACCGAGCTGATGCTGTCCGACCTCGACAGCCTGGAGAAGCGCGTCGACAACCTCTCGAAGAAGGCCAAGGGCAACGACAAGGAAGCCAAGGAGCAGCTCGAGCTCGTCAACCGCGCCCTGGTGCTGCTGCGCGACGGCAAGCCGGCGCGCGCGCTCGAGCGCAAGCCGGAGGAGGAGCGAGCGTTCCGCATGCTCGGGCTCCTGACCTCGAAGCCCGTGCTCTATGTCTGCAACGTCGAGGAAGGCTCGGCCAAGGACGGCAACAACTTCTCCAAGGCGGTGTTCGAGCGCGCCAAGGAGGAGGGCGCGGTCGCGGTCGTGATCTCGGCCAAGATCGAATCCGAAATCGCGACGCTGTCGCGTGAAGAGCGCACCGACTTCCTGGAGACGCTGGGTCTGGAAGAGGCCGGGCTCGATCGGCTGATCCGCGCCGGCTACCGGTTGCTCGATCTCATCACCTATTTCACCGTCGGCCCGAAGGAAGCGCGCGCCTGGACCATCGACCGCGGCACCAAGGCGCCTGCCGCCGCCGGCGTGATCCATACCGATTTCGAGAAGGGCTTCATCCGCGCCGAGACCATCGCCTATGCCGATTACATCGCCGGCAACGGCGAAGCCGGCGCGCGCGACGCCGGCAAGCTGCGGCTTGAAGGCAAGGAGTATGTCGTCGCCGACGGCGACGTCATGCATTTCAGATTCAATACCTGAGCGCGATCTCTCCCCAACGTCGTCCCGGCGAAGGCCGGGACCCATAACCACCGGCTGCGGTTATGAAGCACGCCGGGGCCCCAGCTCGCACAAACAACCACTCCCTGTGGTTGGGTCCCGGCCTTCGCCGGGACGACACCGAATGTGCGGTGCTGCTCTCGACTCCGTCGAAAGCAGTGAGCGCGCCGTGGCAACGGCTACACCTCATCTATCCGCACGCCCGATCACGTCCATCAGCTCGGCGATCTTGCGCCGCTGGTCGGCCTTGTCGCCGGACGAGATCGCATGCTCGACGCAATGCGCCACATGATCGCGCAGGACCTCTTCCTCGACGCGGCGCAGTGCCGCGCGCGCGGCCGCGATCTGCGTCACCACGTCGATGCAATAGCGGTCGTCCTCGACCATGGCGGCCAACCCGCGGATCTGACCTTCGATCCGTTTGAGCCGTTTTAAGCAGGATGTCTTGACCTCGTCTCTCATAGGCCTCATATACCCCCCTAGGGTATACAAATCAAGAGGCCGGGTTAGCGGCCGGGAAGAGTTTCGTGGCACACGCAAAGCACGACCATTCGCACGCGAATCATCACCACAACGGCGCGGCCGCGCATTCCTGCTGCGGCGGCAAGCATGATCACGACACGACGCCGGCCGAGGCGGCGTTCGCGATCGATCCGGTCTGCGGCATGAAGGTCAACCCGACGACCGCCAAGCATCGCTTCAGCTACAAGGGCGAGGAGTACCTGTTCTGCAGCGGCCGCTGCCGCGAGCGCTTCGAGGCCGAGCCGGAGAAATTCCTCAAGCCGCGTGAACCCGAACCGCCGGCGCCCGCGGGCACCATCTACACCTGCCCGATGCATCCCGAGGTGCGTCAGGTCGGCCCCGGCAGCTGCCCGATCTGCGGCATGGCGCTGGAGCCCGAGCAGGTCTCGCTCGACGACGGACCGGATCCTGAACTGATCGACATGACGCGGCGATTCTGGATCGGCCTCGCGCTGACCTTGCCGGTGTTCGTGCTCGAGATGGGCAGCCATCTCGGGCTGATGCATCTGGTGCCACAGGGCTGGTCGAACTGGATCTCACTCGTGCTGGCGACGCCGGTCGTGCTGTGGGCCGGTGCGCCGTTCTTCGTGCGCGGCTGGCAGTCGCTGGTCACCCGCAATCTCAACATGTTCACGCTGATCGCGATGGGCACGGGCGTCGCCTATGTCTACAGCGTGGTCGCGACGCTGGCGCCGCAGCTGTTCCCGCCTGCGTTCCGCGACATGCACGGCGCGGTCGCGGTGTATTTCGAGGCGGCGGCCGTGATCACGGTGCTGGTGCTGCTCGGCCAGGTGCTGGAATTGCGCGCCCGCGCGCAGACCTCGGGCGCGATCCGCGCGCTGCTCGGCCTCGCGCCCAAGACCGCGCGGCGTGTCACCGAGCATGGCGACGAGGACATCGACATCGACGCGATCAAGGTCGGCGACCGCCTGCGCGTGCGGCCGGGCGAGAAGGTTCCGGTCGACGGCGTCGTCGTCGAGGGCAGTGCGGTCATTGACGAGTCCATGGTTACCGGCGAGTCGATGCCGGTCGCGAAGGCCGAAGGCGAGAGGGTGATCGGCGGCACGGTCAACCAGAGCGGCGGCCTCGTGATGCGCGCCGAGAAGATCGGCCGCGACACCATGCTGTCGCGGATCGTCGACATGGTGGCGAAGGCGCAGCGCTCACGCGCGCCGATCCAGCGGCTGGCCGATCGTGTCGCCGGCTGGTTCGTGCCGGCGGTGATCGCCGCCGCCGTGCTCGCCTTCATCGCCTGGACGCTGTTCGGCCCCGAGCCGCGCCTGACCTTCGCGCTGGTCGCCGCCGTCACGGTGCTGATCATCGCCTGCCCGTGCGCGCTGGGATTGGCGACGCCGATGTCGATCATGGTCGGTGTCGGCCGCGGCGCGCATTCCGGCATCCTGATCCGCGACGCGCAGGCGCTCGAGCGGATGGAGGCGATCGATACGCTCGTCATCGACAAGACCGGCACGCTCACCGAGGGCAAGCCGAAGGTCGTGCGCGTCATTGCCGCCGCAGGGTTCGACGAGAGCGATCTGCTGCGCATTGCCGCCAGTGTCGAGCAGGGCAGCGAGCATCCGCTGGCGCAGGCGATCATCGCCGCTGCCAGGGAGCGCAAGCTTGCATCCGCCGTCGTCAGCAATTTTGCCTCGCCCTCCGGCAAGGGTGCGACCGGCACGGTCGAAGGCAGGCAGGTTGCGCTCGGCAACGCGGTGCTGATGGCCGAACTGAAGATCGCGACGGCAGCGCTCGACGAGGCGGCCGAGGCCGCGCGGCGGGACGGCGCGACGGCGATCTATGTCGCGGTCGATGGCCGCATCGCCGGGGTGATCGCGATTGCCGATCCGGTCAAGCCGTCCGCGACGAGCGCGCTGCAGGCGCTGCGTGCCGAGGGCCTGCGCATCGTGATGTTGACCGGCGACAATGAGACCACCGCGCGGGCGGTGGCAAAGACGCTCGGCATCGACGAGGTCGAGGCCGGCGTTCTGCCGGAGCGCAAGAGCGAGGTCGTGCAGCGGCTGCGCGGCGAGGGGCGCACCGTCGCAATGGCAGGCGACGGCGTCAATGACGCGCCGGCGCTCGCCGCTGCCGATGTCGGCATCGCGATGGGCGGCGGCACCGACGTCGCGATCGAGAGCGCCGGCATCACGCTTTTGACCGGCGACCTGATGGGCCTCGTGCGCGCGCGGCGGCTGTCGGTCGCGACCATGCGCAACATCCGCCAGAACCTGGCGTTCGCGTTCGTCTACAATGCGGCCGGCGTGCCGATCGCGGCCGGCGTGCTGTATCCGCTGTTCGGCATCCTGCTGTCGCCGATGGTCGGCGCCGCCGCGATGGCGCTGTCCTCGGTGAGCGTGATCGGTAATGCGCTCAGGCTCTCGCGGGTGAAGCTGGATTGAGCTTTCTTACCTCGCCCCGCTTGCGGGGAGAGGCATAGGCCGCCTCCGGCGGCCGTGGCTAAGGACGCCGAAGCAGAGCTTCGGCTATGTCCCATCGCAAGATGCGATCCGGGTGAGGGGGACTCTCCACGAGTCTATCTCTCGCCGTTTGCGCGGAAGCAGCCCCTCACCCCAACCCTCTCCCCGCAAGACCGGGGCGAGGGAGCAGAGTATGGCCGGGGCATTCACGCCGGCAGCAGCAACTGCGCGCGGCGTTCCATCTCGGCGTCGAGCCAGGTTGCGAGATCTTCGCTCACCGCGACCATCGGCAGCCGCACCTCGGGGCTGTCGATCAACCCCTGCCGCCACAGCCAGTGCTTGGCCGGCGCAGGGCTCGGTTCGGCGAACAACAGCCGCGTCAGGCCGACGACGCTCTGCCAGGCGGCCAGCGCCGCGTCGCGCTGGCCCTGCTGCAGCAGCGTGCGGATCGCAGCGAAGGTGTTTGTTTCCAGATGTGCGGACAGCAGGATTGCGCCGTCGGCGCCGTCCGAGAGCGCATCGAAGGTCTGTGCATCCTCGCCGGTCAGCACGCGGAAGCCGGCCGGCCGGCGGTTGAGGAAGTCGATCGACTGCGCGCGGTCGGCGCAGCAATCCTTCATGCCGACGATGTTCGGATGGTCCGCGAGCGCCAGCAGCGTTTCGTTGGTCAGGTTTACCGCCGTGCGATAGGGAATGTTGTAAAGCACGATCGGCCACGACGCGTGATCGGCGAGCGCGTTGAAGTGCTGCACGAGCCCGCGCTGCGAGGGCCTGATATAATAGGGGCTGGCGATCAAATAGCCGTTGATCGGCCAGTCGGCCGTGTCGTCCAGCGCTTCCTTCATCCGGGCGGTCGAGGCGCCGGAGAGCCCGAGACAGACCGGCAAATGGCGGGAGCTGGCACTGAGCTCGTCGAGCACGACGCTCACCAGCCCCTCCAGCTCGTCCATGCTGAGCGCCATGCCCTCGCCGGAGGTTGCGCCGAGAATGAACCCGTCGACGGGGCCATTGGCGTAGTGCCGTACGAGACGCCGCAGCGACGTGACGTCGAGCTCGCCGTTACGGAATGGCGTGATCAGGGGCAGCCAGAGGCCCTGCAATTGCTGGTGTAGATCGGTCATGTTCCATCTCCTCAAGAAGGCAAGGCCGGAGACGGGACCAACAAAAAACCCCGTCCAGGCGGCGGGGTTTCGGGATCGGTTGAATGCGAAGGTGATCTTATCGCGCGCGATCTCGTGTCCCCGGGAGGGGAGCTTTTTTCGACGACAGAACGGCGCACGAAGTCGTGATCATGGGACAATGATGTTGCGCTGCGAGGTTGTTGTCAATGCGCATGCTGATCGGCGCGTGCGGCGCGTTTTGCGCATGACACGGAGGTGAAGAGGCACAGCGATGAAAAAAAGCCGGGCTCGAGTGAGCCCGGCTTAAGGTATTGGCCACGTGAGGCCGACACAATCACCTTCCAAGAGGGATTACTGAACTTCCGCGCCACTGGAGGAGGGGGACATATGCGCGACGCGAACGCTCAGCGTGTAAACACTATGATCCCCATCTGTGCCATGCAGCAACTATCCAGGTCGCATGTCAGTCATGCGGAGACCGGGGGCAGCACCGATAGCCCTATAAACTAGTCCTATAAGGCGGGCTTAATCAGGACGGCCAGCGCTGCGCTTTGCTGACCACGAAGTCGCGAAACACTTGCACTCGGGCCACCGTCTTCAGCTCTTCCGGATAGACGAAGTAGGTGTCGAGCGCGATCGAGTCGGACTCGCCGAACAGCTGCACGAGGTTGTTCTGTTCGACCAGATAGTCCGGCAGCGCGGCGATGCCGAGGCCCTGCTGGCAGGCGCGCACAAGGCCAAGGATGTTGTTGACCTTGAAGTAGGGCTCGCGCGGACCGGAGCCGTTGCGGCCGGCATCGATCAGCCAGCTGCGGTTCTGCAGATGTGCCGGCACCTGTGAGTCGCCGAGCATGATGATGCGATGCGAGTCAAGATCATCGAGCGTGCGCGGCGTGCCGAAGCGCTTGATATATTCCGGCGAGCAATAGGCATGGAAGCCGATCGAGAACAGCTTGCGCTGGATCAGGTCCGGCTGGGTCGGCTTGCGGGTGCGGATCGCGACGTCGGCCTCGCGCATCGAGAGGTCGAGATCCTCGTCAGTGACGATCAGCGAGATCCGGATGTCGGGATAGAGCGCGGTGAACTCGTCGAGCCGCGGGATCAGCCAGTTGATGCCGAGCGCCGGCGGCGTCGTGATCTTGAGGTCGCCGCTCGGCCGCTCGCGGCTGTCGGTGAGCTTTGCGCGGGCCGCCTGCAGCTGCATGAACACGTCATGCGCGGTGCGGAACAGGAGGTCGCCCTGTTCGGTGAGGATCAGGCCGCGGGCGTGGCGGTGAAACAGCGACACCGAGAGCTCCTGCTCCAGCGCGCTGACCTGGCGGGAGACCGCCGATTGCGACAGGCCAAGCTGTTCGCCGGCATGTGTGAAGCTGCCTGCCTCCGCCGCTGCGTGAAAGACCTTCAGCTTGTCCCAATCCATATCCGTAAATCCGTCGCGAGATCGTGCCATGATTATTCCGCCGCTGCGCGATCGCTCGCGCGAAGAGCCAGGAAGCGTTCCGCCTCGAGCGCAGCCATGCAGCCGAGGCCGGCGGCGGTGACCGCCTGCCGGAAGGTTTCATCCGCCACGTCGCCCGCGGCGAACAGGCCGGGCATCGAGGTCGCGGTGGAGTTCGGCGCCACCTCGACATAGCCCGACGGTTTCAGCTTGATCTGGCCTTTGACGAGCTCCGTCGCCGGCGCATGGCCGATCGCGATGAAGACGCCGTCGGTTTTGAGGTTCGTGAGCGCGCCGGTCTTGACGTTCCTCAGCCGCACATGGGTGACCTTGTTCGGGTTCTCCGATCCGCAGATCTCGTCGATCGCCGAATCCCACACCACCTTGATCTTGGGATTCTTGAACAGCCGCTCCTGCAGGATGCGCTCGGCGCGAAAATGATCGCGGCGATGCACGATGGTGACCTGGGAGGCGTGATTGGTCAGGTACAGCGCTTCCTCGACGGCGGTGTTGCCGCCGCCGACCACCACAACGTCCTTGCCGCGGTAGAAAAAGCCATCGCAGGTCGCGCAGGCCGACACGCCGCCGCCCTGGAACTTTGCTTCCGAGGGCAGCCCGAGCCAGCGCGCCTGGGCACCGGTGGCGAGGATCACGGTCTCGGCGAGATAGACGTCGCCGGAATCGCAGGTCAGGCGAAACGGGCGCTGGCCGAGTTCCAGCTTGTTGACGAGATCGGTGACGATCTTGGTGCCGACATGGGCCGCCTGCTTCTCCATCTGCTCCATCAGCCAGGGGCCCTGGATCACATCGGCGAAGCCGGGATAGTTCTCGACGTCGGTGGTGATGGTGAGTTGCCCGCCCGGCTGGATGCCCTGGATCAGCACCGGCTCGAGCATCGCGCGTGCCGCGTAGATCGCTGCGGTGTAGCCGGCGGGGCCGGACCCGATGATGACGACCTTGGCGTGGACAGGCGCGGGCATTAGCTGATCCCTCTCTTCTGGGGACTTTGACGGGGACTTGTGTGGGAAGCACCCCGGAGGCGGGTCACGGCGGTGCTAAAAGTGTCAAATCCAAGTCTAGGATATCTGGCAAGCTATGCAAGATTTGCAATCCATGGCAGCGATTTTTCCCCGGAACTGAAGGTCACATTCGCGAAATCGTGCGCTGCACGCGCAATAAAATTGCGCAGTGCCGGCTGGCTGCGCTATGAGAGTTGCCGGCGGACCTGCCAAGCCATCCAAACCCCTAGGGAACTGTAGTCGCGTGTCGAAGAACCTTGACGAGATCGACCTCAAAATCCTCGCCGAGATCCAGGCCGATGGCCGAATCACCAATGTGGAACTGGCCAAACGCGTCGGTATCTCGCCGCCGCCCTGCCTGCGCAGGGTCCGGGCGCTGGAGGAGGAAGGCTACATCCAGGGATACCGCGGCCTGCTCGATCCGCGCCGCCTCGGCTACGACGTCACGGTGTTCGCCTCGGTGCATCTGTCGAGCCAAGCCGACGCCGACCTCCGCGCCTTCGAGAATTTCGTGCGCGCCGAGCCGCTGGTGCGGGAATGCTGGATGCTGTCGGGTGAAGTCGATTTCATCCTCAAATGCGTCGCGCCCGACATGGCGACATTCCAGGATTTCGTCACCCACCTGACGGCCGCGCCGCATGTGCGCAACGTCAGGACGTCGCTGGTGCTGCACAATTCGAAATACGAGGCCGCGGTGCCGCTGGGATTGAAGGCGGTCGGCTGAGTCCGCATTCAATCGTCATTGCGAGGAGCTCGCGACAAAATTGCGAAGCAATTTTGCGCTGAAGCGACGAAGCAATCCATGCTCCCGCTTGCAGTGAGGTGGATTGCTTCGCTTCGCTCGCAATGACGATGTTGTCCGTTACCTCTTCCCCATCGCAGCGTCGACGCTGATCGGACCTGGACCCGAGGTCGCAAGGTAGAGGCAGGCAAAGCAGAACGCGATCGCCAGACTGCCGTTGTTGAGCAGCGGATAGAAGCCTTTCGGGAAGTGGCCGATGAAGTAGGCGAAAGCCATTTCACCCGCCAGGATGAAGGCCACGATCCGTGAAAACAGGCCGATCATCAGCAGCCCGCCCAGGACCAACTCGAGCGCGCCGGCGGCTCCGATCAACGAGAACAGTTCGACCTTCTCGAACATTGTCCCGGGCGGGAACTTCAAAAGCTTGGCGACGCCGAACTGAAACAGCAGCAGTCCGGTGATGAACCGGAACAGGCTGAGTGCCACCGGCTGAAACTTGGATAGCATCTGGTCCATTGTCATTTACCCCCTGTTTGACACACTGGAACGTTGCACGAAGCAGAAACACACGGTGTCCGCCACCGGAGTGTGATGTCAACACCTCGCGCCTGGAATCATTCCTCGCACGACGGCAGTTGCGAGAGAACGCGGCAGCGGCACGGTGACGCGCAGTGATGCGTGTTGCGACGCCATCGTCAGCCGGAACTCCTTCTCCCGACATGATTATGCTGCATAAACATGTCACGGCCTCACTGGCATGGCGTGCAGCGGCTCTCCATTCACATTGCTGTCAGACCGGGGAGAAACGCGGGGCATAAAAAAAGCCGCGTGCGAGACGCGGCTTTTTTGCACCAGTCACGTGAAGGTAACTACCGCCACTCGACCTTGGTGATCTCGTAGGCCTTGGCTCCGCCCGGCGCCATCACCTCGACGGTGGTCCCCTTCTTCTTGCCGATCAGCGCGCGCGCAAGTGGCGAGGTGATGGAGATGCGGCCTTTCTTGGCGTCGGCCTCGACTTCGCCGACGATCTGCCACACCGCCTTCTTCTCGGTGTCCTCATCGATCAGCGTCACGGTCGCGCCGAACTTGATGGTGTCGCCTGACAGTTTCGAAATGTCGATGATGTCGGCGCGCGCGAGCTTGTCCTCGAGCTCGGCGATGCGGCCCTCGTTGTGCGACTGCTCTTCCTTGGCGGCGTGATACTCGGCGTTCTCCGAGAGATCGCCGTGCGAGCGCGCTTCCGCGATGTGTTCGATGATGCGCGGACGATCCACCGATTGGCGATGCTTCAACTCGTCCGTCAGCGCGGCGTATCCGCCCGCGGTCATCGGAACCTTATCCATCATCTTCGTCCTTCATCGCGCGCGCCCGGCGGCCGTGCACGAATATCCAGTTCAGCTAACGCAGGAATCAGGGCGCCAACGCGCCCGGAAGCCCAGTGATTTTCGGCCCCGCTAAGGGCCGTGACAACATCCAATCGCGCGGTGAGTTCCAGCCATTCGGCTAATTGACCGCTTCGGGCCTTCAGCCCAGGCAGCGGTCAGCTTTCGGAAAAGTAACTCTGAAGCGTGCGGACCTCAAGGTCCCCGGCCCGATAGGCCCGGATTCCCCGTGCGGCCGCCACCGCGCCCGAAAGAGTGGTGTAATATGGTACTTTATGCAAGAGGGCAGCCCGCCGCAGCGAGCGGCTGTCGGCCAGCGCCTGCGGACCTTCGGTGGTATTGAAGACCAGCTGGACGTCGCCATTGGTGATGGCGTCGACGATGTGCGGACGGCCTTCGAGCACCTTGTTCACCTTTTCAGTCGGCACGCCGTTGTCGCTGAGGTACCGTTGCGTGCCCGAGGTTGCCATCACCTTGAAGCCGAGCGAGTGCAACAGCCGCACCGCATCCGCGATGCGCATCTTGTCGTCGCCGCGCACCGAGACGAACACCGTACCCTGTCGCGGCACGCGCGTGCCGCCGCCGAGCTGGCTCTTCGCGAACGCGACCTCGAAGGAGCGGTCGATGCCCATCACTTCGCCGGTCGAACGCATCTCCGGTCCGAGCACGGTATCGACGCCGGGGAAGCGCGCAAACGGGAACACCGATTCCTTCACGCCGACATGGCCGAGCTTCTTCTTCTTCAGCTTGAAGTCGGCGAGCTTCTCGCCGGCCATGATCCGCGCCGCGATCTTGGCGACCGGCGTGCCGATCACCTTGGCGACGAACGGCACGGTGCGGGATGCGCGCGGGTTGACCTCGAGCACGTAGATCTCGCCGTCCTTGATGGCGTATTGCACGTTCATCAGGCCGACCACGTCGAGCCCGAGCGCGAGTTCGCGGGTCTGCCGCTCCAGCTCCTCGATGGTCTTGGCGTCGAGCGAATGCGGCGGCAGCGAGCAGGCGGAGTCGCCGGAATGGATGCCGGCTTCCTCGATGTGCTCCATGATGCCGACGATGAAGGTGTCCTTGCCGTCGCAGAGGCAGTCGACGTCGACTTCGGTCGCGTCGGACAGATAGCGGTCGAACAGCAGCGGGTTCTTGCCGAGCACGGTGTTGATCTGCCCGGTCTTGTCGTTCGGGTAGCGCGCCTTGATGTCGGCGGGCACCAGCTCGGGCAGCGTTCCCAGCAGGTAATCGTTGAGCTGGTTCTCCTCGCGGATGATCTGCATCGCGCGGCCGCCGAGCACGTAGGACGGACGCACCACCAGCGGCAGGTCGAGATCGGCGGCGACGAGGCGGGCCTGCTCGACCGAATAGGCAATGCCGTTCTTCGGCTGCTTGAGACGCAGCTTGTCGAGCACGCGCTTGAAGCGGTCGCGGTCCTCGGCGAGGTCGATCGCGTCGGGCGAGGTGCCGAGGATCGGCACTTCGGCGGCTTCGAGCGCGCGGGCAAGCTTCAGCGGGGTCTGGCCGCCGAACTGCACGATCACGCCGTGCAGCGTGCCGTTCTTGCGCTCGGTCGCGATGATCTCCAGCACGTCTTCGGCGGTGAGCGGCTCGAAATACAGCCGGTCGGCGGTGTCGTAGTCGGTCGATACCGTTTCCGGGTTGCAGTTGACCATGATGGTCTCGTAGCCGGCGTCCTCGAGCGCGAAGCAGGCGTGGCAGCAGCAATAGTCGAATTCGATACCCTGGCCGATGCGGTTCGGGCCGCCGCCGAGGATGATCACCTTCTTGCGGTCCGACGGCGCGCTTTCGTCGGCGAGTTCGCCGGCGAACGGCCGCTCATAGGTCGAATACATGTAGGCGGTCGGCGACGCGAACTCCGCCGCGCAGGTGTCGATGCGCTTGAACACCGGGCGCACCCCGAGCGCGTGGCGCTTGGCGGTGACGTCGGCCTCGGAGGTCTCCGTGAGCACGGCGAGCCGCGCGTCCGAGAAGCCCATCGCCTTCAGCATCCGCATCGCGAACGCGTTGGTCGGCAGGCCGCTGCTGCGGACCTTGCCTTCCATCTCGACGATGGCGCGCAGCTCGGCGAGGAACCAGGGATCGATCTTGCAGGAATTGAAGATATCCTCGTTCGACCAGCCGAGCCGCATCGCCTGCGCGACCTGCAGCAGGCGGTTCGGCGTCGGCGTGCCGAGCGCCGCGCGGATCGCGTTCTTGTCGTCGCTGCGGCCGAGGCCCTCGATGTCGATCTCGTCGAGGCCGGTCAGCCCGGTCTCGAGCCCGCGCAGGGCCTTCTGCAGGCTCTCCTGGAAGGTGCGGCCGATCGCCATCACCTCGCCGACCGACTTCATCGAGGTGGTCAGCGTGGAGGAGGCGCCGGGGAATTTCTCGAACGCAAAGCGCGGGATCTTGGTGACGACGTAGTCGATCGTCGGCTCGAACGAGGCCGGCGTCGCGCCGCCGGTGATGTCGTTGGCGATCTCGTCGAGCGTGTAGCCGATCGCAAGCTTGGCGGCGACCTTGGCGATCGGGAAGCCGGTGGCCTTGGAGGCCAGCGCCGACGAGCGCGACACGCGGGGATTCATCTCGATCACGACCATGCGGCCGTCGTCCGGATTGATGCCGAACTGCACGTTGGAGCCGCCGGTCTCGACCCCGATCTCGCGCAGCACCGCAATCGATGCGTCGCGCATGATCTGGTATTCCTTGTCGGTGAGCGTCAGCGCCGGCGCCACCGTGATCGAATCGCCGGTGTGCACGCCCATCGGATCGACGTTCTCGATCGAGCAGATGATGATGCAGTTGTCCTTCTTGTCGCGCACCACCTCCATCTCGAACTCTTTCCAGCCGAGAACGGATTCCTCGATCAGCACCTCGTTGGTCGGCGAGGCGTCGAGGCCGCGCTCGATGATGTCGAGATATTCTTCCTTGTTGTAGGCGATGCCGCCGCCGGTGCCGCCGAGCGTGAAGGAGGGGCGGATGATCGCGGGCAGGCCGATGTCGGACAGCGCCATCAGCGCTTCGGCGAGGGCCTGCTGCTGGTAGCGCTTGCGCCGTTCGTTTTCGCCGCCTTCCCACTGCCGTTTGAAGGCTTCGAGCTCAGGGCCGGACAACTTGGCCTGATCGGCGAGGTACTTGTCGCGGTCGGACTTCTTCAGCGCCGACGCATTGGCAAGCCGCGACCTCGGCGTCTGCAGCCCGATCTTCTCCATGGCGTCGCGGAACAACTGGCGGTCTTCCGCCTTGTCGATGGCGTCGGCGGTGGCGCCGATCATCTCGACGTCGAACTTCTCCAGCGTGCCCTGCTTGCGCAGCGACAGCGCGCAGTTAAGCGCGGTCTGGCCGCCCATGGTCGGCAGCAGCGCGAAGCCGCCGGGCGCGACGTGGCGTTCCTTTTCGATGATCTTGGCGACGATTTCGGGCGTGATCGGCTCGATATAGGTCGCGTCCGCCAGCTCCGGGTCGGTCATGATCGTGGCCGGGTTGGAATTGACCAGGACGATCCGATAGCCCTCTTCCTTGAGCGTCTTGCAGGCCTGCGTGCCGGAATAGTCGAACTCGCAGGCCTGGCCGATCACGATGGGACCGGCGCCGATGATCAGGATGGTGGAGATGTCGGTTCTTTTGGGCATCAGCTCTCGCGGACTGGAATTTGGGCACAAAAAAAGGGCGCGCTTCCCGCGCGTCCCTCGAGCCATGCGCTACGTGTTGTAGCGCCGGAAGCGCGATCCTTCGCGCGCGGGTGGTCTTTAGACCAGTTTCCGCACCCGCGAAACCCCCAAAAGCGCCCAATCAACCGTGATTCTGGGGGAAATTCCGCATTCGGCGTATGGCCGGGTGGGGTGCTCGGGATGTGGGAGGGGGCTACCGGCCCGGCTTCGCCCTGCGGGCTACGCCGCGGCAGCCTTCGCCGCGAGAAGGCTTGCCGAGCCGAAGCTGCGTCAGCAGCGAAGGCTGGAGGCCCGGCCTGGATTTGAACCAGGATAAACAGTGTTGCACCACTGCCGCGTCGACGCTTCCGCCACCGGGCCGAGTGGATCATTGCTGATTATTTCAGCGACCGCCACGTTTACTGGTGGGTAACGTTAATAGCTGGCGCAACCCAGGATCAGTGGTGCGCCACGAACGTCATCCGCCACGGATTGTGCCCGATGTTGCGCGGCGCGCGCCGGGCGCTGAACCCCGCGGCGCCGAGCTTCGCGATCATCTCGTCCTCGCGATAGCGCTGCAGTCCGATCCTGGTGCGCAGCTGGCGGTAGTCGGACAGTGCGGTTGAAGCCAGCCCGACCAGCGCATCGCGCAGGAAGCCGTGGGTCGCCGCAAAGCGCAGCAGCGCCACGACGTCCCTCGCCATGCCGACTTCGGGCCGCAGGATATCGCCGAGCACGAACCGGCCCGAGGGCTTCAGCAGGCGGTGGATCACGTCGAACGCGGAATCGAGCTCCTGCGGCGTCATGTACTGCGCCACCGAGTTCATCACCACGAGGTCGATCGAGTCCGCGTCCATGTGCTTCAGGTCATCGAGCGAGCGGACACGGATGCGGGTGTCGGGCGCAAAGCGCGCGACCAGTCGGCCGCGTACGCCGGGCGCCGGCTCCGCCAGATAGAGCTGGGCGCAGGCATTGGCGACCTTCGCCGCCGACAGCGCCTCGCCGCAGGCATAATCGAGCACCACGGCATCCGGCGAAGCGATGTAGCCGATGATGTCGTTCGCGATGATCTGGAAATGCAGGTCACGGTGCAGTCGGCTCGCATAGATCGTATGCGTGGAATCGTAATAATCGATCCATTCATCCATCGCGTTTGGTATCCGGCAGAACGGGTTCCTAGCCTCAGGAACGGGTGGGCTGATGTTGCGTTAGCGGTCCGGCGGCCAATGTTCAATGCACCGAAATACGGGTTCCTAACAGGAAGGTCCAACGTGAGCAAAGCCAAGACTGACAAGGTCTCGCCCGATCTCGACACGCCGAGCGACCTGCCGCAGGCTGCGGTGGACACAATCTCGGCCTCGCTCAACACGCTTCTGGCTGACGCCTTCGCGCTCTACCTGAAGACCAAGAATTTCCATTGGCACGTCAGCGGCCGGCATTTCCATGATTACCATTTGTTGCTGGACGAGCAGTCGGAGGCGATCTTCGCGACCACCGACCAGCTCGCCGAGCGGGTGCGCAAGCTTGGCGGCGCGACGCTGAAGTCGATCGGCGATATCGTCAAGCATCAGACCATCAAGGACAATGACGACGATTATGTGCCGCCGCGCGAAATGCTGCGCGAATTAATGGAAGACAACAAGCACATGGCGGCTGCGATGCGCAAGGCGCACAAGCTGGCTGACGACCAGGAGGACTCCGGCACCGCAGGCCTGCTCGAAACCTTCATCGACGAAACCGAGCGCCGCACCTGGTTCCTGTTCGAGGCCAGCCGCCAGGAAGGCAGCAACGCGGCCTGACGGCGTCGCTGCCGCGGCGCCTGCCGTGTCCTGCGAGGCTGCGGTCGGCGGTGGCGGCCCTCGTCAGCGCCTCCTAACCGGCTTTCGCGGGCGCTCCGGCTGAAGAGCGCAACGCGATGTAGATCGCCGGGATGACGAGCACCGTGAGCAGGGTCGATGATGCCAAGCCAAACAGCAGCGAGATCGCGAGCCCCTGGAAGATGGGGTCGAGCAGGATCGTTGCGGCTCCGATCATGGCGGCAAGCGCCGTGAGCAGGATCGGCTTGAAGCGAACCGCACCGGCCTCGAGCACCACCTCGCGCAGCGACGCGCCATGGCCGCCGCTATGGCGAATGAAGTCGACGAGGAGGATCGAGTTGCGCACGATGATCCCTGCCAGCGCGATGAAGCCGATCATCGACGTCGCCGTGAACGGCGCGCCCAGCAGCCAATGCCCGATCAGGATGCCGATCAGCGTGAGCGGGATCGGCGTCAGGATGACGAGCGGCAGCCGGAAGCTCCCGAACTGCGCGACGACCAGCACATAGATGCCGAGAATGGCCGCACCGAAGGCGGCGCCCATGTCGCGGAAAGTCACGTAGGTGATTTCCCATTCGCCATCCCACAGCAAGGTGGGGCGCGATTCGTCCGTCGGCTGCCCGTGCAGGCTGATCGCGGGCTTCGGCAGGTCACCCCAATCATGGGCGGCGACGCGGCTTGCCACTTCCATCATGCCGTAGAGCGGCGCCTCGAAGCGGCCGGCGAGTTCGGCCATCACCATGTCGGCGAAACGGCCATCCCTGCGGAAGATCACCGGCGTCCCCTGTTCGACCGTCGCCTTCACCACCTGTCCAAGCTCGACGACCGTCTTGCTGCCAGGCAGCGTGTTGGCCGGCACCGGTGTCGATGCCAGGGCCTCGTCCCAGGCGAGACCGCGTTTGGGCAACCGCACCGCGATCTCGATCGGGTTGCGGCCTTCGCCGCGGTGCGAATAGCCGATCGAGATGCCGCCGAACAGCGCCTGGATCGTGTCGTAGACGTCGCGCTGCTCCACGGCGAAGAATTCCAGCCGATCCTGGTCGATCGACAGCCGCAACCGGGGCCGCTTCTCGCCGATCGAATCGTCGATGTCGACGATGAATGGCACATCGGCGAAGATCTTCTTCAACTCGGCCGTGACTGCGCGGCGCGTCGCGGCATCCGGACCGTAGATCTCGGCGAGCAGCGTGGCCAGCACCGGCGGCCCCGGCGGGACTTCGACCACCTTGACGCTGGTGCCGTTGGGGACATCGAGCGCCTTGAGCCGCTGCCGCAGTTCGAGCGCGATATCGTGGCTCGCGCGCTTGCGATCGCCGCGCGCGGTCAGGTTGACCTGAAGCTCACCCAGCTCGGGCTTTTCGCGCAGATAATAATGTCGCACCAAACCGTTGAAATTGAACGGTGCCGCGGTGCCGGCGTAGGATTGCAACGAGGTCGTTTCCGGCAACTGCCTTGCAATCTCGGACGCGGCGAACAGCGTCCGCTCCGTGGCCTCCAGGCTTGCGCCCTCGGGCAGATCGACCATCACCGCGATCTCCGACTTGTTGTCGAAGGGCAGCAGCTTGACGGTCACCGACTTGGTCGCGAACAGCGCCATCGACAGCAGCGTCGCTACTCCGACGCCGAGCAGGAAGATCCAGGCCGCACGCTTGCTCCGAACCACCGGCGTCGCGAAGCGCCGGTACAGGCGGCCGAGCGGGCCTTCGCGATGCAGGACATGCTCGCCCGCCGCATCGTCCCTGGGCGCGAGCTTCAGCATCAACCAGGGTGCGATCACCACCGCGACGAAGAACGAGAACAGCATGGCCGCCGACGCGTTGGCCGGAATCGGCGCCATGTAGGGCCCCATCAGGCCGGACACGAACAGCATCGGCAACAGGGCGGCGACGACGGTGAGGGTCGCGATGATGGTGGGATTTCCGACCTCGGCAACCGCCTCGACCGTGGCCTGCAATCGCGAGCGCCCATCGTGCATCGCCCAGTGGCGGGCGATGTTCTCGACGATCACGATCGCATCATCGACCAGAATGCCGATCGAGAAGATCAGCGCGAACAGGCTGACGCGATTGATGGTGTAGCCCATCAAATTGGCTGCGAACAACGTCAGCAGGATCGTCGTTGGTATGACGACGAGAGTCACGACGGCTTCGCGCCAGCCGATCGCGATCGCGATGAGCACGACGATCGAGACGGTGGCGAGGGCGAGGTGGAACAGCAGCTCGTTGGCCTTTTCGTTGGCGGTCTCGCCGTAGTCCCGCGTCACCGTGATCTGAATGTCGTCGGGCACGAGGTGCGCCTTCAGCTCGTCGAGCCGGGGGGCGATGTCGGCCGACACCACCACGGCATTGGCGCCGGCGCGCTTGGCGAGTGCGAGGCTGACCGCGGGTGCGCGCCGCCATTGCCCGGCGGCATCGCGCGCGTCGTTCCAGACGCGGTGCTCGACCGTGTTCGGACCGATCGCCACGGACGCGACATCCTTGACGTAGATCGGCCGGCCGTCCCGGGTCGCGATCAGGAGTAATCCGATGTCGGGAATCCCCGTGAGCGTCTGTCCGGCGGCCACGTTGCGCACGAGGCCGGCATCGCGGACCTGGCCTGCGACAAACGAGCGATTGGCTTCCTTGACCTTGGCGACCAGTTGCTGAAGCGTGACGCCGAACAGCGACAGCTTCTCCGGATCGGGCTCCACGCGGATTTGCTGTGCGGAGCCGCCGGAGACATAGGTCAGTCCGACATTGTCGACCTTGATGAGCTCGGAGCGCAGCTTGTCGGCAAGTTCGAACAGATCCTTGTCGCTCCAACGCTCGGCCGCCTCCGGCTTCGGCGATAGCGTCAGCACCGTCACCGCCACGTCGTTGATGCCCCGGCCGACGATCAGCGGCTCGGGAATGCCGACGGGGATATGGTCGAGATTTGCACGCACCTTCTCGTGCACGCGGAGAATCGCGTCCTCGAACTTGGTGCCGACCAGAAATCGCGCGGTGACCATCACGCGGTCATCCTCGGTCTGGCTGTAGACATGCTCGACACCGTCGATGGCCTTGACGATGGCCTCCAGCGGCTTGCTGACGAGTTCAACCGCGTCGGGCCCGCGCAGGCCGTCCGCGTTGACGCGGATGTCGACCATCGGCACGCTGATCTGCGGTTCCTCCTCGCGCGGGATCACCATGACGGCGATCAGGCCGACGGCGAGCGATGCAAGCAGGAATAATGAGGTCAGCGGCGACGTCAGGGTCACCCTGGTCAGCCGGCCGGAGAGCCCGAGCTTCATGGCTGCACCAGTTGATCGCCGTCGCGCAGGCCTGACAGGATTTCGAGTCCGTCCGGAAGGGCGGGCGTCGGTACGTTACGGCCGCGCTGCACCGGGATTTCGACGGTCCGGTCGGCCTGACGAAGCTGAATGTAGTCGATCCCGAACCTGGTCCTGACATAGCTTGCCGGGATCACAAAGGCCGGCCGCGTGCCGGCGGAGATCCACACCCTCAGGCGGTCGCCGACGAAATATTCGCCGAGACCTTCGACGGTGGCGTCTGCAATCACGCGGCCTTCCTCGATCTGCGGGTAGACGAGATCGATGACGCCGGTCCTCGGGGCTTCCTCGCCGAGTTCTGCGGCATCGACACGGATCTTGTCGCCCGGCTGCAGGAACCGGGCGTGCCGTTCCGGCACGCGCAGCCGCAGCTTGAAGTGCTGTTGCGCAACAGTGACGATGGCATCGCCGGGCAGCACGACCGAACCCACGGTCACGAGCTTCTTCAACACGCGGCCGTCGGAGGGGGCCAGCACACGACCTTCGCTGAGCTGCTGGCTGATCACGGCCCGCTCCGCCGTCCTTGCCCGCAGGCCATTGTCGGCAACGTTCAATGCGGTCCGCGCCTCGTCAAGCTTGACGCGCGGCAACGTGCCGCGCTCGACCAGTCCCTCGATACGCGTGAAATCGATCTGCGCCTGGTTGGCCTGCGCCTGCAGCGCCTCGATCTGTGCGTCGAGCGACTTCATCTGCAACACGAGCTTTTCGTCGCCGACCGTCGCGATGACCTGGCCGGCCGCGACGCGATCGCCCTCCCGGACATTGAGTTGGGCCACCGTGCCGCTGATGCGTCCGCGGGCGGGAGCCACGCTGATGCTCTCCACCGTTGCGAAGACGGCCTTCTCGTCGGCCACCTGATGCTGCGCAACCGTAAGCATCTCTGCGCGGGCTGGCGCAAGGGAGAGAACGAAGGCGGCGAGGGCCGCCGGCAGGATCGAAAGTCGCATCGAGCTTATCCGTCTCGTTTTGAAAATCGTGACGTCGCGCGCGGTTCGTCTCTTATCTTTCGCTGCCGGCGCGGCGGTGTTGATCTTGCTCAACGGATGACCGTTGCAGGGATCATAAAATTTATTTTCGTTTGACGTCCTTCGGAGCGCAGTAGACTTCATAGAGTGCCTCCAGGACTTTCCGCGCGGGATCGCTGGCGATCGAATAGAAGATCGACTGCCCGTCGCGGCGAGCGGACACCAGGCCATCCTTGCGAAGGAGGGCAAGATGCTGAGAGACCGTGGAGTCCCGCAGATCGAGAAATTCGGCGAGCTCGCCGACCGATCGCTCGCCGTCGACCAGCTGGCAGATGATCAGCAGCCTGTGGCGGTTGGAGAGGGCCTTCAGGAGATCGCTCGCCCGGTCGGCCGCGCTTTGCATGATGTCGATATTTATATTCATACTTGCGTATATACGAACTTAAAAATATATAGTCAATCATCATCAACGGCCGGGACCACCGGCGGACGTTCAACCAACGGAGGTGCGCATGGCGGAAGTTGTCGTGATCGGGGCCGGTCTGAGCGGCACGCTGATGGCCTACGAACTGTTGCCGCAGCTCGGTCGCATTCGAAAAATGCTTTCTCCGCAAGATGCGCGCGGCGAGAGCGAGCCGTTCTATGAGCGGTTCATGCCCGACAAGCTCAACATCGCCAAGATCAGGGAGGTCCGTACCGGAACATGAGCGAGACGTGTCAGATCGTATGTGGACATTGCGGGCGGACCAACCGCCTGCCGCCCGGGCGTGCCCCGGATGGCGCGCGTTGCGGTTCCTGCCATCAGCAGATGTTCACCGGCCATCCGATCGAGGTCGACGAGGAAGGATTCGCGCGTCAGCTGGCGAACAGCGACGTTCCTCTGCTGGTCGATGTCTGGGCTCCGTGGTGCGGACCGTGTCGCGCCATGGCGCCGATGTTCGAGCGTGCGGCTCAACAGCTCGAACCGAGGGTCCGGCCGCTCAAGCTCAACTCCGATCGTGCGGCCGCCACGTCGTCCCGGCTCAACATCACCGGAATTCCGACGCTGTTGTTGATGCGTCGCGGGCGCGAGATCGCCCGTCATTCCGGGGTGATGGATGCGCGCAGCATCGTTGCCTGGACCGAGGCTGGCCTTACCCATTCCTGATGTCACTTAAAGTGAGGAGTCTGCCATGAATATCGACAAGGCCGTTGTTGCCTTCGCGGGGAGCGTCGTCTTGCTCGGCCTCGCGCTCGGCACCTACATCAACGCCTACTGGTACCTGTTGACGGCCTTTGCCGGGCTGAACATGGTCCAGGCATCGTTTACCGGATTCTGCCCTGCGGCGATGGTGTTCAAGAGGCTCGGACTGCGCGGCGGATGCGCGTTCAGCTAGCCCTTGCAGTTATTGGCTTCGCAGCGCGAACGCCTGCGCCACTCCGGAGAGACTTATGACATATCATTTCTCGAAAACGGTCGACATGCCGTTCTACGCGGCCGTCAGTGCCACGACGGCGGCGCTGAAGAGCCACGGCTTCGGTGTGCTCACGCAGATCGACGTCAAGGACACCCTCAACAAGAAGATCGGAGCTAAATTCCGCCCGTATCTGATCCTCGGGGCGTGCAACCCGAAACTCGCCTACGAGGCGCTCATGCTGGAGGACAAGATCGGCACCATGCTGCCCTGCAATGTGGTGGTGCAGCAGCACGAAGGCGGCAGAGTGGAGATTTCGGCGGTCGATCCCGTTGCTTCGATGAGTGCGATCGAGAACCAGAAGCTCGGCGCCGTCGCCGGCAAGGTTCGCGACCTGCTCCGGCAGGTTGTCGCCGAGATCGCCTGAGACGGCGCAGCGGATCGCCAAGCAGCGATGTATCTCACCGTCGGTGACAAGATATGGAGGTCGCTTGCTGCCGGACTGTGCGGCAACGCCGCGCATTCCGGTGTGATGTATCTCAAGCGGTGGATGGGCTGGCTTCCGACCTTCCATCCCTACCGCGACCTGCAGCACGGCCTGAGCGAATGGCTCGGTGGAGCGGTTCATCCGTCGGTGCCGTGGGCGATGTCTTTTGTCAACGGCACGCTGATTCTCGGGATATTGTTTCGGGTCAGCTACCATTTATTGCCGGGCCACAGCGGGATCGCCAAGGGCTTCGTGTTCGGCATTCTGGGCTGGATCGCCATGGGGCTGCTCTACTTTCCGGTGCTCGGCCGTGGCCTGTTTGCGTCCCAGCTCGGCCTCGGCAGCCTTCCAGCGGGATTTTCGCTCGTCATGGTGCTTGCGTACAGCGTGTTCCTCGGCGCCGCCTATTCGGCGTTGCATGTGAGCGACCTGCGTTGATCCGTGGGGGTCAGGTGCGCCTCCACAGCCGCATCAGCGGCCCATCCGTGCCCATCACCGGATCGCTGGCGGGGATAGCGACCAGCGGGATCGTCTTCAGCGCCCTGGCGTGGTTCTCCGGTGTCGGCCGCTGCAGATCCATCGGCGGGCCCGGCGGATAGGCGCCGATGACGCAGAAATCGTCGCTCGCCGACAGGCATTGATGCCCGGTGCCGGCGGGCAGGATCGCAACGTCGCCTGCTGCGATCTCCAGCGCCTGCCCATGGTCGCCGCCGAACTGCACGCGCGCGCGGCCGCGGGCGACGCCCAGCACCTCGTGCACGGTGGCGTGGTAATGTGCGAAGTCGTAGACGCCGTTGCGCCACATCGCGCCCCAGCCGTTCTTGCCGAACAGCTGCTCGATGCTGGCCTCGGGATTGCTTCTGACGTCGACCGCGGCCTTGTAGACCAGGAACGGCATCGGGTTGTTCGGCACCAGGCCGTCGTCGTTGAAAACGACGGCGAGCGGCTCGGCCCCGGCTTTGACTGCGGACATCGCGATCCTCCGGCACGTGTGAGTGAGACTATCCGCGAAACAACCCGCTGTCAGTGCCTGGTGTTCCTGCGAGACCGGCCGGGCTCGGCCCGTGTTGATCAGCTCGTCTTGGGCAGCTCGAACACCAGGCAGGTCGTGGTGGCATGCGCGAGCAGCTTGCCCTTGTCGTCGGTGATGCATGCTTCCGCGGTCGCAACCCGGCGCCCGGCGTTGAGCACGTGGCCCTCGGTGCGGATTTTGCCGGTGTCCTGGCTCATGCCGCGGACGAAGGAGATCTTGAACTCCAGCGTAGTGTAGCCAAAGCCCTGCGGCAGCGTGGTCTGCACCGCAAGTCCCATCGCGGAATCCAACAGGATCGCGGCGTAGCCGCCATGCACCGAGCCGATCGGATTGTAGTGGCGCAGGCCCGGAACGCTGTGGATCACCACATGGCCGGTCTCGGCGGTGCAGTCGAACGGCTCGACATTCTCCATGATCGGCGGCTCCGGCAGGGTTCGGGCGAAGATGCCGCGCACGAAGTCGAGCCCGGACATCGAGGCCATCACCGCCATCGAGGAGACGCCGTAGACGGGCTTCGGGGTGGCGGGGGCGGTCATGTCGGGCAATCCTGCTGCGTGATGATCGTCGTCATATGACGAATAGCTTGGCAGCGTTCGCTGATGCAAGGCGTGACAAAAGATCATGCCCGGATCAGGTGATCCGGGCATGCGGTATTCCGTGACGGGCTGCGCTACGCCGCGGTCTACGCGGCCTGCTTCTTCTTCCGCATCAGGTCGGCGAAGCGCTGGAACAGGTAGTGCGAGTCGCGCGGGCCGGGCGAGGCTTCCGGGTGGTACTGCACCGAGAACACCGGCTTGCCCTCGAGCGCGATGCCGCAATTGGAGCCGTCGAACAGCGAGATATGGGTCTGGGTCGCGCCTTTCGGCAGCGTCGCCTGATCCACCGCAAAGCCGTGATTCATCGAGGTGATCTCGACCTTGCCGGTGGTCTCGTCCTTGACCGGATGATTGGCGCCGTGATGGCCCTGATGCATCTTCATGGTCTTGGCCCCGACGGCAAGGCCAAGCATCTGGTGGCCGAGGCAGATGCCGAAGGTCGGCGTCCCCGAAGCGATCACCTTCTGGATGACGGGCACGGCATATTTGCCGGTCGCGGCGGGATCGCCGGGGCCGTTCGACAGGAACACGCCGTCCGGCTTCATCGCCAGGATGTCCTCGGCCGCGGTCGTCGCCGGCACCACGGTCACCTTGGCGCCGACGCCGGCGAGCAGGCGCAGGATGTTGCGCTTGATGCCGTAGTCGATCGCGACCACGTTGAATTCCGGCGCGGTCTGCTGGCCGAAACCCTTGCCCCACACCCAGGGCGTCTCATCCCAGGTGAAGCGCTGGCCGGAGGTGACCATCGGCACCAGGTCCATGCCCTCGAGGCCGGGCCATTCGCGGGCTTCTTCCTTCAGGCCGTGGAGGTCGAACTCGCCGTTTCTGGCGTGCGCGATCACCGCATTGGGCATGCCCTTGGAGCGGATCAGCGCGGTCAGCGCGCGGGTGTCGATGCCGGAAAGGCCGATGATGCCGCGCGCCTTCAACCACTGGTCGAGGTGGCGGCTGGCGCGGTAATTCGAGGGATCCGTGATCGCCGAGCGCAGGATCACGCCGCGCGCGCCGGGCGTCGCGGCCATGTTCACCGTCTCGATGTCTTCCTCGTTGGTACCGACATTGCCGATATGCGGGAAGGTGAAGGTGATGATCTGGCCGGCATAGGACGGATCGGTGAGGATCTCCTCATAGCCGGTCATCGCGGTGTTGAAGCAGACCTCGCCGACGGCGTGGCCTTCCGCGCCGAGACCGAAGCCTTCCAGCACGGTACCATCGGCGAGCACAAGGAGCGCGGTCGGTTTATGGTCCGGCCAGGCGGGGGCGTTTTCGGATGTTGTCATGAGCCCTTTAAATAGACGCCGCACCCTGCGGCGTCAAAGCGAAAGGGTACGGATTCACACGGCAATACCGACCGATTTGACAGGCCCGAACGGCCTTTTAATCTAAAGTTCCCTGAAGCGGCCGTTTGCTTGCCGAAAATGACCCGTCCGGAGCTCCCGCATGGATAATACGATGCCGATCCTGCTCGTCCCGGGCCTCATCTGCTCGCCGCGGATTTTCGCCCCCGTCATCCCGGCGCTGTGGCGATGCGGGCCGGTGACGATCGCCAACCATGTCAGGGACGACAATATGGGGGCGATCGCCCGCCGGATCCTGGCCGAGGCGCCGCCGCGCTTTGCGCTCGCCGGGCACTCGATGGGCGGCTACATCGCCTTCGAGATCATGCGGCAGGCGCCGGAGCGCGTTGCGAAGCTGGCGCTGATGAGCACCCAGGCGCGGGCCGACACGCCGGAAGCGACCGCACGCCGCCGTGGCATGATCGAGCGTGCCAGAAGCGGCCAATATCGCAGCGTGGTCGACGAGCTGTTTCCGGGCTTCGTGCACCCGTCGCGGCAGGGCGATGCAAACCTGCGCCAGATTGTCGACGACATGAGCGAGGACGTCGGCGCCGAGGCCTTCGTCCGCCAGCAGAACGCGGTGCTCAGCCGGCCGGATTCGCGGCCGAGCATGGCCTGGATCAAGTGCCCGACCTTGGTGCTCACGTCGGATACCGACAACACCGTTCCGAATTCGCTGTCGGACGAGATGGCCAACGGCATTCCCGGCGCCAGGCTCGTGGTGCTCGCCAATTGCGGTCACCTGCCGCAGCTGGAACAGCCGCAGGCCTGCGCCGCTGCGCTGGTCGAATGGCTGAGGAACTAGGTTGTTCTGCCGGTGCAAACTGCCTAGATGAGAGGATTGCTGGTTCAAGGACAACGAAATGCTGCGCGACGACATCAATACTGCGGTCAAGGAAGCGATGAAGGCGAAGGACGAGCGCAAGCTCTCCACGCTGCGCATGGTCAATTCGACCATCAAGAACGCCGACATCGACGCGCGCGGGCAGGGCAAGCCGCCGCTCTCCGATGCCGACCTGCTCGGCCTGCTGCAGAAGATGATCAAGCAGCGCCAGGAGTCGGTCGAGCTCTACGACAAGGGCGGCCGCGCCGAGCTCGCCGCCCAGGAGCGCGAGGAGATCGCGGTGATCTCCGCCTATCTGCCGAAGCAGATGTCCGACGACGACGTGAAGGCCGCGATCTCGGCCGTCATCGCCGAGACGGGTGCCGCCGGCATCAAGGACATGGGCAAGGTGATCGGCGCACTGAAGGCGAAATACGCCGGCCAGATGGATTTCGGCAAGGCCAGCGGCCTCGTCAAGGCGGCGCTGACGGGCTAGCCGTTCGTGCCGGGTGGCTTGCGGCGCAAAGTGCCGCGGGCCGAATTGCGGGAACCTTTCTGCTGACGGAGCATCTGACGGGCATGACCTCGCGATGACGCCGCAAAGGAAAGGCCCCGATGAACCCGATTGTGCATACGCTGGATCGTGCAAGAGCTGCTCAAACCGAATCCGACAAGCCGACCCGGGCCGAGGTCGAAGCCGCGGTCCGCACCATCATCCGCTGGACCGGCGACGATCCCGAGCGGGATGGTCTGCTTGAAACTCCGGCGCGTGTGACGCGTTCGTTCGAGGAATTCTTTGCGGGGTACGACCAGCGTCCCGCGGAGATCCTGGAAAAGACCTTCGAGGAGATCGAAGGCTACGACGAAATGATTGCCCTGCGGGGCATCCGTTTCGAGAGCCATTGCGAGCATCATATGGCGCCGATCATCGGTCAGGCGTGGGTTGCCTACATCCCGAACGGACGCGTGGTCGGCATCAGCAAGCTCGCACGGGTGGTCGATATCTATGCCAGGCGTTTGCAGATTCAGGAGAAGATGACGGCGCAGATCGCCAACACCATCAACGAAGTCTTGAAGCCTCAGGGCGTGGGCGTCATCATCAAGGCGTCGCATCACTGCATGACGACCCGCGGCGTGCACAAGCCGGACACCGATCTCGTGACCAGCCGGATGCTGGGTTGCTTTCGCGACAATGCGCTAACCCGCCAGGAATTCCTCGGGATAGCGGTCTAGAGCGTCACAGGGCAATGGAGGAACGATATGGCCGATCAGCAGGCTCCTTCCGGTCCGGATCTGACACAGGGCGTGGCACTCTCCGACTTCTCGGGCGCGATGCTGCTCGGCCATGTCGGCGACGAGGACGTGCTGCTGGTGCGTTCGGGCGCGGATATCTTCGCCATCGACGCGCATTGCAGCCATTACCACGGCCCGCTCGCCGAAGGCCTTCTTGAGGGCGAGACCGTTCATTGCCCCTGGCATCACGCCTGTTTCGATATTCGCACCGGTGAAGCGACCGCCGCGCCCGCCTTCAACGCGCTCGCCGTCTGGAAGGTTGAGCGCGAGGGCGATCGCATCGTCGTGCGCGAGAAGCGCGCGCAACCGAAATTCCGCGTCAAGGGCCCGGTCGATGCGCCCGGCAGCATCGTGATTGTCGGCGGCAGCGGGGCCGGGTTTGCCGCCGCCGAGATGCTGCGGCGGCAGGACTATCGCGGCAGCATCGTCATGCTGAGCGGCGAGGCCACGCCGCCGGTGGATCGGCCGAACCTGTCGAAGGATTTCCTCGCCGGCAGTGCGCCGGAAGACTGGCTGCCGCTGAAGCCGGACGATTTCTATCGTGACGCGGCGATCGATCTGAGACTCAGGACCGAGGTCAAGTCGATCGATACCGGCCGCCGCAATGTCGTGCTCGCCGGCGGCGAAACGATTCCGTATGACCGGCTGCTGCTGGCGACCGGCGCTGAGCCGGTGCGGCTGCCGATCCCGGGCGCGGACCTGCCCCACGTTCATGTGTTGCGCACCGTCGACGATTGCCGGGCGATCATCGCCGCGGCCAGCGGAGCGCGCCGCGCGGTGGTGATCGGTGCAAGCTTCATCGGGCTCGAGGTGGCGGCCTCGCTGCGCGTGCGCCAGATCGAGGTGCACGTGGTCGGGCTGGAACAGCGGCCGATGGAACGCGTGCTCGGGCCCGAGATGGGCGATTTCGTCCGCGCGCTGCACGAAGAGCATGGCGTCGTCTTCCACCTCGGTGACACGGTGACCGCGATCGAGGGCAAGCGCGCGCACCTGAAGAGTGGGCCCGTGCTCGATGCCGATCTCGTCGTGGTCGGTGTCGGCGTGAAGCCGCGGCTGGCGCTGGCGGAAGCGGCCGGGCTCGCGATCGATCGCGGCGTGACAGTCGACGCCTATCTCGAGACCAGCGCTCCCGGTATCTACGCGGCCGGCGATATCGCGCGCTGGCCCGATCCGCACAGCGGCGAGAACGTCCGGGTCGAGCATTGGGTGGTGGCGGAACGCCAGGGTCAGACCGCCGCGCGGAATATGCTTGGGCTGCGCGAGGTGTTCGACGCGGTGCCGTTCTTCTGGAGCCAGCATTACGACGTGCCGATCAACTATGTCGGCCATGCCGAGCAGTGGGACGAGATCGCCGTGGATGGCAGCATTTCCGGCAGGGATTGCGTGCTGCGCTACAAGCGCGGCGGGCGCGTGCTCGCGGTCGCATCGATCTATCGCGACCTCGATAGCCTCAAGGCCGAGGTCGCAATGGAGCGGGCGGCCGCCTGACCGCTTTCTCCTCAAGGAGGGTTTGTGGTCTGACGGCTCCAGAGCGTTTCGAGCGAAGCGGATACCGGTTGGCGTGAAGAAAACCCGTCAAAACGAGAATCTGGCGCCCGTGCCGATTCCATCGGAACGGAAAAGGCTCTAATCTGCCGCCATGCTTCAGGAAGCCAAAACCTACGACGAGCTCTATCGCAACTTCCGCTGGGACGTTCCCGCGCGCTTCAACATGGCGACCGCGTGCTGCGACCGCCATGCCGACGGTACCGGGCGGCTCGCGCTGGTCTATGTCGACGAGGATGGCGGCACCACGCGCACCTCGTTTGACGAGGTGGCGGACGCCTCGCGCCGCTTCGCCAATGTGCTGACAGCCGACGGGCTGGTGCGCGGCGACCGTGTCGCGGTGTTCCTGTCGCAATCGCTCGAACTGCCGGTCGCGCATCTCGCGGCGTTTCGCGCCGCGATGATCTCGATCCCGCTGTTCGCGCTGTTCGGCGAGGACGCGCTCGAATTCCGGTTATCGAATTCTGCGGCCAAGGCCGTGATCACCGATGAAGCAGGCTGGGAGAAGATCGCGAAAATCCGCGATCGCCTGCCCGAGTTGAAGAGCGTCTATATCGTCGGCGAAAAGACGCCGGCGGGGACGAAGCCGTTCTGGAGCGCGATCAAGTCGGCGTCGCCGGAGTTCGCGACCGTCGACACCTCGGCCGACGATCCCGCGCTGATCATCTACACGTCGGGCACCACGGGCAATCCGAAGGGCGCGCTGCATGCGCATCGCGTCGTGCTCGGCCATCTGCCCAATGTCGAGATGTGCCACAACTTCCTGCCACGGCCAGGTGACCTGATGTGGACGCCGGCCGACTGGGCCTGGATCGGCGGCCTGATCAACGGCCTGTTCGCGTTCTGGTACCACGGCATTCCGATGGTCGGGCACCGCGCCCGCAAGTTCGAGCCGCAGGCGGCGATGCAAATGATGGCCGAGCTCGGCATCCGCAACGTGTTCCTGCCGCCGACCGCGCTGAAGCTGATGCGGCAGGCCAATGTGAAAAATTCCGGCGTCAGGCTGCGCAGCATCTTCACCGGCGGCGAGTCGCTCGGCGGCGAATTGCTCGACTGGGTGCGCGACACCTTCGGCATCGACGCCCATGAGGTGTTCGGCCAGACCGAATGCAATCTCGTGATCGGCAGCAATTCCAACCTGTTTCCGATCCGTCCGGGCTCGATGGGCCGCGCCACGCCCGGCTTCGACGTCCGCATCGTCAACGAGAAGGGCGAGGAGCTGCCGCGGGGCCAGCGCGGCATCATCGGCGTGCGCCAGCCGTGCCCCTGCACCATGATCGAGTACTGGCGCAATCCGGAAGCGACCGCGAAGAAATATGCCGGCGAATTCCTGCTGACCGGCGATCTCGGCGTGCAGGATGAGGACGGCTATTTCTGGTACGTCAGCCGCGAGGACGACGTCATCACCACGGCCGGCTATCGCGTCGGCCCGTCCGAGATCGAGCACACGCTGATGAAGCATCCGGCGGTCGCGATGTCGGCGGTGGTCGGCATTCCCGACCCGATCCGCACCGAATCGATCAAGGCCTGGATCGTGCTGCGGCCGGGCTACGCGCCGGGCGATGCCCTGGCGCGCGAGATCCAGGAGTTCGTCAAGGTCCAGCTCGCCGCCCACGAATATCCCCGCTTCGTGCAGTTCGCCGACAGCCTGCCGATGACGGCGACGGGCAAGGTGCTGCGGCGGGAGCTGAGGGCGCTGGGGTAGTTTTCTCCGCCGTCGTCCCGGCGAAAGCCGGGACCCAACCACAAATGCTTGTGTTTTGCGACGCTGTGGTCCCAGCGAACTCCAACCGCCTGGAGCGGTGGTAATGGGTCCCGGCCTTCGCCGGGACGACGGCGGAGTATGGGATGGCTGTATCGCCATCCTCACGACGGCATCGCAATGCCCAATTGCTTCAGCGCGGCCATCATGCGCGCTGGCGGCTGCATCGGGATCACCATGGCCTTGCCGGTCTCCACGAGGCTCTTCAGGCTGGAGAGGATCGCCGGCCAGCCGGTGCGGCCGCCCGACAGGATGTCGTCGCTGATCGGACGGTCATGCGATTGCAGCAGCGTCAGCTTCACGCCGTCGCCGGCCGGCTCGATCTCGTAAGTGACGAGCGTCGGCCCGAGCTTTTCGACCAGCTGCGGCCAGTTGACGTTGAAGGTGACGGTCAGCCGCTTCAGGGGATCGCACTCGATCACCTCGCCGGAGATGTGCAGCGCGCCGTCCGGCGTCCGCACGATGTAGGCGCCGCCGATCCGCAGATCGACCTCGACCGCGTTGCCGGAGAAGTACTGCCGGCTGAGTTCGGCAGTCGTCAAAGCCTGCCACACCTTCTCGGGCGCGGCGGCGATGTAGATCGCATAGACGATCGCCGGTTTGAATTTCTCGATGTTCATGTCCGTTCGTACCCGTCGATAGATTTTCATTGTCATTCGAAGCCGTCGATCCCGAGCGCGGCCGGCGGGATGGTGACCGCCTTGCCGGTCTCGAGCAGGCTCTTGAGCCCCGACAGGATCGCCGGCCAGCCCTTGGAAATGCCGTCGAGCAGCTTGCTGCCCGCGCCGAAGCCCTCATGGGTCACGGTCAGCTTCACGATCTTGCCATGGGCTTCGAGCGTGAAGACCACCTTGGTTGCCGGCTCCTTGCGCATGTCCTCGTCGAGCACGTGCTTGAAGGTGTAGGCGAGGCGCCGCGGCCTATCGGCCTCGAGGATCTCGCCGGTGTCGGTGGTCTTGCCGCCCATCACCAGCGCGAGCGGCGAGCCGACCTTCCAGTCCGATTGCAGCTCGGTGTCGAACCAGTATTGCCGCGTGAACGTGCTCCTGGTCAGTGCGTCCCACAGCTTCTCCGGCGTGGTCTCGATGTAGGTGACGTAGGCGAACTCGGGCTTAGGCATGGTAGGCCTCCCTGGCGGAGCTCGTGAGCAGGTCGGTCGGCAATTCGTGTCCCGTTTCCAGGAAGCTCTTCAGGCTTGCAATCACCATCGGCCAGCCGCCGGAGATGTCGCGCAGCGTCTTCGGACCGAGGTTGTTGTGCGTCACGATCAGCTTGACGACCCCGCCGTGCGGTTCGATGTCGAAGGTCACGCGCGAGACCCCCTCGCGCTCTACGCCTTCCTTCACCACGTCCCAGCTATAGGCGAGCCGGTTCGGCGGATCGGCGATCAGCACCTCGCCCTGCACGGCGCGGCGGCCGTCCTTGGCGAGATGGTAAGGCGAGCCGACCTTCCAGTCGGAGCTGGCGCGATAGCCGAACCAGAACCGTTCGGTGAATTCGCTCGACGTCAGCGCGTGCCACAGCTTGTCGGCCGTGGTCTCGATATAGGTGACGTAGACGTAGTCCGGTTTACTCATCACGCTTCTCCAATTGTCTTTTCAACTCGCTCAGCGCGGCGAGTTTCCCGCGCTCGAACTTCCTGATCCACCGCTCGCCGATCTGATGGATCGGAACCGGGTTGAGATAGTGCAGCTTCTCGCGGCCGTGCTTGATCGTGGTGACGAGGTTGGCCTCCTCGAGAATCACAAGGTGCTTGGTGACGGCCTGACGCGTCATCTCGAGACCGTCGCAGAGCTCACCGAGCGACTGCCCGTTCTGATCGTGAAGCCGGTCAAGCAGCGTTCGCCGTGAGGCATCCGCGAGGGCTTTGAAGACTTCATCCATGGGTCGGATAATAGGCAACCAAATGGTTGCATGTCAAGAGCGTGTGTTTGGAGGCCGGCAGCGCCGTGCTAGCCTCACCGGCAGCCAACGCAGATTGGTGTGGAACATTGGGTGGTGCGCATGGGCGGTCGCGTTACGGCAGTTTGCTGCACGTTGGTTCTTGTCCTGCTCGCGAATGGTGCGAGCGCCCAGCAGAAGATCGGCGACCCGCCCGAAGCCTCCAACATGAGGCTGGTTGGAACGAACGATTTGCAGGCGCGCAGCGCCTATCAGCCGACCATCCATCATCAGGGCGACAAATGGATCGCCTATATCGGCCATCACGGCGGCACCGACGACATTCCCGATCCCGTCAACCCGATGACCGGCAAGGCCGAGCCGAACGGCACCTCGATCGTCGACGTCACCGATCCCGCGCATCCGAAATATCTGCGGCACATTCCCGGACAGGAAGGCAGGTATGAATCCGGCGGCGCGCAGATGGTGCGGATCTGCGACGGCAAGGATCTGCCGAAGGGCGACCGCAACGCGGTCTACATGCTGCGCACCTTCGGCAGCGAGGCGCATGAAATCTGGAACGTGGCCGATCCCGCCAATCCGGTGCTCGTCACCCGGATCGGCGGGTTGAAGGACACGCACAAGAGTTTTTGGGAATGCGGCACCGGCATCGCCTTCCTGGTGTCGGGCGCGCCGGACTGGCGCACGCGGCGCATGACGCAGGTCTATGATCTCTCCGATCCCGCGCAGCCAACGAAGATCCGGGACTTCGGCCTGCCCGGGCAGGAGCCGGGCGCGACCGGCGCGGTGCCGACCGAACTGCACGGGCCGATCTCGACCGGGCCGCAAGGCAACCGCGTCTATTTCGGCTACGGCACCAACAAGGGCGGCTTCCTGCAGATCGTCGACCGCGACAAGCTGTTGAACGGACCGAAGCAGCCGACGCCGGACAATCTGAAATACCCGGAGATCGCGCGGATGCCGCTGTCCGCCATGAACGGCGCGCACACGGTGTTTCCGATGCCCGGCATGCCGATCGCCGAATTCGCCCATGACAAGGACGGCAAGACCAGGGACATCGTGATGATCGTCGACGAAGCGATCCAGAACGAATGCGGCGAGGCGCGGCAGATGGTGTGGTTCGCCGACGTCACCACCGAGGCGCGGCCGATGCTGATCTCGAGCTACACGGTGCCCGAGGCCTCCGGCGCGTTCTGCGAGCGCGGCGGCCGGTTCGGCTCGCATTCGTCGAACGAGAGCATGGCGCCGGTCTACTACAAGAAGCTGGCCTTCATCGCCTTCTTCAACGCCGGCGTCCGCGCGCTCGACATCCGCGATCCCTATCATCCGAAGGAAGTGGGGTACTTCATTCCCTCCATCACGGCTGTGACCGACAAGCGCTGTGTCACCATCGACGGCAAGGACCGCTGCAAGATCGCGATCCAGACCAACAATGTCGAGACCGACGAGCGCGGCCACATCTATGCGGTCGATCGCGCCAACACCGGACTGCATATTCTCGAACTGACCGGCGCGGCGCGCGCCATTGCCGGTCTGCCGTGAGCGCGCGATGATGCGCTCATGGCCGGTCATCGCGGCGATGGTCCTGGTGCTCGGCGGGCTCTCCGTCGTTGCCGGCTACGAGATGGCGCCGCCGGGCGCGGCTGCGTGGCGTGAAATCGCCTGGCCGTTCCCGCGCGACGGCTGGCCTGCCGGCCGCGCCTTCCGCTGCGGCTCGGCGGAGTGCGGCGGCGACGTCGAGGTTTATCTCCGGCCGAAACTCGGCTTCTGCAACTGCGACAGCGGCGTCGCCGATGACGACGAGGTCGACCGCGTTGCCGATGTCGACATGATCAGCCCGCGCTTCGTGCCGCTGAACGCGGGCGATATCGTCCGGGTGGCCGACATGCCGGGGCGGATCAGGGTCTATGACCTTGATGGACATCGCACTGCGATCGGGATCGCCGTGTCGCATCGCTGCGATCTGATGGCGGTGGCGGCGCAGGGCAGGGGCGATGTTGGGCGCGTGCAAGCCGCGACGTTGAAATTTCTGGAGGGGCGCGAAGTCAGCGCATGGATGATCGCGGCAATGGAAGGCCGTTGAGCGTGATCTCTCTTCACCTCGCCCCGCTTGCGGGGAGAGGTCGGATCGCATCGCTAGATGCGATCCGGGTGAGGGGGTACAGGTCTAACGACTCGCACCGCCTGGCGGACAGAGCCCCTCACCCCAAGCCTCTCCCCGCAAGAGCGGGGCGAGGGAGCCGACGCGCTTCCATGTCTGCCACTCTCGTGCATAATGACGATAAGAAACAAACGAGCTCCCCATGTCCCTGCAAGCCTATTTCGCCTTCGTCGCCGCCTGCATCGCGCTGGCGCTGCTGCCCGGTCCGATCGTCACGATGGTGATCGCCAACGGGCTGCGCTACGGCACGCGCGCGGCGCTCACCAACGTGCTGGGCGCGCAGGTCGGACTTGCGATCGTGATCGGCACGGTCGCGGTCGGGCTGACCTCGCTGATGGCGACGATGGGCTACTGGTTCGACTGGGTGCGCTTTGCCGGCGCCGCCTATCTGGTCTGGCTCGGCTTCAAGCTGATCCGCTCGCCGGTCGAGGGCGTCAGCACCGACGACACGCCGCCGCCGCCGCGCGGCGGCTTCTTCCTGCAGGGCTTTCTGGTGCTGCTTTCGAACCCGAAGGTGCTGGTGTTCTTCGGCGCCTTCATCCCGCAGTTCATGGATATGGACAAGCCGCACGTTCCGCAGGTGGCGCTGCTCGGCCTCACCTTCATGGCGACCGCTGTGCTGACCGACGCCGCCTACGCCTTAGCGGCCGGCCGCGCCCGCAAGTTCTTCTCCAGGGAGCGGACCCGGCTGATGTCGCGCATCTCAGGCGGCTTCATGATCGGCGGCGGCATCTGGCTGGCGCTGACCCGGGCGCGCTGAAGCCGCCGGGCGATAGGCTCAAAATCGTCGCCGACAAGGCCACGATTCCCGGCGTCGGCAAACTTCGCAGACGTTTGCTCTAGCCCGGAGGCCGTCGGCCATGCTTTGATCCGCGACGAACGCTAACCCATCGTCTGGGGGCAGGCCTTGACTACCGTGGATCGGCGTCTGGCAGCGGTTCTGGCGGCGGATGTCGCCGGCTACAGCCGGCTGATGGGAATCGACGAGGAAGGCACCCTGGCCAGGCTGAAGTCGGTCAGGCGGATGCTGCTCGATCCGACGCTGGCTGCGCATCGCGGCCGCGTCGTCAAAACGACCGGCGACGGAATACTCGTTGAATTCGCCAGCGCCGTCGATGCGGTGCGCAGCGCCGTAGAAGTTCAGCGTCGAATGGCCGATCAGAATGCTGCCGTACCAACGGAGCAGCGGCTCGAATTCCGAATCGGAATCCACATCGGCGACATCATTTTTGATGACAACGATATCTTTGGCGATGGCGTCAACATCGCAGCGCGCCTGGAGGGGATTGCCGAACCGGGCGGGGTCTGCATCTCCGACGACGCGCAACGGCAAGTTCGCGGCAAGGTCGATGCGACCTTCGAGGACTTGGGGCCGCAGCTCCTGAAGAATATTGCGGAGCCAATTCGTGCTTGGAGGCTTCTCATCGGCGGCGCCTCTCCAGCGGCTGCGACTACGGTCGTGAACCATGCCTTCACCGTTCCGGCTTCCTCACCAGCGCTTGCCGAGAAGGCTTCCATCGCGGTGCTGCCGTTCCAGAATATGAGCGGCGATCCGGAGCAGGAATACTTTGCCGACGGCGTCGTCGAGGACATCATCACGGCGCTGTCGCGCTTCAGATCGCTGTTCGTGATCGCGCGCAATTCAAGCTTCACCTACAAGGGAAAGCCCGTCGACATCAAGCAGGTCGGGCGCGAACTCGGTGTGCGATACGTGCTCGAAGGTTCGGTGCGCAAGTCGAGCGGCCGCGTTCGGATCACCGCGCAACTGATCGAGGCCGGCAGCGGTACGCATCTCTGGGCGGACAGGTTCGACGGTGAGCTGAAGGACGTGTTCGACCTGCAGGACCAGGTCACCGCAAATGTTGTCAGCGTGATAGCGCCAAAAATCCAGCAGAGCGAGATCGAACGAACCCGAAGCAAGCCGACCGATCGTCTCGACAGCTACGATCTCTTCCTGAGAGGCATTGCGGCATATGCGGACCGCTCCAAGTGGGGCGTCACCGAACTCGGCGAGTGGTTCAACAAGGCCTGCGCGCTTGATCCCAATTATGCGGCTGCTCAGATCATGCTGGCCTATTCGTCATTGCTGAAGCAGACCACGCGCGGCACGCCCCCCGGCGCGGAGGAGTTGGCAGAGGCGCTGCGGATCGCTGAGTTCGCCTGCGCGCTGGCCAGCGACGATCCGTTCGTGCTGGCGCGCGCGGCTCACATGTTTGCCTATCTCGGCCACGACTACGATCGCGCTGAGACCATGATCGAAGAGGCGATCTCGCTCAATTCGAACGATGCTGCGGCATGGGGATATCGCGGCTGGATTTCGCTCATGTGCGTCCAGCCGGCACGCGCGATCGAAAGTTTTGAGCGTAGGCTGCAGCTCAGCCCGATCGATCCCGGGCGGGCGTCGATGTGGAATGGAATCAGCTTCGCGCATTTCATGCTCGGTCAGTATGAGCAGGGCCGTGCGGCCGCCGCCAAGGCGCTGGTGATCGGCGAAGATGCGCACACGCTCAGCGCATTGATCATGAATGAAGTCGGCTCGGGGCGTCTCGACGAGGCGCGCGCTATCGCCGGCCGCCTGCTCAAGCTGCGGCCTGATCTCCGCGCTTCCTACGCGCGGCAGAATTTTCCGACCAAGTCCGTCGAATGGGGCGACCGCATGGTCGCCGTGCTGTGTGAGGCGGGCATTCCGGCATAACAATTCCGGGATCAGCGCGCTTCCATAGCAGACGTCGCCTCAGGAGTGCGAAAAGGCGCTCGATCCTACGCCACGATCCGCTCGATGACGTCGCGCACGAGGCCCGTCAGCAGCTCGAGCTTGTATCCCGTCATCGGCAGCGGCCTGGCTCCCGAGGTCGCCAGTTCGGCGGCCTGCGCGATGGTCGCCGCGCTGATCTGCTTGTCCTGCAGCGCCGCCGCGGATGCGGCAAGCCGCAGCGGGACCGGGGCGATGCCGCCGGCGGCGATGTGGACCTGCTGGAACGCGCCGCCGGAGATCACCGCCCGCACGCAGATCTCGACCAGCGGCCATTCCGCATGCGTCCGGCTGATGGCGCGCTTGTACAGCGCGCGCTCACCGGCCAGCGGAACGGGGAGTTCGATCCGCTCGATCCGTTCACCTGACGCAAGCAGATTGTCCGCCGCGCCGTTGCTGCCGTCGCCGAGCAGGTCGGAGATCGACAAGCCGCTGCGCCGGTCCGTGGTGACCTTCGCATCATAGGCGAGCAGCGCCATCGCCATCGTCGATGGATGCGGCGCGACGCATGGGCCGAGATCGAACGTGACGTGATAGAGATGGTTGCCGGATCGCGCCGGACAGTCGGCGCCGCCCTTCTTGAGGCAGGCGATCTGCGGATTGCGGAAATACCAGCAGCGCGAGCGCTGCGCGAGGTTGCCGCCGAGCGTCGCCATGTGCCGGATCTGCGGCGTGGCGAGGCCCAGCGCGGCGGCGGCGATGCCGGGGTAAGCCTGGGCAAGTCGCGGATCGGATGCGATCGCAGCGATCGTGGTCAGGGCGCCGATGCGGGCGGAGCCGTCCGCATTCCACGCCACACCGATCGTGTCGGGACTGGCGGCGAGATCGATGATCGCGCCGCACGACAGGCCGCTGCGGCGGCGCTCCGACAGATCGGTGCCGGCGGCGCGGAATTCGGGCGCGGATATGACGTCAGCAGTCGCGACACTCATGCGGCATTCCTCCCTTTCAGCGCGGCGACGATGCGGTCGGGCCGGATCGGAATCTCGGTGAGGCGGACGCCGATCGCGTTGTGAATCGCGTTGGCGACGGCGGCCGAAGTCGGCACCGTCGACGCCTCGCCGATGCCGACGCTGTTGCCGAGCACATGGTCGAAGCCGGCTTCGTCGAAATGGACATCGATCTCGGGCGTGTCGGCGATCCCGGGGATGCGGTAATCCTCCATTCCCGCGGTCAGGACGTCGCCGCTGGTCGGATCAAGCTCGCGCGCCTCGTAGAGTGCGTAGCCGAGGCCCTGGATCACCGCGCCACAGGCCTGGCTGCGCGCCAGCGCGGGGGAGGCGATCCTGCCGACCGCGATGCCGGTATGCACGTTGAGTACGCGGACATGGCCGAGCCAGGTGTCGACCTCCACCTCGATCACCTGCACCGAGCTCGGCACGCCGGCGCCGACCGCGATGTTCGAGAAGCGGCGCATCATCCAGCCGAACACCATGCCCATCAAACCGACTTCGCGCAGCGGCGAGCGGATGCCGGGCGCGGTGTTCTTGCCGTCCTCGCCGCGCGTCTCCACGACAGCGATGTCGGGCGAGCGTGCGATCAACTCGCGCCAGGGCGCGTTCGAGCCGGGCGCCGGCTTTCGCGTGGCCTGTTCGAGCATCGCGGCCTTCAGCTTCCGCACTGCCTGCAGCGTCGGCGGCATCACCGAGGCGGTGACGCGGCTGCCGCCGGAGCCGGGGCCTTCGGGCAGCGAGGAATCGCCGATCCGCACATCGATCTCGCCGGGTTCGAGATCGAACTCGCGCGCGATCGTGTCGGCAAGCACGCTGCGGGTGCCAGTGCCGATGTCCTGCGTCGCCGTGCTGGCGACGATGCGGCCGCCCTTGACCGCGACCTCGACCTTCACCTTGGGCTGCCAGAGATAGAGCCAGTAGCCCGTCGCGACCCCGATGCCGCGGCGATAGCGTCCGTCCTGCGCCGGTTTGCGATTGCTCCAGATCTCGAGCCCGGATGCCCAATCGTAGAGTCGCTGACGGTTGGGATCGGGATCCCACTTCTTGCGCAAGGCGATCGGATCGACGTTGAGCCGCAGCGCGGCCTCGTCGATCGCCTGCTCCACGGCGAATGCCATCGGCGGACCGCCGGGGCCACGGAAGGCAGCGCCGGGCGGCAGATTGCTGATGACGTCGAAATCCGAAAGATCCTTCGCCTCGGCCGGATAGATCAGCCGCGCCAGGCCCGCGATCGTCGAGTTGGTCGCGGCCCCGGTATCGGCGTGCGCGGTGACGGAGAGCGCTTTCAGGCCGCCCTGGTCGGAGGGCAGCAGCGCGACCTTCAACTCCGCAGCCGGCCGGTAGCCGGCGACGGAGAGTTCTTCCTGGCGGTCGTAGGCGACTCTCACAGGCGCCTTCGCCGCGCGCGCGAGCTCGATCGCGGCGATCGTCTCGGTGCCGAGGCTCGCCTTCGATCCAAAGCCGCCGCCGACGTGGTCGGCGATCACGCGGACCTTGTCGTGATCGAGCTTGTAGCGCTTGGCGATCTGCTCCTTGAGGTGAAACACCTGCTGGGTCGAGGCATGCAGGGTCAGCCGGTCGCCGTCGAAGCGTGCCACCGCGGCGTGCGGCTCGAGACAGGCATGCTGCTGCGTGGCGGTGCGGAAGGTCGCTTCGACGAGCAGCTTGCTGTTGGCCTGCCGCGCCTCATCCACCCAGTTGCGGGCCTTTTTCGCGCGGGTCGAGAACACCGCGGTCGGCCCGCGGATATTCTGCTTCCAGGGCGCCGGCCCGCCGGCCGCTTCCGAGACGTTGCCGGCCCGCTTGCGGCTCGCCTTGTCGAACACGACCGGCGCATCGTCCTTGCGTCCGGCGTCGAGCCCGACCACGGCGGGCAGGCGCTCGCTGGTCAGCTTGATCGCGGCCAGCGCGGCAAGCGCGCTCTTGCGGTCCTTTGCGGCGACCGCCGCAATCGGCTCGCCGACATAGCGCACGATCCGGTCGTCGCCGAGCAGCGACACCGCAGCAACGCCGGGGAGCGCGCGCGCCGGCGCGAGATCGAGCGTGGTGATGCGCGCATGCGCCTCGCGCGAGCGCAGGATCAGGCCTTCGAGCTGGTCGTCATGATGGATATCGACGGTGTATTTCGCCGCGCCCGTCACCTTGTCGCGCGCCTCGATGCGGGGCGCCGTGACATGATCCCCGTCGAAGCGGCCGGCGCAGGCATCCGCCACCGCGCGGAAGATCCCGTCATAGGCGCCGCAGCGGCAGAGATGGCCCGACAGCGCCGCGCCGATCTCCTCGCGCGACGGCACCGCCGTTCCCCTGGTCGCGCGCCAATTGTCGCAGAACGCGGTCGCTTCCACGATGAAGCCGGGCGTGCAGAAGCCGCATTGCAAGGCGTCATGCGCCATGAATGCCTTCTGCACCGGATGCAGCCCGGACGCGCCGATGGCTTCCACCGTCGTCACCGATTTGCCGGCGGCGGCGTGCGCCGGCATCAGGCAGCTTGCGACCGGCGCGCCATCGACCAGCACGGTGCAGGCGCCGCAAACGCCGGCGCCGCACACCAGCTTGGTGCCGGTGAGCTCGAGCCGGTCGCGCACGATGTCGATCAAGAGCGCATCGGGATCGTCGGGCAGGGATTCGACGCGGCCATTGACGGTCGTCGTGCTCATGGATGTCCTCCGCTTGTCCTGCGTGTCGGCCTTTTGGGGATTGCCGCCTTCTTGACGGGCGGTTTCTGCGATTTCGGATTGGATTTCGGTGTGGCGCCGGCGCAGAGCGTCCGCACCATGATCGCCATGTCCTTCAGGAATGCGTCCGCCGGCTGCATTGCCGGATATTGCGACTTCGCTGCGTACATCGCCATCTCGACCAGCCGCGCGAATTCAGCCGGCGACAGGTCCTGCGGCAGCGCGAGCTGTTGCTTGCGCACGACCCGCGTGATCGTCGCGACCATGCGCTCCGCATAGCGCGCGGCGTAGGTCTGGTAGAGGTCGCGCGCGTGCACGAGGTGCTCGGAATACAATTCCTCGAGATGCGGCGAGCCGTCCAGCGAGCCGATCATGGTCGACATCCGCGCGGTCATGCCGGCGGCGAGGATGTTGCCGAGATCGTCGCCCGCGGTCTCGGCCGCGGCAACGGCGGTCTCCTCGGCCGCGATCGCGGATTCATGCACGCGCTCAATCACGGCGCGGAACAGCGCTTCCTTGGATTCGAAATGGTGATAGAGCGCCTGCCGCGTCAGGCCGGCCGCCTCGGCGACCTGCTCGATCGAGGAGCGGCGAAAGCCGTGCCGGCGGAACACCAGCATGGTGGCATCGAGAATGCGGGTTTTCGGTCCCATTTGACGATTTTGACAAATATAGAAAAACTGTCAAATCGCGATTTGGTGAGGAGGCGATGCTGGAGCTTGATCACCATTTCGCGAGGCCGCCGCGCCGCCGGCGCCGGTGTGAACCGCCTTCCGGATGGTCGCGTCCAAGAAACGTAGAGCTCCAAAGGCGAGCCTTCTCGTCCGGAGCTTGCGAGGATACGCACATGACCCAGGTCTTCTTCCATTGCTCGACCACGCACGGGGTATTGATGGATCGCCGCGGCACCTCGGTGACCAGCCTCTCGGAGGCCTGCGAGGCGGCGACGTGCATGATGCGATCGCTGATCGCAACGGTCAGCCTGGAAGACTGGCGCGACTGGGTCGTGCATGTCAGCGACGAGTCCGGCGAGGAGATCGTGATTCTGTCCTTCGCATCCGTTCTCGGCAAGCCGCACTGAGAGGGTGCCATGCTGTCACCGCACGCATCATTGCTCCCTCTGCGCGACGGCTGGAACGCGATCACGACAGGCTTGCAGAATCTGATCGCGCGAATTCGCGATCCCTACCGGCCCGAGCTGCACTACATGCGCGGACCGGGCCCCAAATGGCATGCCAAGCATGCCGTGCAAGCCGCGGCGGCCGGTTGAACGTGGCGCTGTTCAGCTCTCGCTTTTCGCAGGGCGATGCATCTCGCGCCGCCACGCCGCCGGGCTGACGCCGACCACGGCGGAAAACACCCGCGTGAAATGGCTTTGATTGGCGAAGCCGGCCGAAATCGCGATTTCGGACAGCGACAGGTCGCGCGCCGCCATCAGCTGCTTGGCCACCTTCAGGCGCTGCTGAAGCAGCCATTGGTGCGGCGGCAGGCCGGTGGAGATGCGGAAGGCGCGCGAAAAATGGCCGACCGATAGATCGAGCTCGGCCGCGATCTGCTTCAGCGAAATCTTCCCGCTGAGGTCGCACTCGAGCTTTTCGCAGGCGCGGTTGATCTGCCAGGCGGCGAGGCCGCCACGGGTCGGTCTGGTCGGGTGTTGTAGTCCGCCATAGGTCCGGGTGACGTGCGCGGTCAACGCCAGCATCATGTGATCGATGAACAGCTGGTTGGTCTCCTCCGGCCGGCGCAATCCCTCGCGCAGCAGCGCCCCGACATGGCGAATGACGCCGTCGTCGTGACCGTTGCCGATTTCGCAGGCCAGTTCGCCGATGTGCGGCGAACCGGTCTGTTCGGCGAAATCGGTGAGCGCCGAGCGCGGCAGATAGAAGAACAGCGAGTGGAACGGCTTGTCGATCACGTAGCGCGGATCGCGCTTGAGATCGTAGAGATACGTCGCGCCCGCCGGGATATCCCGCTTCATGAGGCACTTGCCGCCCTCCCACAATTCGCAGTCCAGATAATCGTGCAGCTTCAGGCTGACGAGAAAGGCATCCTCGGCGGTGAGCGATCCGGACAGGCCGGGCACCGGGTTGTCGTCCCGGGTTTCGGTGACCGCGAGTTCGGCGCTGCGCAGCGTGCGCGTGATCAGCGCCGGCGGCGTGTCCTTCAGGCGGAGGAATTGCCCGAGCCGCTGCCCGTAGGCGCCCGCCTGTGTCATGCGCGTTGAGTCCATCATTGATGTGCAACCGGGCAGGGACCTGTCAGTCATCCTGCGAAGCCGTCACTCATTATCCGGGATGGCTGCGGCGCAGTCCAGTTCGCTCACGCAATCATGAACGACCTGCCGGCCAATCGCGGCCAAGCGATTCCAGAGCGATTTCAATTGCCTTGGTTCGATCGGCCGTGCCCGACACAGAAATGTCGCAGCGCTGCGCTTGGCGCAGAATTGGGCAAAGCATGGCCGTTTCAGGAAAGACATTCGAACTGCACGGCGCTTAGGTCCGGCGGGCAGTTCCGCGCCTCACCGGTCCCACAGACCGGCCCGCAAGGAGGGAGCGCATGAGCCTTCAAACGCGAGCACAGGTGATGAGTAAGCCGATCCTGCACGATCCTTTGCGGGATTCGTCCGCCGCATCTGATCCGCGGCAGGCCGAGGCGCCGGCCGGTCCGCGCTGCCCGGCCGGCCAGGAGATGGCCCGCGTGCTCAAGACGCAGCCGCTTCGCTTGGCGGCCGACCCGTCGAGCGGCGCGATCGCCTATTGGAAGCATGACGCCCTGCACGACGTGGTCAGGCCGATGGTCGACCATGTCGTCATGAGCTATCCCGCCGGCTCGCAGCGGCTGGAGCGGCGCACCGGCAAGGTGGCTTCGATCGGAACGGCGCGGTCCGGGGTCGTGACGATCATTCCGGCCGGCTCGACCTCGCGCTGGGATATTCACCAGTCCTTGCATGTCGTTCAGCTCTATCTTCCGCATGCGACGCTGGCGCGCGTCGCCGGCGAAGCCGACACCGCGGCTCCCGGCGATCTGCTGGAGCGCACCGGGCACCCCGATCCGATTACATCGCGGTTGCTGCTGAGCGCCGCTGATGCGCTCGAGGGCAGCGCCGCGCTGGATGCGCTGTTCCGGCAGCAACTGACGGATCTTTTGGCCACGCGCCTGCTGTCGGCGCATGCCGGCGTGCCTGCCACGGTTCAGGCGACCGTGGGCGGTCTGGCGCCGACGGCGCTGCGCCGCGTCATCGAGCGGCTGCGCTCGGACAGCGATGCGGACGTCTCGCTCGGGGCGCTGGCGGCGGAGGCCGGCCTGTCGCGCTTTCACTTCTGCCGGGCCTTCAAGGAAAGCACCGGGCTCTCGCCGCACGCCTGGCTGCGCCAGCACCGGCTCGAGCAGGCCATGAACATGCTGCGCGACACCGACGCATCCGTGGTCTCGATCGCGGCGGCGCTCGGCTACAGTTCGCAGACCGCGTTCGCGGCTGCGTTCAGGAAGCTGACCGGCGAAACCCCGAGCGATTGGCGGCGCCGTCTGCGGTAGAGCGCTTTCGAGAAGAACCGAAAATGCTCTAGCCGCAATCGCTCTTCAGGTCGGGCAATCGCTCTGGGGCACTCATACGGCCAATTCGCTAGATCACCGTGGCGCCCATGCCAACAACGGAGACAAGCGATGGCCTGGAAGGATTTCGGTAGCTCCCTTGCGGTCACGCGGCGACGCCGGGTTCTCGCGACTGCCCTGATGTATGGACTTACGCTTACCGTCCGCTTCACGTCGGCAACCGGCGAGGATGCCGATGCGCTGGCGCAGGCGCTGCGCTACCGGGACTGGCTCCCGGGGGCCGCGCTGCCGATCGGCCTTCAGCATGGATCGCTGTCGGGCGCGAGAGCCTGCCGCGCAGCGTGCATGCCCGGGGCGCGCACGCCGTTCCTGTCGAACTGCGCCCGGCAATAGGCGCTCGCCTTTTCACCTCTTCGCGTCGCCGGTCGCGACAGGCTTCGCCGCACGCGGCGGCAACGCGCGGACATCAGAGACTGTCAACCCAGAGGAGATACCCATGCGAATTGTCATCATTGGCGCCGGCTTTGCCGGCATGTACGCCGCGCTCTCCGCAGCCCGCCTGCGCGACATCAAGGGCGTCTCGCCCGAGGAGCTCGAGATCGCGCTGGTCGCGCCGGAGCCGACCCTGGTGGTGCGACCGCGGCTCTACGAGCCGAAGCCGGAGACGCTGACCGCGCCGCTGCTCGACGTCTTCAACGCGATCGACGTCGTCTATGTGCAGGGCAGCGCCGAGGCCGTCGACACCAAGGCCCGCACCGTGCAGATCGTCACCGCCAAGGACGCGCGCAAGACGCTGCCTTACGATCGCCTTGTGGTGGCGACCGGCAGCCGGCTGTTCCGTCCGAACGTACCCGGCCTCGCCGAGCATGGCTTCAGCGTCGACAATCTTGCGGACGCGATGGCGCTCGACCGCCATCTCCATGGCCTCGCCAAACAGCCGGCTTCGGTGACCCGCGACACCGTGGTCGTTGCCGGCGGCGGCTTCACCGGCATCGAGGCCGCGACCGAGATGCCGGCGCGGCTGCGCGAGATCCTCGGCAAGGACGCCACGCCGCGCGTGGTCATCGTCGATCGCAATGCCGCGATCGCGCCCGACATGGGCGAGGGCCCGCGCCCGATCATCGAGGACGCGATGCGCAAGCTCGGCGTCGAGGGCCGCTTCGGCGCCGGCGTCGCCGAGGTCAGCAAGTCCGGCGTCACGCTGTCTAACGGCGAGCATATCGAGGCTGCGACCGTGGTCTGGGCAGCGGGCATTCGCGCCGCGCCGCTGACCACGCAGATCCCGGCGGAACGCGACAATTTCGGCCGGCTGCTGGTCGACCGCGATCTGCGCGTGCCGTCGGTCGCGGGCGTGTTCGCCACCGGCGATGCGGCGCGCGCCGCATGCGACGATGTCGGCAATTACGCGCTGATGTCGTGCCAGCACGCGACGCGGATGGGCGCGTTTGCCGGCAACAACGCCGCGGCCGAGCTGCTCGGTGTCCCGACCAAGCCGTATCACCAGAAGGCCTATGTCACCTGCCTCGACCTCGGCGAAGTCGGTGCGCTGTTCACCCGCGGCTGGGAGCGCAAGGTCGAGATGGTCGGCGACGTCGCCAAGAAGACCAAGCGGGAGATCAACACCGTCTGGATCTATCCGCCGCGCGCCGAGCGTGCCGCGGCGCTCGCATCCGCCGATCCGGAGCACGTCACCGAAGTCTGAGGCTGAGCTCGGCGAGAGCACCGCAACTGCGATCATCGCTTCCGCGCACGGCATCGTTCGATCGCTGTGCGCGGAACTGACTCGAAGTATCGCGGAGCGAAACGCAGTTTAGAATCGTCCTTAGAAGCGCTCGAAAAATCTGAGGCGCATTGACGCAGTTTCGCTGCGTTCACGTTGCGAGCTCGCAACACCATCAGCGATAAGCCCAACACTGGACGTGTTCTAATCACCGATCGGCTGCGTACGTCTTTCATCGTGTTAGTGACGGCGAGGATGAAGGCGATGTGAGTTGATGGGGGTCGGATGTTTCGTCGCACTGCGCTGGCGGCCGGGTACATGGCCGGCAGCGGTTTGTTCGTGCTGAGTGTGGTGATGCCGCGTGAAAGCGTTGCGCAATCGGCGCTGCCGCCGGTGACGGTCGAGGCGCCGAAACAACAGCAGGCGCGGCGAACGCAGCCGGCGCGACGCGCGGCGCGTCCTGCGCGCACGACGCCGCGATCGATCGCGAACCGGGCGCCCGCGCAAGCGCAGAGCGTTCCATCATCGGGGGCGGGTGGCGGCGGCGAGCGCGGCAACGGGCCGGTCACCGGCTATCTCGCCAGCCAGAGCGTCACCGCAACCAAGACCGACACCCCGGTGCTGACGACGCCGCAGTCGATCTCGATCGTCACCCAGGATCAGATCCAGGCGCAGGGTGCGCAGAACATCACCGAAGCGCTGCGTTACACGCCCGGCGTGACGATCGAAAGTTTTGGCGCCAACGCGTTCTTCGACGAGTTCAAGCTGCGGGGCTTCACCGCGCCGCGCTATCTCGACGGGCTGCGGCTGCCGACCGACACCACGACCTTCGCGGTGCCGCGCATCGAGACCTATGGTCTCGAGCGCATCGAGGTCCTGAAGGGGCCGTCATCCGGCCTCTATGGACAATCCGATCCGGGCGGCCTGTTGAACCTGGTCAGCAAGCGGCCGACCGAGACGCCGCATTACGAGATCGAGGGGTCGTTCGGCTCGTTCGATCGCTTCCAGGGCGCCTTCGATATCGGTGGTCCCGCCGACAAGGACGGCCGGTTTCTTTACCGCATCATCGGCCTTGGCCGCGACAGCAACAGCCAGACCGACTTCGTTCAGGACAACAAGCTGTTCATCGCGCCGAGCTTTACCTGGCGCCCGACCTACGACACCAGCTTCACCGTGCTCTCGCAGTACCAGAAGGTCGACAACAAGGGTTACCAGCAATACGTCCCGGGACAGGTGTCCTTCCTGCCCAACCCCAACGGACATATTCCCTACAGTCGTTACCTCGGCGAGCCCGGGCTCGACGGCTATCATCTCGAGCAGTTCGCGGTCGGCTACGCGTTCGAGCATCGCTTCGACAACATCTTCCAGTTCCGGCAAAACCTCCGTTACACCCAGGTCAGCAACGACCTCGCTTCGGTGCGAACCGAAGGCATGGTGACGGATCGTCTGGTCGCGCGCAGCTACAACTACGTCAAGGCCAATGCCGCCAATGTCGCGCTCGACAACCAGCTGCAGGCGGATTTCGCGACCGGGCCGCTGGTCCACAAGGTGCTGGCCGGTGTCGACTACTTCGATCTGTGGGCGAATACCGACTATCGCACGACGCCGATTGCGCCGATCGATGCCTATAGTCCGGTCTACGGTACCGCCGTTCCGTCGGCCAGCTCGCTGGCGCCGTTCATTCTGCGCGACGACAGGCAGTCGCAGCTCGGCGCCTATCTGCAGGATCAGATCAAGCTCGATCGCTGGACGCTGACCATGAGCGGCCGCCAGGACTGGGTCAGCTCCGGCTTCACCAGCAAGGCGTTCTATCCGCCGGCCGGCCATTATTCGCGCGATGACTCGGCGCAAACCGGGCGGATCGGCCTGAGCTACCTGTTCGATATCGGCCTGGCGCCCTATGCCAGCTACGCGACCTCGTTCACGCCGAACCTCGGCGCCGACAGCGCCGGCCGGTCGTTCAGGCCGACGACGGGCGAGGGCGCGGAAGTCGGCGTCAAGTTCAAGCCGAATGGCTCGAACTTCATGGTGACGGCGGCGGCGTTCGATATCCGTCAGCAGGACGTGCTGACCGCCGATCCGTTGAACCCGCTCTTCAACGTGCAGACCGATGCCGTGCGCGTCCGCGGCCTCGAGCTCGAGCTGAAGGGCAGTCTGACGCGCGAGTTCGAGATCACGGCGGGATACACCCATCTCGATCCGCGGGTGACGACGAGCATCGCCGGCTATGCCGGCAAGTACATGATGAACACGGCGCAGGACCAGGGCGCGGTCTGGGGCAAGTATACCTGGTATGACGGCGCGCTCGCGGGCCTTGGGCTCGGCCTCGGCGTGCGCTATGTCGGCGAGACCTACGGCGACAACTTCAATACCTTTGTCATTCCCTCCTATGCCTTGCTCGATGCGTCGGTCAGCTACGACTTCGCCTATCTGCGGCCGGACCTGAAGGGATGGAAGGCACAGGTCAACGTGACCAACCTGACCGACCACTTCTACGTTGCATCCTGCCTCACCGGACTTCCCTATTGCGGCCTCGGCAATGGCCGCACGGTGCTGGGCACGATGAAGTACACCTGGAACTAGGTAACGAAATTGACTGCGACGACCAGATCCTTGCGGCGATGGGGCGCTATCCATAAATGGACCAGCCTCATCTGCACGTTGTTCATGCTGCTGCTCTGCATCACCGGCCTGCCGCTGATCTTCCACGAGCAGATCGACGATCTCCTGCACAGTCAGGTCAAGCCGGCCGACGTGCCGCCGGGCACGCCGCCGGCCAATCTGGACCGTCTGCTCGGCAACGCGCTGGCGCAGGCGCCCGGAAAGGTGCCTCACTTCCTGATCTGGGATCGCGACGATCCGAGCGCGATGTTCGTCAGCGTCGGTCCGACCATCGATGCCGATCCGACCAACAATCTGCTGATCCGGATGGACACCCATAGCGGCGCCTATCTCGATGCGCCCGATGTGACCGGCCGCTTCACCTACATCATGCTGAAGCTGCACACCGACATGTTCGCAGGACTGCCTGGCAAGCTGTTCCTCGGATTGATGGGGATCCTGTTCTGCGTCGCGATCATCTCCGGAATCGTCGTCTACGCGCCGTCGATGCGGAAGCTGCGCTTCGGCGCCTATCGCGCGCGGCGGACCCGCGTCGTGCGCTGGCTCGACGTCCATAATCTCGCGGGCATCCTGCTGGTCGCCTGGACGCTGGTCGTCGGCTTCACCGGGGTCATCAACACCTGGGCCGATCTCGTGCTCAAGATGTGGCAGTTCGGCCAGCTCGCCGAAATGACCGCGCAGTACAAGGACCGGCCGGTGCCGTCGAAGCTGACCTCGCTGAATGCGGCGGTCGAAGTGGCCACCCATGCGGTGCCCGGCATGACGCCGAGCTTCGTCGCCTTCCCGGGAACCCTGTTCAGCAGCAAGAGCCACTACGCGGTGTTCCTGCACGGCGATACGCCGCTGACCTCGCGGCTGCTGAAGCCGGCGCTGATCGACGCGGAAACCGGCAAGCTGACCGACACGAGGGACATGCCCTGGTATGTGACGACCCTGTTCGTCTCGCAGCCGCTGCATTTCGGCGACTATGGCGGCATGCCGCTCAAGATCGTCTGGGCGCTGCTCGACATCCTGACCATCTTCATCCTGGTGACCGGCGTGTATCTGTGGATGCGCCGCCGCAAGGCCGGCGTGAGCCAGGAACGCGCGATCGCCAACGCCGCCTCCATCGACAACCCCGCATTATCGTCGTGACGTCAGCATGGTCTCGCATCGTTCATTGACCCAGATCTTTGCCGCCCCGCTCGTCATCGCGATCGTGAGCACGGTCGGATTGATCAGCGCGCTGGTCGGCGACGGCTGGTGGGATGCGGTCTCCTGGGCCGGGCTCGGCTTGCCGGTGCTGCTCTATCTGGTGTTCATCTGGCGGCGCCAGCCGAATTGATCGGGTTCGCCTGATCGCGCCTCGAACCGGCCGCGCAATCAGAAAGCCGATCCGATCGGAATATGCCGATCCCTGCGGTGCCTCATCCGCGGAGATGCGCCCGAACCGGCAATCGAACAAGCAGTCGCGGCCGCGCAGGTGTCTGGCGTGTGGCGTCGCGACGGCATTGTAAGATGACAGGTTTTCACTCCGGGAGCCCCGCCATGCGTAGCGGGTTGACCAGTGCGTCCAGGTCGCCTTGTCGGCGATACGGCAGCAGCCTGGCCCAGCGGGCCAGGCTGAAATTGGGGTGGCCCGCCAGCAAGTCGGTTGAGATCATGCGCGCGTCATCTTGCCGGCCGAGATTCCAGAGCGCCGCTATGAGTGTCGACTGCGCGGTCAGCCAGAGCGGCCGCTGCTTCAGCACGCGGGCGGCTATATCGTGCGCCGCCGCGAAATCTCCGAGATGAAATCTTGCGCGCGCTTCGTCCACCATGGATTCGTTGCGCTCAATCGGACTGAGTCGTTGGGCGTGTTCCTCGTAGAGGACGGCTTTTCGGAAATTGCCGGCGTAGCCGTGGTACATGCCCGCCATGTGATGGGCGTCGGAGCTGCTGGGAGCGAGGCTGATCGCCGTTTCTCCTGCCGCCACAGCCTCATCATGACGGCGTTGATAGGTACGAACATAGCCGATCACCAGGTATGCTTCCCCGAAGCTCGGGTCGGCGGCGAGAGCCCGATCAGCGCAGCCCAGTGCGGCTTGATACGCTTCATTTTCATCCTTGATCCAACCGAAGCGCGCCTGGTCAGTCAGGGTAAGACCCAATAAGTAGAGCGCCGGCATAAACGAGGCATTGATCTCCAGCGCCTGTTCAAAAAGCTTCCGGGCCTGTGCGTGGGTTTGCCTTGCGAAATTAACGTACAGGGCGCGTCCCTTTAAGACATACTCATAAGCCAGCGGACTGCCCGAGCGTTTTCGCCACACCCTTGCGCGTTCGCCGACCGTCAACTGCACTTCAAGCGCTTCGACGATCTCTTGCGTAATTCGGTCCTGGAGATCGAACACGTCGTCCAGGTCTCCGTCAAAGCGATCCGCCCAGAGATGGCCGCCGTCTCGACCATCAATCAACTGCGCCGTCAACCTGATGCGATTGCCGATCTTTCGAACGCTCCCCTCCAGCAGATAACGAGCGCCCAGGATCTGCCCGATTTCGCGAATGTCCCTGTTCTGCCCCTTGAACGCGAAGCTCGAATTGCGAGCGATCACCATCAATTCCTGAATCTTTGACAGGGTCGTAAGGACGTCTTCCGCGATCCCGTCCGCGAAATACTCCTGCTCGTTGTCGCCGCTCATGTTCTGAAACGGCAGCACCGCGATGGAAGGCTTTCCCGAAAACGGGCGCACGTGGCGCGATCCGGCGGGAGTTGGATGGCGCTCAGGCGAAGTTCTGGCGCCAGTCTTCATTCGCCAGGCGCGGATCGGTTCAGTGATGTTTTTCAGGTTCTGTTGGCCCATGTCTTCGAAGGCTGCATCGACCTTGCTCCGGATCTGCCGGTAGGCGTCGTCAGACAGGCATATGCCGCCCGGGTCCGCGATGTTCTCCAGCCGCGCGGCGATGTTGACGCCGTCGCCGAAGATGTCGTCGTTGTCGATGATGATGTCGCCGACGTGAATGCCGATGCGAAATTCGATCCGCTGCTGCTGCGGTGCGGATGCGTTGAGCTCCGCCATCCTGCTCTGAACCTCTACGGAGCTGCGCACGGCATCGACGGCGCTGCCGAATTCGACAAGCATGCCGTCGCCGGTTGTTTTGACGATGCGGCCGCGATGAGCGGCGATCGTTGGATCAATGAGATTCTTTCTGGCCGCCTTGAGCCGCGCGAGCGTGCCTTCCTCGTCGGTTCCCATCAGGCGACTGTAGCCGGCGACATCTGCCGCCAGCACTGCTGCCAGTCGTCTTTCCACTCGCTCGGGCGCCACGGACTACCCTAACTTGGAAGTTCAACCCGGCCAATTAAAGCACGTCGAGCTGGCTTCGGGCTAGAGGCCACGCCCTGGCTGACCGTTAGTCGCTAGACCAACGCTTCCGCGCGCAGCGTGGCGTCGATCTCGCCGAGGATGCGCGCCAGCCGTTCGGCCCATGCGGTCTCGCCGGCCTGGTCGGAGATCAGGTCCTGGCGGATCTCGATGCCCGAGTTCATCAGGCCGCGCGTCTCGCCATGCGCGGGGATCGTGTAGTCGGTCTCGTCGCTGACCGCATAGGGCTCGTTGTCGCCGACCACGAGATCGCCCTCGGCGCGCAGACGTTTCAGCAGCAGCGGCGGCAGCACCGTGTCGCGATGATAGAGCGTGCCGATGTGCCAGGGGCGTGCGATGCCGGCGTAGACCGGCGTGAAGCTGTGCAGCGACACCAGCACCGTCGGCAGGCCCTGGCGCGTACGCGCGTCGATGATCTCGTCGATGCGTTTGTGATAGGGATCGAAGATCTGCGCGCGGCGCATCTCGGCGGCCTCGCGCGACAGGCCTTCATTGCCCGGCACCGTGGTGGCCTCGCTGATCAGCGGGATCGAGCTTGCGACATGCGGCGGACGGTTGCAGTCGATCACGAGCCGCGAATAGCGCTGCGCGATCAAATGCGCGTCGAGCCGCTCCGAGAGCCGGGTTGCGACGCCGGCGATGCCGATGTCCCAGGCGATGTGCCGCACCAGCTCATCCTCGGGCAGGCCGAGGTCGCCGAGCGGAGAGGGAATCAGCCTGCCGTAGTGGTCGCAGGTGAACAGGAACGGTGAGCGGCCGCCGGCATTGTGTTCAAGAACCGGTGAAGCGTCGGTGCTCGCGAGCAGGAACGATGGACCGCCTCCGTAATTCAAGGGCTTTTTTCCTCAACTTTGCCTATTCGGGCGGCATGCTGATCTGGAATCGGGCAGCTTTCTCTATAGATTATGCGGTCCGAAATCACGATGATTGTTTGAAGATGCCGCTGCTGACCATTCATCACAAGACCGTTTATCGCTACGCGCGCCCGGTGGCGTTCGGCGAACATCGCATCATGCTGCGCCCCCGTGACGGCCATGATCTGCGCGTGCTCGACAGCGCACTTGTGATCGATCCACAGCCGATGTCGCTGCGCTGGATTCACGACGTGTTCGGCAACAGCATGGCGATCGCCGCCTTCGACGAGCGCGCCGACACGCTGTCCTTTGTCTCGACCGCGACGGTGGAGCACAATCCGGCCGATACGTTCGCGCTGACGCCGGACGATCCCGCCTATTTCTATCCGTTCCTCTACGACGACGAGGAATTCCCCGATCTGCAGCAGTTCATCACGCCGCAATATGGCGACCCGAACGGCGAGCTGTCGGCCTGGGCGCGGCGCTTTCTCGATGTCGAGGCGCCGACGCCGACGTTCAAGATCCTGAGCGGCATGACGCATGGCATCCGCGAGGCGTTCAGCTATCGCAAGCGCTATGAGCAGGGCACCCAGCATCCGCTCGATACGCTGCGCACGCAGTCCGGCACCTGCCGCGACTATGCGCTGTTCATGATCGAGGCGCTGCGCCGGCTCGGCATCGCCGCGCGCTTCGTCTCCGGCTATCTCGCCATGCCGCCCGGCAGCGCGCACGGCTATGTCGGCGGCGGCTCGACCCATGCCTGGGTGCAGGTCTATCTGCCGAGCGCGGGCTGGATCGAGTTCGATCCGACCAATGGCATCGTCGGCACGCGCGATCTGATCCGCGTCGCGGTGGCGCGCGACCCGCGTCAGGCGATCCCGCTGCACGGCGTCTATCTCGGCGCGGCGGACGCCTTTCTCGGCATGGATGTCGACATCAAGGTGGTCTCGGTCGGCGAGAATGCGGAGCAGGAGACGGCCTGACGATGCAGATCAAGGTCGGCTTCGAGATCACCTACACGGCGGCGCAGCCGACCCCGATGGTGATCATGCTGTCGATCCATCCGTCGCGCTACGCCGACATCGTCGGCGCCGAGCGCCTTTCGACCGAACCGGACGTGCCGATCGGCCTCTATCGCGACGGCTTCGGCAATGTCTGCGGGCGGCTCGTTGCCCCCAGCGGTGGCGTCACCTTCCGCGGCAGCGCGCTGGTGCGCGATTCCGGATTGCCTGATGTGGTCAACCCGGCGGCGCAACAGATTCCGATCGAGCAGCTGCCCGACGACATGCTGCTCTACCTGATGCCGAGCCGCTATTGCGAGACCGACAAGCTGACCGATGTCGCCTGGTCGCTGTTCGGCAGCACATCGCAGGGCTGGGCGCGGGTGCAGGCGATCACCGATTTCGTGCACAACCACGTGACGTTCGGCTATCAGCACGCCCATCACATGAAGTCGGCGCACGATGTCTATGAGAGCCGCGCCGGCGTCTGTCGCGACTTCGCGCATCTGGCGCTCACCTTCTGCCGCTGCATGGGCATTCCGGCGCGCTACTGCACCGGCTATCTCGGCGACATCGGCGTGCCGCCGGACCCCGCGCCGATGGATTTCTCCGGCTGGTTCGAGGTCTATCTGTCGGGCCAGTGGTACACCTTCGACGCCCGGCATAACGCGCCGCGGATCGGCCGCATCCTGATGGCAACCGGCCGCGACGCCGCCGACGTCGCCCTCACCACGAGCTTCGGCCGCATGACGCTGACGAGGTTCGTCGTCGTGACCGATGAGGTGGCGGCGGCTTGATGTAGAGCCGTCACCCTGAGGAGCGCGAAGCGCGTCTCGAAGGGGCGACCGCCACCAGCCGGGCCGTGCATCCTTCGAGACGCGCGTTCCGCGCTCCTCAGGATGACGGGAGATCGCCAGCGAGCAATCCATCTTTGCGGTGCCATGGATTGCTTCGCTTCGCTCGCAATGACATAGAGGGCCATGACCTCCGACCTTCTCTTCGTCTACGGCACGCTGATGCGCGGCTTCGACCATCCGATGGCGAAGCTGCTCGCGGGCAATGCCGAATTCCTCGGGCCGGCGCAGTGTCGCGGCCGGCTCTATCTGGTGAAGCATTATCCGGGCCTCGTCGTGTCGGACGATCCGGCCGACATCGTGCATGGCGAACTGTTCTGCCTGCGTGAGCGTGAGGCCATGCTGCGTGAATTCGACATGTACGAAGCCTGCGGCGAAGGCTTTCCGCCGCCGACCGAATATGTCCGCGAACTGCTCGAGGTCACGCTCGCCGACGGCAGCACGCGCGAGGCGTGGACCTATCTCTACAACTGGCCGGTCACCGAGCGGCCGCGGATCGCATCAGGAAAGTTCCTGGAGCAGTAGCTGCGTCAGATTTCCCGCTCGACGCGGATATCGACCTCGCGCTCGACAAAATTCCATTCCTCGGTCGCGCGCAGCATGCCGACCAGTTCGTCGAACAGGGTGACATGGTCGGGTGCGAACTCGAACCAGGTCAGGAAGTCGAAGGGCATGCCGAGGTCGCGCGAATGAAACAGCTGGCGGGCGATCGCGGGGAGGAATTTCAGGGTGCCTTCGATGTGATGCGACTTGTCCTCGAAGATCTTGCGGCGCTCCTCCTGCGTCAGCTCCCACCACGCCGCGGATTTCCTGATCGGGATCAGCGCCGCGTGGCTTGCCTCGCTGCGGCCGAGCCCGGCCTGCACGGCCAAGAGCTTCTCCCGCTCCTCCTTCTCGGTGTAGCGCAGATGGCTGGCGACGCCGGCGAGCCGCCATGCGTTCTGCGACGGCAGCAGCGGCAGCGCGATCGACTCGCTCGCAACGATCGACAGCGCCGCGACCTTCGGCAGCGTCTCACCCTTCACCCGCGTGATGGAGGTGACCTGCCAGCCGCCGCTCTGTCCGCCTCTGAATGTCGTGAACATGGCCTATCCAATCCCGGAAGCGGGGAGGGGGCAAGCTTGCCGCACGGGCTCTCCACCGTGGATTTGGGGGTAGCCCGCTCGACGGAGCCGTGACGGGCCAGACCTGTGAATAGCCCGGAAAAGCCCCACATTGTTCGGCATGGCGGGTCGTGCCGCTATATGGCTAACCGGTTGTCCGCGATTCGCCGCCCGAGCCCAAAATCCTGACTGATGCGTTTCACGCCCGAATTCCTCGATGAGCTGCGCGCCCGGCTTCCGGTCTCGGAAGTCGTGGGCAGGCGCGTCAAGCTCAAGAAGGCCGGGCGGGAGTGGAAGGGGCTGTCGCCGTTCCAGCAGGAGAAGACGCCGTCCTTCTTCGTCAATGACCAGAAGCAGGCCTGGTTCGACTTCTCGTCCGGGCTGAATGGCAACATCTTCGACTTCCTGATGAAGACCGAGGGCGTGACCTTCCCCGAGGCGGTGGAACGCCTCGCCGCGATGGCGGGTGTTCCGCTGCCGGCCGTGACGCCCGATGCCGCGCGGCACGAGCAGCACCGTCGCACGCTGCACGACGTGATGGAACTGGCGACCAAGTTCTTTGCCGACACGCTGGCTTCGCGGGGCGGCGCCAAGGCGCGCGGCTATCTTGCCGACCGCGCCATCTCGCCGGCGACCCAACTCCAGTTCCGGATGGGCTATGCGCCGCCGGATCGCTTCGCGCTGAAGGAGCACCTCGGCGGGCAGGGCATCTCTACCGACGACATGGTGGAGGCGGGGCTTCTGATCGGCGGCGAAGATATCCCGGTGCCGTATGATCGCTTCCGCGACCGCGTGATGTTTCCGATCACGGATGCCCGCGGCCGCGTCATCGCGTTCGGCGGCCGTGCGCTGGAGAAGGACGTTCCGGCAAAGTACCTGAACTCGCCGGAAACCACGCTGTTTCACAAGGGCGACAATCTCTACAATCTGTTCACCGCGCGGCAGGCCGCGCATGACGGCGCGCAGCTGATCGTCGTCGAGGGCTATGTCGACGTCATCGCCATGGTCACGTCGGGCTTTCCCGGCGCCGTCGCGCCGCTCGGCACTGCGCTGACCGAAAACCAGCTCGGCCTGCTCTGGAAGATGGTCGACGAGCCGATCCTTTGTTTTGACGGCGACCGCGCCGGACAGAAGGCGGCGTACCGCGCGGCCGACATCGCCTTGCCGCAGCTCAAGCCCGGCAAGAGCCTGCGGATTGCGCTGCTGCCGGAAGGGCAGGACCCCGACGATCTCGCCCGCTCCGGCGGCCGCGGCGCGATCGAGGACGTGATCTCGGCCGCGCGTCCGCTCGCCGACATGATCTGGTCGCGCGAGATCGAGGGCGGCAATTTCGCTACGCCCGAGCGCCGGGCCGCGCTGGAGGCGCGGATCGGCGAGCTCACCAATGGCATCCGCGACGAGGTGGTGCGCCGCTATTACCGGCAGGACCTGCAGGAGCGGCTGCAGCGCAATTTTGCGCCCGAGGGCGGCCGCGGCGGTTATGGCCGCGGCGGCTACGGACGGGGCAATTTCGGCGGCGGCCGCAGCGGCGAATCACCCCGCCAGTTTGCCCCCCGGGGACCTGCGCAGAACGGCCGACAAGGAGGCCTGCAAGGCGGCCGGTTCGGTGCCAAGGCCGGCGCCACCCCCGGGATTTCACGGGGTCCCTACCAGGCCGCCAGCCCCCAATTGGCCAACAGCCCGATCATGCGCGGCCAGCGCAGCGCGATCTCCCGCCGCGAGGCCCTGATCCTGCAATCCCTGATCAACCACCCCTGGCTGCTGCACGACCATCTCGAGGAGGTGGCGGCGCTGGAGCTCGTCCATCCCGAGGCCCACAAGCTCAGGGCCGCCATCATCGCCGCCTTTGCCCACGACCATCACCATTCCCCTGACGCCGAGGAGCAGGCCGAGAAGATGCGGGCCGACCTAGAAGCGGGCGGATTATCACAGATTCTTCAAAGGGTTGAGCGGGCGATCACAACTCAGGCGGTGTGGGGCGCGCAGATCGGCGCGGCGCGCGAGGATGTTTTATCAACCTGGCGTCAACTCGTTGCCTTGCATCAGAAAACCCACGCCTTACTTAGGGAAAGAAAAGATGCGGAAGCGGCTTTGGCTGAAGACTCCAGCGAGGCCAATCTGGCATGGTTGCAGGATATCCAGGCCCGGATGGCAGAAGCCGACGGGACCGAAGCCCTGATTGAAGGGTTCGGCGAATTATCGGGCCGGTTCCAGCGTAATGTCTGATAACAAAAATGCTGCGGATGGCGCTGGCCGCACCCGCAAAAAGACTCGCCAAATCCATGGTTTGGCTGCAAAAACAGGGTTAAGCGAAACTTAATAGCCTCGCGGCTATTGCAGATTGGAAACCGTCGAGACGGATCACAGGGGTGGCGAGATATTGCGCCGCCCTTTGTGCGTCGAGAGAGTAAATCTAGATTTCGTGCGGATGCGCGTGCGTGGCGCCATTTTGCATGACCGCGTTTCGGGAGCTTAGTGAATGGCCACCAAGGCAAAGACGCTGCAGGTTAAGGACAAGGAAAAAGACGACAAGGCAGCGGATGCTCCTGAGAAGGATGCCGCTGACGCGCCGTCGCCGTTGCTCGACCTGTCGGATGCCGCGGTGAAGAAGATGATCAAGCAGGCCAAGAAGCGCGGCTTCGTGACCTTCGATCAGCTCAACGAAGTGCTGCCTTCCGACACGACCTCGCCCGAACAGATCGAAGACATCATGTCGATGCTGTCCGACATGGGCATCAACGTCACCGAGGCCGACGACAGCGAAGGCGAGGACGAGAAGGACGACGGCGACGACGAGACCGACAACGAGCTCGTCGAGGTCACGCAGAAGGCCGTCACCGAGGTCAAGAAGTCGGAGCCCGGCGAGCGCACCGACGATCCCGTGCGCATGTATCTGCGCGAGATGGGCACCGTGGAATTGCTCTCCCGCGAAGGCGAAATCGCGATTGCAAAACGCATCGAGGCCGGCCGCGAGGCGATGATCGCGGGCCTCTGCGAAAGCCCGCTGACCTTCCAGGCCATCATCATCTGGCGCGACGAGCTCAACGAAGGAAAGATCTTCCTCCGCGACATCATCGATCTCGAAGCCACCTATGCCGGCCCCGAGTCGAAGGGCGGCATCAATCCGAACCTGATCGGCAACAACGGCGCCGAGGGCGCCGCCGCTGAAGGCAATGGCGGCGATGCGCAAGGCAGCGCGCCGGCCCATGTCGCGCCGCCGGCCGCGCCGCCGTCGCCGACCCCGTTCCGCGCCGCGCCCGCCGGCGGCGAAGCCGCCACCGAGGAGAAGGATCCCGCCGAGGCCGCCGCCGAAGGCGACATGGACGACGACGAGTTCGAGAACCAGATGTCGCTCGCCGCCATCGAGGCCGAGCTGAAGCCGAAGGTGGTCGAGACCTTCGACAAGATCGCGTCCGAGTACAAGAAGCTGCGCCGCCTGCAGGAGCAGGACATCGCCAACCAGCTGCAGAGCGAGTCGCTGTCGCCCTCGCAGGAGCGCAAGTACAAGAAGCTGAAGGACGAGATCATCGTCGAGGTGAAGTCGCTGCGCCTCAACCAGGCCCGCATCGATTCGCTGGTCGAGCAGCTCTACGACATCAACAAGAAGCTGGTCTCGTTCGAGGGCCGCCTGCTGCGCCTCGGCGACAGCCACGGCGTCGCGCGCGAGGACTTCCTGCGCAACTACCAGGGGTCCGAGCTCGACCCGCGCTGGCTCAACCGCGTCTCCAAGCTGTCGGCCAAGGGCTGGAAGAACTTCGTCCATCACGAGAAGGACCGCATCAAGGACCTGCGCCACGAGATCCAGTCGCTGGCGGCGCTCACCGGGCTCGAGATCGGCGAATTCCGCAAGATCGTGCACGGCGTGCAGAAGGGCGAGCGCGAGGCCCGTCAGGCCAAGAAGGAGATGGTGGAAGCCAACCTCCGTCTCGTGATCTCGATCGCCAAGAAGTACACCAACCGCGGCCTGCAGTTCCTCGACCTGATCCAGGAAGGCAATATCGGCCTGATGAAGGCGGTCGATAAGTTCGAATATCGCCGCGGCTACAAGTTCTCGACCTACGCCACCTGGTGGATCCGGCAGGCGATCACCCGTTCGATCGCCGACCAGGCCCGCACCATCCGCATCCCCGTGCACATGATCGAGACGATCAACAAGATCGTCCGTACCTCGCGGCAGATGCTGAACGAGATCGGCCGCGAGCCGACCCCGGAAGAGCTCGCCGAGAAGCTCGGCATGCCCTTGGAGAAGGTCCGCAAGGTCCTCAAGATCGCCAAGGAGCCGCTGTCGCTCGAAACGCCTGTGGGCGATGAAGAGGATTCGCATCTCGGCGATTTCATCGAGGACAAGAACGCGATCCTGCCGATTGATGCTGCGATCCAGTCCAACCTGCGCGAGACCACGACGCGCGTCCTGGCCTCGCTCACCCCGCGCGAGGAGCGCGTGCTGCGCATGCGCTTCGGCATCGGCATGAACACCGACCATACGCTGGAAGAAGTCGGCCAGCAGTTCTCGGTCACCCGCGAGCGCATCCGCCAGATCGAAGCCAAGGCGCTGCGCAAGCTGAAGCACCCGTCGCGGTCGCGGAAGCTGCGGTCGTTCCTCGACAACTAATTCGATCGGTATTCATCGAAACAAGAACGGCGGGCTGAGGCCCGCCGTTTTTGTTTGGCTCGTCCGCTTCATACTTCAGGCATCAGTGCCCGCGGCCACCCCTCTCCCCACCCTCCCCCGCAAGGGGGGAGGGTGCCTGAAGAGCGTGCTCATATTACGTCGCATGATGCTTCGTGTCTTGCGAAGGGTGCAGATTGATCGCGAGTGAGGGAGGCACCGGCGGAAGGGCTCCCTCCCCCCTTGCGGGGGAGGGGCGGGGAGAGGGGGCCGCTTGCTCCGATGTTGATGAGGCGCGAGAGCTTCGCTCGCCGCTACTTCTTCTTCGCGCCGACGCGCTCGATGGACTTGATCTCGAGCGGCGGGCGGCCGCCCTTTTCGGCGATCTCGCGGTCCTGCTCGCGCAGGAAGGCGCGCACCGGCTCGTCGCCGTCGAGCCCGCCAATGAGCTCCGACGGCACGCGGCGGTTGGAGCGCTGCGAGCCGTCTTCATAGAAGACGTTGAAGAAGGCGAATTCGCCTTTGGGATTGGTCCCGGGTTTTTTCGGCATGCGCGGCTTGTCCTCGATCGGGGCGCCGCTGTCAAAGCAAATCGCCCGCGCCCGTGCGCCGGTCTGCCCTGCGCGATGGGGTTGCGTGCGGCCCTTGCGCAACGTCGTGCGCAGTACGGCCCGGCATGCGCCCGCGGCGCCCGTCCGGTCACATCAACGACATATACGCCTCAGCCCTCGAACAGCACGAACGCCGCCCACACGCTCGCATCGGCCGCGCCCGCGACCTTGCCGTCGCGCGCATCGCGCCTCGTCTGACGCAGCGCATCCGAATAGGTCAGGCCCTCCGCCAGGTGCTCGTAGAACCGCACGGTGAAGTTCGCGGTGCCCTCGTCGGCGACCGGCCACAGCGTCAGCAGCGCGCGCCGCGCGCCGGCGATGCCGAGCGCGGTCGGCAGGCCGCGCAGGCCGCTGACGAAGCTCTCGTCGCCGCGGCCGGTTTCGCAGGCCGACAGCACCAGCAAGTCGAGCCCGGACAGGTCCCAGTCCATCAATTCGAAGGCATAGAGATAGCCGTCGTTCTCGTCGCGCAGCGGAAATCGGCTGTCGCCGGCGCCCGACAGCACGATGCCGCTCTGCCACAGCGTGTCGAGGCCGGATGCCGTGCCGTCGCGATAGAAGCCGTGCGTCGCCAGATGCGCGCCTTGCCGATCGCCGCGCGCAGCGTGCCCTCGCTGACGCCGCGCCCGGTCAGCATCTCGACCGGCGCGCCGCGCGCGCGGGCGAGCTTTGCGATCGCGTCGATCTCGGTCCGGGTCGCGGGCAGGGGCATCGGCCCCGGCTCGCCATATTCGATGCCGCCGGCGAGCAGCATCGCGCCCCGCTGATCGAGCGTCTCGCGCGCATGGATCGCGATCAGCGCATCGGGGCTGGTCAGCATCCGGATCGTGAACTTGTCCTCCAGCAGGCCGCCGCCACTGCCGGGCAGCAGCGCGAACGGCACGGCAGACAGGAAGCCGTCGGGCACGACATAGAGCGTGGTCTTGTCCTTCAGCAGCGGCTCGAGCGGCGCGAACAGCCGCGCCCGGAGATTCTGGAAGCGGCCCTTGACGTCGGGCGCGTGCGCGTCGGGATCAGGCATGGTGGCCCGCGTCGCGCGCAGCCGGGCGATCTCGGTGCGCACGCCGGTGTCGATCATCCGGCCGGGATCGCCGAGATCGACCACCCGCGGCTCGCTCGTTGCGGTCTCGACGATGGCGTAGAGCACGGTTGCCGCCAGCGGGTCCTTCGCCTGGCGATCCGCCTTCCATTGCCGGGTGATGAAATAGTTGACGACGGCTTCCTGCGACGCGAGCAGCTGCGAGGGGCGGATCGGATCTTGCGGCAGCTTTGCACCGATCGCATCGAGCCGCTTCTGCAGCGCCTTCTCGGCCGCGTCCTGCCGCCCCCACACCGACCTCGCCCAGTCGTCGATATTGCCCGACGAGAACAGCTCCTGCTTCTCGCCGTTGAGCCGGAGCGCGGTGCGCAGCAGCGTCGCGGTCTCCTCGTCCTTGCCGCCGACCTCCGTCTCGAGCCGGCGCAGCGCCGTGGCGTCGGCGCCGCCGAGCGTCTTCCAGCGCAGCACGGCGGCAAAGGCCGGCTGCGCCACGGCGGAGCCGGCGCCGGTGGCGAAGCGGCCGAACGCGAACAAGAGATGATCGGCATGGGCGCGGATCGCTTCGGCGACGGCGCGATCGCCCGATGTGCCGACCTCGCGCTTCATCCAGTCGAACATCTCGCGGTCGAGCGCGGCGAAGGCCTGCACCGCGCGGGCCGGATCATCAGCGATCAGCGCGGTCGCGATGCCGAGCTTGATCTCGAAGCTGATCGGATGCTGCGCCGTGAAGGCGCGGCTCGAAATCGCCAGCGCGGTCTCGCGCAGCCGCATCCCCTTGTCCCGCTCGCCGCGCTGCTCGCGTTGGCCGGCAGCCAGCACCGCGGATTTGATGCGCAGGAAATCCGCAAAATTCGCCTCATTGGCGACGATCGCCTCCAGCCGCCCCAGATCTGCCGGCGCGATCGCGGCGTCGCCGGCGGCGAGCATGTCGGTGTAGAACAGCCAGGCATCGGCCTGTCCGGCAAAGCTCGGATCCTTCGGCGCCATCGCCGCCGCGATCGCGCGGTGGCGGCGGAAGTAGCGGCGGGCGTCGTCGAAGCGGCCGAGATTGAGGAGATCCTGGCCGGCATTATTGACCGTCACCAGCGTGTTGAGATGGTTCTCGCCATAATGTTTGGCGCGCTTCTCGATCGCGAACAGATCGAGCTCGAGCGCCTTTGCGGGCGCGCCGATCTCGCGCAGCATGTCGGCATAATTATTGGCGAGCTTCCAGGTGGTGCGATGGTCGGGCCCCAGCGCCTTCTCCGCGCGCTCGAAATTGTGCCGGCCCAGATTCGTCGCCGACGCCGCCGAGCCGTTGGCGGACAGCGCGACCGCGAGCTTGTCGCTCGCGATCAGCGATTCCTCGGAGCCTTCGCCCCAATAGGCGTTGAACGCCGCGATCGCCTTCATGTAGAGCGGAACCGCTTCGGCGATCCTGGCGTGGTCGGACAGCAGGATCGCGTACATCAGCAGCACGTCGGCATTGCCGGGCGGCCTCTGCGCGGCCGCCTTGCTCTGGAATGCGCGCACGAACAGTTTTTCGGCGAGGTCGTCGCGCTTGACCGCGCGCAGCGTCGCGGTCGCGTCGAAATACTGCTCCATGACAAACTGGGCGTCGTCGAGCTTGTCTGCGGCATCCAGTGCCGCAAGCAGCTGTGCATAGCCGGCGTCGATCTTGCCGCTGCGCGTCAGCGCGATGGCGTTCTTGATCTGCGCAGTGATCGTCTGTGTACCGCCGGCACCTTGCGCCGGAGTACGCCTGGTGGGGCCGCTCTGCGCGGCGGCGGTGTCGATCGTTGCGGTCAAAACAGCGCCGAGCGCGAGCACGACACCGATCGATGCGGCAGCCCTGCACGCGCGTGCGAAGCCCAAGGCGATCGTCATCAACGGCACATCCTCATCCCCAAACGCGTCATCGGATGGCGTCCCCAAATGACGGCGGCGTTGCAGCCGGCGTGGCTGGCTTTAGCGGCGCGGCTTTGCATGAACAAGACAGCGCGGCCGGCCGCGTGGCGGAAGCGGCTTGCCCAGCCCGCGCTTCTTGGTCGCGGCCGGCGGCTTCGGCGTTCATGCGTCGCGTCCGCAAATGCTGGCCTGTAGTGCGTCGCTCGCCGCCGCCGACCGCCGCTTGCAGGCCATCGGCAGCCAAGCCATCGGATGATGTTACCGCCGGCAGGCCGGCCGCCTGCCGTTCGCGCCGAGGCGGGGGAATCGCTGGCGGCGGAGCCGCGCACGGCGGCGCACTTTCCCGGCAGCCGTCTTTCGCATCGGCGCGCAAACGAACGACGGCCGAAAGCCGAGCTTTTTCTGACCATCGTCACTTGCGCCACCCCGTCCGATTCGCGTATGAGGCGCATCCTTCTCTTTCTACAACCTTTCCTTCGAGAACCGATCGCCGATGTCCAACGCCACAATCGACGCCAACAAGGCGCTCGTGCTCGCGCATTACGACGCCGTGACCAACCGCCACGATCCCGAGGCGATCCGCGCGCAGCTGGCGCCCGACTTCTTCGACCATGCGGCGGGCAAGCGGCTGAGCGCCGAGGACGTGATCGCGCATTCGGCCGCGATGCACGAGACCTTCGCCGACCTGTCGGCGGTGGCGGAATGCCTGGTGGCCGAGCGCGACATCGTCGCCGGCCGCTTCGTCTGGCGCGGCCGGCACCGCAGCCCGTGGCGCGGCATTCAGCCAACCGGCCGCCACGTCGAATTCCGCGGCATGACGTTCTGGCGGATTCAGGACGGCAGGATTTCCGAGCGCTGGGCCGAGATCGATTTTGTCGGGTTGGAGCGGCAGCTTAGGGATTGATCGTCAGCTACACCTTCGTCAGTTGATCAACGCAGGGAGATTTTGGCAGCGCGGCTGATGAAGGCGTAACTGCCCGCCGAGGATGGAGTGTGGTGCCGACACTTTGACTGCCTCGTTTGCTCCATGGCATGATCGGCCATTCGAAGCGGGGGGATTTTTGCATGCTCAGGTGTCGTTTGGCGGTTGTGTTCGGCGCCTTGCTGCTTGCCACCCCTTCATATGCCGCGCGCTGCGGCGGCAGTTTTCCCAGCTTCGTCCAGTCGTTCTCGCAGGAGGCGGCGAGCGCCGGCATTCAGCAGGACGTGATCTCGGCGGCGCTCGGCGGCGTGCAGCAGGATGGCGGGGTGCTGGCCTTCGACCGGCGGCAGCGCTACACCTTCAACAAGACCTTCGAGCAGTATGTCGCAACCCGGGTCGGGCCCGGGCGCATCAATGGCGGCCGCGCGATGCTGCAGCGGCACGCCGCGCTGCTCTCGAAGATCGAGCAGCAATACGGCGTGCCGCGCCAGATCCTGGTCGCGATCTGGGGGCTCGAGACCGATTTCGGCAAGGGCGACATGGGCAAGCTGCCGGTGTTCCGCGTGCTCGCGACGCTGGCGCATGATTGCCGCCGCACCGACCTGTTCCAGGGCGAACTGCTCGCCGCGCTCAAGATCGTGCAGCGCGGCGATCTCCGTCTGAATGACATGATCGGCGCCTATGCCGGCGAGATCGGCCAGACCCAGTTCCTGCCGTCGTCCTACATCAAGTACGGCGTCGATTTCGACGGCGACGGCCATGTCGATCTGCGCCACTCGGTGGCCGATGTGCTGGCCTCGACCGCGAACCTCCTGCACACCAGCGGCTTCAAGATGGGCGCGCCCTATGGCGAGGGCACCGCGAATTTCGAGGCGATGCGCGAGTGGAACAGGGCGGTGATCTATCGCAAGACCATCGGGTATTTTGCCGATCAGCTCGTGGGGCGGTGAGGAACATCCCGCTGGTTCATTCCGGGGCTCGCAAGGCGAGAACCCGGAATCTCGAGATTCCGGGTTCAGCCCTGCGGGCTGCCCCGGAATGACGAGTTGAGAGTGCGGGGCGTCCCATGGAAACCATCGGCAGCCAAAAGATCTGGTCGTTCTTCGACCGCCGCGGATGCCAGGTCGCGAAGAACGCGGCGGTGCGGGAGGGACCGGGCCATCGCGTCGGCTCTTATCTCGAGCTCGCCACCAAGATCGCCGAGCTGCAATTCCTCAACCGCGATCATGTGCTGCTGTTTCGCGGCCAGGGTGCCGACTACAGGAACATCAAGCGCAACTCGTCGCTGAAGCCGACGCTGTTTCGCGGCGGCCGCGGCAATCCTGATCAGGCGACGCTGGCCGGGCGGTTCGATGCGCTGCAACGCGCCGAGCGGATCCTGATCGCCGAATACGCCAGGGAAAAGCTGCTCGGGCTGGAGCGGTTGAAGCGGCATCGCATCCTGCGCTGGTCGATCCTGCAGCATTACGAGGTCTGCACCACGCCGCTGCTCGACGTCACCCATTCGATCCGGATCGCCGCCTCCTTTGCCTCGCTGGCGAAGACCGGCACCGCCTTCCTCTATGTGCTCGGCGTGCCGAATCTGAGCGGCGCGATCACCGCGAGCGCCGAGGCCGGCCTGCAGATCGTGCGGCTCGCCAGCGTCTGCCCGCCGTCGGCGGTGCGCCCGCATATCCAGGAGGGCTATCTGCTCGGCGAGTATCCGGAGATGTCCGGTACCGAGCAGAAGGAGAACTATTTTCCCTACGAGATGGATTTCGGCCGACGGCTGGTCGCAAAATTCTCGTTCGCGCCGGCGACGTTCTGGAAGAACGACAATTTTCCGCAGGTGGCGAAGAGCGCGCTCTATCCGTCGGAGAAAAGCGATCCGCTGTTCCGGCTGGCGCTCGGGGTGAAGAGGCAGCTGGGCGGGTAATCGCGTGTCGCGATGCCGCGCAGGTGTAACGCGCAGGCATATGTATGACCCGCGGGCCGCGCAGCATCCTCAGTGTCGTCCCGGGCTTGACCCGGCAACTGTTATGTTGGTTTGGTCTGCAGGTACGGCTTTCGGTCTCGCATCATGGCATTGAGGACCGTGAGCAGCTTCCTGGCGACGGCGACGAGGGCGAGTTTGGCTGGTTTTCCGGCCTGTCGCAGTCGTGCATAGAAGGCCTTGAACGGATCAGCTCTGCGAACTGCGTTGAGGGCCGCCATATAAAGGGCGTCACGAACGCGCTTTCGGCCGCCCGCAATCTTGCGCTTGCCGCGGAAGGTGCCGCTGTCGACGTTGAAGGGAGCAAGGCCAGCGAGCGCTGCGAGTTGTTTCGGTCCGACCCGCCCGAGTTCCGGCATCTGCGCGATGAGCTGCATGCAGGCCACGGGACCCACGCCGGGCAGCGAACGCATTAACTTCGCATCGTCCGCGATCTGCGCTTCGGCTTTAATCAATGCGCTGATGTCGGCCTCGATCTCGGCGATCTCGCTGTCGAGGACCTCGATGAGGCGGCCGATGCGTTCGGCCATGGCGCGATCGTCGGCCTCGCTGCGCCGGTTCTTCTCCTGGGCGCGCATGAGGACCAGCTGATCCCGCCGTTTTGCAAGCCTCGCCAAGGCGCCCCGTGCAGGATCGGCGACCTGCTCGGGGGCGGGCTGCATGGCCCGCGCAAAGGCCGCCAGCATCCGCGCATCGATCGGATCGGTCTTGGCGAGTAGGCCGCTGGCCCGTGCAAAGTCGCGGGCACGGGCCGGGTTGATCCGTGCGAACTGGATCCCGGCCTGACGCAGCGCCTCGCGAAGCGCGAGGTCATAGATACCCGTCGCCTCGAAGACCACCAGCGCATCGCATTGCCAACGCGACACCTGCTGTGTGATGGCCTGTGCCGCGTTGGCAATGCGCCTCGGCACGCCGTCAGCCTCATCAAAGATATCGAGGTGTTTCTTGGAGATGTCGATTCCGACGTAACGAAGAGCTATGATCACGGTGCCTGTCCCTGTGATGCGAGGTCTGTTGGTGCAGCCTCGTGCAACTGTTCAGGTTGATAGATGGAACGGGCGGGAGACCGAGCCGGCTCACGGCGTCAAGCGCCAAGGACCCAACGGCTTCCCGCCCACCCTCATCCTGACACACTTCCAAGACACAGGGACCCATAACCACAAATGTCCGTGTTGCACGACGCTGTGGCCCCAGCGTGCTCAACAACTCAATCCTGTGGTTATGGGTCCCGGCTTTCGCCGGGACGACGGGTGTATGTGTGTCTGCGCCACAAGGCCTCACGTCGCGGCGTCGTGCATTCGCTCACTGCTCGTGCAACATCCTCGGTGTCGTCCCGGGCTTGACCCGGGACCCATAACCACAAATGTCCGTTTTGCACGACGCGGCGACCCCGGCGTGTCGCACCAACTCGATCCTGTGGTTATGAGTCCCGGCTTTCGCCGGGACGACGCCGGTTGTGATGCGCGGGTTACGCCGCGCCATCGCGCTACTGGCTCGCCCTCGCGGCATCGCGGGCGATCCGCCGAGCCGCCGTCTTCTCCATCATCCGTTGCATCGTCTTCCAGTATCTCGCCGGACGGAAGCGTTGCAGCAGGTCCATGAAGTATGCGTCCTTGCCGATCAGGATGCGCGGCTGGTTCTTCTCGATGCCGGCGATGATGCGCTGCGCGGCCGCGGTCGGCGTGGTCCTGGCCAGCGCGTCGAAGCGCTCGATCGATTCGGCGCGGCGGGCATTGTCGGTGACGCCGGCGCCGGCGCGCGAGTTGCGCGCGATGCTGGTGGCGACGCCGCCGGGATGCACGACGGACAGACGCACCGGGCTGTTCGCCACCGCAAGCTCGTGGCGCAGGCTTTCCGAGAAGCCGCGCACCGCGAACTTGGCCGCGCAATAGGCGCTCTGGCCGGGCGGGGCGATGATGCCGAAGATCGAGGAGATGTTGACGATATGCGCCTCGCGCTGCCGCGAAAGCTGCGGCAGGAAGGCGCGGGTGCCGTGCACCACGCCCCAGAAATTGATGTTGAACAGCCACTCCATCTGCGCCTGATCGATCTCGCCGAACTCGCCGAGCAGCGCGACACCGGCATTGTTGACGACGATGTTGAGCGAGGGATGCGCGGTAACGGCGGCCTGCGCGAACGCCGTGATCTGGTCCGGCTCGCTGACGTCGAGGCGGTGCACGGTGACCTTGCGCGGGCTCGCTTTCGCGATCTCAGCGGCGGCGGCCTGCAGGCCGGCCTCGTCGCGGTCGGCGATCGCCAGATCGCAGCCGCGCAGCGCCAGTTCATGCGCGAGCGCGCGGCCGATGCCGCTGGCTGCTCCGGTCACGGCGGCGGCGGATCCAGAGATCGCGGTCATGTCGGGTGAGCTCCATCTCAACGGGGGGTGGTGGTTGCCAAGCGGGGAACACGGCGTTTCCACGCTTTTCTCAAATTGGAACTGAACCATCCAGTGATTTTGAGCATTTAATCTATGTTACGCGCTCGAACCAAAGCATTCAAACCAAGGGAGCCACACCCATGGGACAGTCAAAGCCCTATCGTGCGAAGGCCCTGGTGGTTGAGGACGACCCGATGCAGCGCGAGATGATCGGGCTGCTGCTGGAGGAAAGCGAGTTCGACGTCATCGCCTGCGAGAGCGCCGAAGCCGCCGAACTGGTGTTGCAGGGCAACGGCGACAACGTCGTGCTGATGATGACCGACGTCGAATTGGCCGGACACATGACCGGCGTCGAGCTCGCTTATGCCGCGAAGAAGTACAGACCCGATCTCGACGTGATCGTCACGTCGGGCAAGCCGCTGCGGCAGCGCCTGCCCGACGGAGCCTTGTTCTGGGCCAAGCCCTGGGCGCCGCTGGACGTGATCCGAGTCGCCGAGATGAAGGCGTCGGAGCTTTCGCATCGCGGATGGCGCAGGTCGTCATAACGGGGTGTCGGCGCGGGCGCCGGACGGAGGCCCGGCGGCCGCTTCCACCGTCCCCGTCGCCGTGATATTGGCGGACGATGTCCCGCCCGCCGAGGGCTTGAAGTGACGGATTTGAAGTGACCTGGTCCTTTCTGCTGACGTCGCTGATCGTGGTGGCCTCGCCCGGCACCGGCGTGCTCTATACGCTGGCGGTGGCGCTGACCCGGGGGGCGCGGGCGAGCGTCGCGGCGGCGTTCGGCTGCACGCTCGGGATCGTGCCGCAGATGATCGCGGCGATGCTCGGGCTCGCCGCCATCCTGCACACCAGCGCCGTGGCGTTCGCGGCGCTGAAATGGGGCGGCGTCGTCTATCTGCTCTACATGGCCTGGCAGGCGCTGCGCGAGCGCGGCGCGCTCGCCGTCGACACCGAGATCAGGCCGCGCTCGCGCCGGCGGGTGATCGTGACCGCGATCCTGATCAACGTCCTCAATCCAAAACTGTCGATCTTCTTCCTGGCTTTCCTGCCGCAGTTCATCGCGGTCGACGAGCCGCATCCGCTGGCGCGGATGGTCGAGCTCAGCTGTGTGTTCATGGCGATGACCTTCGCGGTGTTCGCGGTTTACGGGCTGTTCGCCGCCTCGGTGCGCGACCGCGTCATCACCCGGCCGAAGGTGATGGCCTGGCTGCGGCGGAGCTTCGCCGCGGGCTTTGCCCTGCTCGGCGCCAGGCTCGCCTTCGCGGAGCGCTGACGTCGCGGCCGCTACGCCCTGACGCAGGCAATAAAAAAGCAGGCGTTGCGCCTGCTGCCTTGCGCCCCGTCCGTCGGGGCCGATCGATGTAGGGCCGGTGAATTCGAGGTTGACGTCGCTGCGACCGGTTATCCTGGTCCGGGTGCCCGGGCAGGGCAAGCGCCGCTACCCGGGCTGGAATTCGTTACTTCTTGGCGGCCTTCTTCTTGGTGGCCTTTTTCGCCTTCGCCTTCTTCGCCTTCTTCGCTTTCTTAGCCATAGTATCCTCTCAGGGTTTCATGGATTGAACGCGACTCCGAGGCATGCTTGGCGGAGGGCCAGCCTCGCAACATCCTCGATATCAAACTCAGCAGATTCGGAGGCTGCTGCCGCGTGCTGTCACGGCGCCGTCATCGTGTTATCCACAGCTGTTACGTGTTTTCGCCAGTTTTTCGCAAAGCGCGGGCATGTCGCGCGTCGCCGCGTCGTCGCATCCGTCATGCTTAACGATGCGCAAACGGCGGATGCGCAGATCTTCATCAATTCAAAACCACGGCACGGATTGCCACGTTGCGGGTGACGCTCCGTTAAGCGGCGCGGCCGCATGCTCTGCCGCAAGACAACGGGGATTGTCATTGGAGGAAGCGCCCGGGGGGCGGACGGTCATTTCAGGAGAGGCGAGACCGATACGGGTCTCGAACAGGGGCGATGTTGAGCGTTCCGACGCTTTGGACGGTATTCATTATCAATTTTCTCGCGCTCGGGCTGATCTGGGCCTATGTCGCGCGCAGCTATCCTGCTTTCGGCGCGGCGCGGTTCTGGACCGCATCCGCCTTGGTCGCCTCCGCCGGCGCCAGCTGCGCGATGCTTCGCGTGATGCTGACGGACTCGCTGCTGCCGCTGCTTGCGGCGGGGACCTTGATGGTGTTCGCCGCCGGCCTTGCCGCGATGGGCATCGAGCGGTTCTACGACAAGCCCGCGACCTGGCGCGCCACCCTGCTGACCACGGCGCTGGCCTTCGCCGGTCTCGGCACCTTCATCTTCGCCTATGACAGCATGCCGATGCGCATCCTAGTCTACACCGTTGCCCAGGTCACGCCGTTCGCGCTGACGCTGAAGCTGTTGCTGTCGTCCGAGAACGGCCGCGTCAGCCCCGGTGCCCGGCTCGCCGGCATCGTCGCCTCCGTGCTGATCGGCATCTACGCGCTACGCGCCGTCGGCGCGCTGCTGCAGCCCGGCGAGTTCTCCTTCGTCCGCTTCTCTGCGGGCCAGTCGCTGGTGATCCTGCTGATGGTGTTCCTGTCGATGGCGCTCAATTTCGGCTTCCTGCTGATGGCGATCGACCGGCTGCGCAACGAGGTCGCCGACCTCGCGCTGCTCGACGATCTCACCGGCGTCGGCAACCGCCGCCATCTCCTGCAGCGGCTGACCGAGGAATGCGCGCGCTCCGACCGCAACGGCGAGGCGTTCGCGCTGCTGGTGATCGACCTCGACGGCTTCAAGGGCATCAACGACACCCATGGCCACGCCGCCGGCGACGCCTGCCTGCAGCATTTCACGCTGATGGCGCAGACGCGGCTGCGGCCTGGCGACATGCTGGCCCGCACCGGCGGTGACGAGTTCTGCATCGTGCTGCCGTCCTCGACGCTGCGTGAGGGCGCGATGATCGCGCGCCGCGTGCTGGAGGTCTGCCGCGCCGATGCCGAGCAGTGCACCGGCAAGGACATCCCGATCGCGGTCTCGATCGGCGTCGCGCAATGGACCCGCGAGATCGGCCTGCATCCCGATCGCTTGGTCGCCGCCGCCGACCACGCGCTTTACGACGCCAAGAAGGGCGGCAAGAACGGCTATGCGACCTGCGAGCCGAAGGCGCCGGAGTTGGCCGATCCGCTGGAGGCGACCCTGCGCAAGCGCGCCTGAGCGTGCTAACGGGGGACCGAACGACGCCGGGATTTCCGCAATGACGCCTCGCCTGCTCGCCGCGCTCCTTGCGCTGGTGCTGTCCTCCGCCGTATCAGCCGAAACGCCCGATCTCGCGGCCATCGCGCGATCGCAAGGCACGCCCGAGATTCCCGGCTTGAAGATGGTCTGGCTGGTGCCCTGGGGCGACGTCGCCAAATCGCATCCGTGGCGCAACATCATCGTGCACCAGACCGAGGGGCCGCAGGGCTCGGCGCGATATGGCGCCGAGGCGCAGCACAAGAACCCGACCCGGCGCGGCGTCATGGTCTGGGTCGAAACCGACGGCACGGTCTATTGGGCGGTCGCCGACAACCTCGTTCCGACCCACACAGACGGCGCCGATCGCAACGACAACAAATACATCGACAACAGCAAGACCTATCACCTGGTGAACAAGGACACATCGATCGGCGTCGAGTTCGCCGGCAATTACCCGGACGTCACGACCGGCCCGACCGACGCGCAGATCGCGGCCTGGCGAGTGCTGGTGAAGCTGCTGCGCGCGCGTTACGGCATTCCGGCGGAGCGCGTCTACGCGCACAACTGGATCGACTTCAAGGACGCCCGCTACTGCGAAGGCTGCGCGCTCGCGACCATGGCGCGGCAGTGGGGCGAGTAGGGCGGGTACTCATCATGCTTGGACGAGGACGCTCGGCCCAGCAAGCAGCTGTCATCGCCCGGCTTCGACCGGGCGATCCAGTATTCCAGAGACGCCAGTGCTTGAGCCGAGAGGCCGCGGCTTCTCCCGGCGTCGTCCCTGCGAAAGCAGGGACCCATACTCCGAGCAATCTGCCGTGAACGGGACCCGTCATTCCAGCATTGCGCAACAATGAACTTCGGTGGTTATGGGTCCCTGCTTTCGCAGGGACGACGATGAGGATGGTTCTCGCACGATACCACGCGCCGTCATTGCGTACGTCGTCTCGGTGTCATTGTCCGGCTTGACACTGCGGCGTACCGGATTCCCCGCTTTCGCTGAGCCTTTCCAGAACACGAGCCGCCGTTAACGACGCTTGGCGATTTCCAGCCTGAGCGAAATCGTTTCGAGGCTTGTTAAAATTTGCCGGGTACCCCTTCCGGGCATAGCGAGCAGGGGAGAGGTATGGGCAAGCGGGCCAAACGCGGAAAGATCGAAACGCTCACCCTGCCGGTCGCCGGAAGAGTTGTAGTTGGCGTCGTGGCCGCTGCCGCATTGGGGTACGGCTTGCTGTGGCGGCCGGCGAGCGTTCAACCGATACGGAAGCAAGCCGCGCACCAGGTGCCGGCGCCATCTAGTCCGACGACTCCCATTCACGTCGCGGCGCCGGTTCAGGCTCCAGCGCCAACTCCGGTTCCAATCCCGGTCCCCGCACCGCGGATCGAAACACCAAAAGCCGCTGACGCTCCCGGAAGATTTGTTCGGCAGGTGGTTGACTACGTCAGTCACCAGCCGCCGGGCACCGTCGTCATCGATACCGGAAACACATTTCTCTATCTCGTTCTGAACGGCGGGCAAGCGATGCGCTACGGCATCGGTGTCGGCCGCGAAGGTTTCACATGGTCCGGTGAACAGGTCGTGGCCCGCAAGACGGAGTGGCCGGATTGGCGTCCGCCTGCAGAGATGCTTTCGCGCCAGCCTTATCTGCCGCGGTTCATGGCAGGCGGTCCCGGCAATCCGCTCGGCGCCCGGGCGATGTATCTGGGCGAAACCGAGTACAGAATTCACGGCACCAACAAGCCCGATACGATCGGGAAGCGGGTTTCGTCCGGCTGCATCCGGCTGACCAATGACGACGTCATGGACCTTTATGATCGGGTGAAAGTCGGAGCGAAAGTGATCGTGCTTCCGGCACAAGCTGCCCCTCTGTTGGCCGAAAAATGATAGCTGGGACGATACGTCACTTTTTCAAAGTACGGGTCGTCAAAGCAATACAAGGTGTCCCTGCGCGCTGGGATGGCCCCGTAACAGACATCGCCGGACTGGCTCGGCAGCAAGAATGGGTGCAGTATTCCGTTCCGGCAACTTCTTGGCTTGAAACTCGGGGGTGCGTGTGGACAGTCAATCGAAAGCGAGCGCTCATCACGCTCTGAATCGGCGCGACGTTTTACTTGCGACGACCGCATTGGCGGCAGCGTCCACAATCGCGGCGACATCAAATGATCCTGCTCGCGCTCAAATGGGACCTGCGCCGAGTGGCCCTCCAAATATTGTGTACTTTCTGGTCGACAATCTCGGCTATGGCGAGCTCGGATGCTATGGCGGCGGCATCCTGCGCGGCGCGGATACTCGTCGCATCGATGCATTCGCCGGCGAGGGCATGAAGCTGCTCAACTTCGCCCCCGAAGCGCAGTGCACCCCATCGCGATCTGCCCTATTGACCGGTCGGTATGCCGTCCGCTCGGGCAACCACACCGTTGCCCTACCTGGTGACGATGGTGGCCTGGTCGCCTGGGAACGAACGATCGGAGACGTTTTGTCCGCGAAGGGCTACGCAACTGCCTGCTTCGGCAAATGGCACGTTGGCGCAGCAGCCGGCCGCTGGCCCACCGATCACGGCTTCGACGAATGGTACGGGCCCCCGCGCACGTGGGACGAGTCTTACTGGCCCGATGATCCCTGGTATGACCCCAAGCGCGACGGCGTCAGCAGCATGATGGAAGCGCAGCGGGGCCAGACGCCTCGGGACGTCAAGCAACTCACGCTCGACGTTCGGCGCGACGTCGACGCCGAGTTTCTCGACCGCGCCAAGGGCTTCATGCGCCGCAGCGTCCAGGCCGGCAAGCCGTTCTTCCTGTACTTCAACCACTCGCTGATGCACATGCCGACGATCCCGCGAGCCTCGTTCAAGGGCAAGTCGGGCCAAGGCGACTGGGCGGATTGCCTGCTCGAGCTCGACTCCGACTTCGGCGAAGTCCTCGACACGCTGAAGGAACTGAAGATTGACGACAACACCATCGTGGTATTCTCCGGCGATAACGGCCCGGAGGAGCTCGAACCGTGGCGCGGGCATTCCGGCTTCTTCGACGGCTCCTACTTCACCGGCATGGAAGGATCGCTGCGAACGCCTTGTCTGGTGCGCTATCCCGGTCGGGTACCGGCCGGCAGGCAGAGCAACGACGTCGTCCACATCACCGACATGTTCACGACGCTGTTGCGGTGGGCCGGAGCCGAGCCGCCGCCGGACCGCGTCATCGATGGCGTCGACCAGCGCGCATTCCTCGAAGGAAAGCAGGACGGTTCGGCCCGTGACGGTTTTCCATACTGGATGGGAAGCACGCTCTACGGCGTCAAGTGGCGCAATTTCAAGATGGTCATGTACCTGCAACGGACCAGCCTGGAGCCGTCGCAGAAACTGGCCAGCCCGCACATCGTCAACCTGACCGTCGATCCCAAGGAGCGCAAGGCGATCGATCTGCCGTACATGCACACCTGGACGGCAGTACACTTCGGGAAGATCCTGAAGGATTTTGAGCAAAGCGTCCGGCGCGAGCCGCTGATCCCGGCCGGCGCGCCGCTGGATCATGTCCCCGTTCGGAAGACTTAATCGGGACGTCTCTCGGCATGGAGTCAAACCGATGCAAAGAACATCGACCCTTTGTCTGGCGATTGCCGCGCTGACCGCATCGGCGAGCCTCACGCCGACCCTCGCCGACGAGGGGGGCGTCAGCTTCTGGCTTCCCGGCAATTTCGGCAGCCTGGCAGCCGTGCCCGGAACGCCCGGATGGTCATGGGCGACGATCTACTACCATGGCGAAGCTGCGGCAGCAGCCAACGCCCCATTCCCCCGTGGCGGACGGACCGACGTCGGCATCAGCGGCCGCGGCGATCTCGCTTTCTTCGGGCCGACCTACACGTTCGCCACCCCGGTGCTAGGCGGCCAAGCCGCCATCAGCATCCTCGGCGCTGCCGGCCGCAACGAGGCCTCCGCAGCGTTGTCGCTGACCGGACCGCTCGGCAACACCATCGCGCTCGCTCGCACGCAGGAACTCACCTCCTTTGGTGACGTGATCCCGAGCGCTACCCTGAAGTGGAATTTCGGGACCAACAACCTGATGGTCTACGGCATGGGCGACATCCCGATCGGGGACTACGATCCTGCCCGCCTGGCTAATCTCGGCATTGGTCACGCCGCCGTCGATTTCGGCGGCGGCTACACCTACTTCGACCCGAAGTCCGGCAACGAGTTCTCCTGGGTCGCCGGACTCACCTACAACTTCAAGAACCCCGACACGCAGTACCGAAACGGAGCGGACTTTCACATCGATTGGGGTGCCTCCCATTTCTTCGACAGCAAGCTCCAGCTCGGCTTGGTTGGCTACTACTTCCAGCAGGTCACCGACGACGTCGGCGCGCCGGCGTCGCTTGGCGGCTTCCGCTCCCGCGTCGCCGGGGTCGGTCCGCAGGCCGGCTACATCTTTCCGATGGGCGACAAGCTGCAGGGATACGTGAACCTGAAGGGCTACTGGGAATTCGCCGACCAGAATCGCGCGGCGGGCTGGAACACGTGGCTGACCTTCGCGATCTCGCCTGCCGCGCCGGAGCCGACATCCGCCAAACCGATCATGCGGAGATACTGAGAACCGGTCACGTTCAGGTAGCGCAACGGCGAGACGCCTGCTTCTGGCCAACCACGGATGTCGCGGCGGCGCAGAGCGATGTCGCCTTTTTGGCCCTCAGCCTACGTGGCAAGAGCGCCTCCGCTCCCGAGGCTGATGCGGACATTCATCGGCAGGCGGATCCATGGGCATACGTCCTGGATCGAGGTACATGCCGAAGCATCAGACCAAAAACCAGCCGCTTAGGATGGGTGGAGCGGAAGCGATACCCATCGACCCTTGTGGTGCGCGCGTTACGCCTTCTGACCGAAGCGGTCCTGCACGCGGATGGCGCGCCGTCGCGTGCGCCATCCGCTCCTGCAATCGATCTCTTGCGAAGAAAAAGAGCCTCAGGCCTTCAGGTCCGTGATCCGCATGATCGCGACCACATTCCCGTCGTTGTACGCCTGCTCTTTTGTTTCCTTGTTGCAGGTCCAGACAAAATTCTTCTTGCCCGTAAAGGTCTTTCCGTCCTGCTCAAGCCGAAGCTCCCCTTCGGTGATATGGCAGATCATGGCATTCATCATCGGGGGACCCATGGTCTTCGATCCCGGCTGCATAATGACATCGCGCATCGAGACCGTCTTGAATCCTGGGATCAGGGATGGTGTCTCGCCTTCATATTCGCGCAACACGACGCCTGGCCAAGGTGCACTATCCTTGTAGCCCGTGGCTTGAGCCTCGGCGGGCTTGATCATGGCAGTCGAAACCGCTGCCAACGCGATTCCCAGTGCGGACCTTCGATCGACCTTTCTCATCGCTTTTCTCCCGACGTTACCGAACGAGCCGCCGCAAATGCAGCGCGCAAGGTTCGTGGTGAACGGTGGTGTGAAACCGAAAAAAGAACGGCCTCTAAGAGAGCGTGCCTGCCGATAGCACCAGTGCTGCTCGTTTGCCCGGACGGTGATTTCGGCACGTCCCGTTTCAAGGGCCGTGACACTATACGTCACCTGACGCATCCGGGGAACAGGTGGCGTTGCACGAAGACACAGCGGCCTGTCGGGAAGGTCCGAAATTGGCCCCTTAGCCGATATGGACCAAGTGCGCCTAACTTGTACCGAGGCTGATGCGGACATTCGTAGACAGGCGGATTGATGGGCGTACGTCCAGTGCTTCCCGGAATGCTGCCCCCGAAGGCAGTCCCGCCTTGATCTAGATCAAGATCGCCTTAATCGAGTGAGTGTCACCTGTATCAACTTCAGGGCGGCCATTGCGGCGCCGCGGCATCCGCGGGTCGAACAGAGGCCGCGCGCGCAGATTGGGATGTTGGGCCACGGTCCGATATCACGCGAGGGTTTTGCCTCGTAGCGGGAAAAGATCGGCTGGGAGGTGACGCCTTGCGAGCGAAGTCCAGGCGCGCGCGCCATATCGCCATTTGCGATGGTCCGTCAGATATCGACCAGATGATCTGCATACCCGGCGGGACATTCCGCATGGGATCGGACAAGCATTATCCGGAGGAGGCGCCGGCACATCGGGTGAGTGTCGATGGCTTCTGGATGGATCGCCATCCTGTCACAAACAAGCAGTTCAGAAAGTTCGTCAAGGCTACAGGTCACGTTACCGTGGCCGAGATTGCGCCCGACCCGAGAGACTATCCCGGGATCCTACCGCACATGATTTATGCGGGCTCCCTGATGTTCTTGCCGCCACGGCACCCGGTCGGCCTGCGCGACTTCAGCCAGTGGTGGACCTTCGCGAAGGGTGCTGACTGGCGCCATCCGTACGGACCGAATAGCAACATCGATGCGCTCGACCATCATCCCGTCGTGCACGTGGCCTTCAACGACGCGCTTGCGTACGCGCAATGGGCTGGCAAGGAACTGCCGACCGAAGCGGAGTGGGAGATTGCGGCACGCGGCGGGCTCGATGACGCCGAGTATGCGTGGGGTGACGAATTCATGCCGCGCGGCCGTCACATGGCTAACACCTGGCAAGGTGATTTTCCGCACCAAAACACCAATGCCGACGGTTTCGAACGCACCTCGCCAGTCACCGCATTCCCGCCGAACGGCTACGGCCTTTACGACATGATCGGCAACGTCTGGGAATGGACAGCCGACTGGTATTCCCCCAGGCATGAGGCGGATGTGGCGAAGGCCTGCTGCATCCCGGAGAATCCGCGCGGCGGACGTGAGGCCGACAGCTACGACCCAAGAACAACCAACGTGAAGATTCCACGGAAGGTCATCAAAGGCGGCTCGCATTTGTGCGCGCCGAATTACTGCCGACGCTACCGGCCGGCAGCGCGTCACGCGGAGCCGGTTGATACTTCCACGAGTCATCTTGGCTTTCGATGCATCAGTCGAGGAGTTCTCAATGCATCATAAACAGGAGAGCGTAGCCATGTTGAGTTCTGTATTGCCCGACGAGCCGTCGCCCCCTACTGGAACGCCGCCCCGCAAGACATCTGGCTGGCTCAAGGGGGCCTGCGCCTCGTTGCTCAGCACGACGATGCTGATGGCCTTGTCCGGTCCGGTCAGCACACCGGCGTTGGCGCAAAACCAGCAAAAGCCAAACATTCTCTTCATCATGGGTGACGACATCGGCTGGATGCAGCCGAGCATCTACCATCGCGGATTGATGGTCGGGGAGACGCCCAACATCGATCGCATCGGCAACGAAGGCGCGATGTTCACGCACTACTACGCCGAGCAGAGCTGCACGGCCGGGCGTACGGCCTTCATCACCGGCATGCAGCCGGTTCGCGTCGGCATGGTCTTGCCGGAAATTCCCGGTAGCCCATCCTATCTGCGGACGGGGACGCCGACGCTTGCCAAGTTCCTGCTCGATCTCGGCTACACCACCGGCGAGTTCGGCAAGAACCATCTCGGCGACCACACCGAGTCGCTGCCGGCTGCGCAAGGCTTCCAGGAATACTGGGGCTATCTCTATCACCTCGACGCCATGCAAGGGGTGAGCTTCCCCGACCTCAACAAAACCGCGACCCAGCAGACCCTTGCGCCGCCATGCAAGAACACGCCGATCCCCGGCGTGGCTGAGGTCCCCGGCGCTGTAGATCCCAGGACCACGGTTTGCCTGACGCCGCCGCGTCCGATGCTCGCCTGCAAGTCCTCGGACGGCACCGCAAAGAACATGACCTGCAAGGATGAGGGTCCGCTGACTCTCGAGCGATCCAAGACCGTGGACGAAGAAATCTCGGCCAAGGTCGTCGACTTCCTCGATCGCAACGACCCGAAGAAGACCAGCAAGCCGTTCTTCGTCTGGTACAACCCGGCACGCATGCACATCACGACCGTGCTGCCGGACAAGTATCTGAACATGGTGGGCGAGCCTGGCGGCAAGGATTGGGGCGTCAACGAAGCCGGCATGAAGCAGATGGATGACAACATCGGCGTGGTACTGAAGAAGCTCGAAGACATGGGCCAACTCGACAACACGATCGTCGTCTTCACCACCGACAACGGCGCCGAGACCATCACCTTCCCGGACGGCGGCGTCACACCGTTCAAGGGCGGCAAGCTGAGCACCTGGGAGGGCGGCATGCGCGCTCCGATGGTGATTCGCTGGCCCGGCGTCATCAAGCCCGGCACGGTCAAGAACGAAATGTTTTCCGCCCTCGACTGGCTCCCGACCTTCGTCGAGATCGCCGGCGGGCCCAAGGGCGACGCACTGAAGCAACAGGTCGAGGCCGGCTATCCTAATATGGTCAAGACCACCCTCGACGGTGTTAATCAGATCGACTATCTGAGCGGCAAGTCCGACAAGTCGGCCCGCGACCACTTCCTGTATTACTCCGGCAAGGAGCCGTCGGCGGTCCGCTACAAGAACTGGAAGATGTACTTCGCGATGGTGTCGGACTCGCCAGCTGGCTTCATTGCCGGTGTGCAGCCCTACTCCTGGACCCAGGTCGTCAACATCAAGCGCGATCCTTTCGAAACCTCCGTTGGTACACAGCTGAAGACGTTGTTCGGCATGGCCGGGGCTATTGCTTCTCCGTCTACTGCCTACGTCTATGATTGGAACATGCTGCCGATCGGCCAGCAGCTGTGGCTGAGGCACCTGGAGACCTTCATCAAATTCCCGCCGCTGCAGGACCCGGCCAGCTACAACCTGGAACAGGTCATGCAGCGAGTGAAGGACATGAAGACGGCCGGCCGCAGCGACTAGTGGCAACATCTGGCCGCGATTGAGAACAACAGAAGCGGCCGGCGCGAAAGCGCCGGCCGCCTGTCCCCGGGCATCCAGAAACTCCACGAGAAGCGCAAGATGAGGCTTTCAACGAAGAAGGATTGGAAGCGGATTATCTTTGCATTCGAATAGGTGAGATGGAGCGCTCCCGAAGCGTGCCCAAAGAACTAGCGATGTCAGCTTGTGGCCCCGAAACCGACATGACCAAGTGCGCCTCGCGCCTCCGCTCCCGAGGCTGATGCGGACATTTGTCGGCAGGCGGACTGATCGAGGCGCGTGCCGAGCCCCACTTTGCAAACAACAAAAAAGCCGGCGTTGCCGCCGGCTTTCGTGTCTCTTGGTTCGTCGCAGCGCGATCAGTGCGCGGCTTCGAGCGCGGCTTCCTGCCGGGCAATCGTGCCCTTGACGGCCGACTGCACCTTCTCGAACGCGCGGACCTCGATCTGACGCACGCGCTCGCGCGACACGCCGAACTCGGCGGCGAGGTCTTCCAGCGTCATCGGCTCGTCCGCCAGACGCCGCGCCTCGAAGATGCGGCGTTCGCGCGGGTTGAGCACGCCGATCGCACCGTTCAGGGCCTGGCGGCGATGATCGAACTCCTCGCTCTCGGCCATCAGGGCTTCGGCGTTGGGCGAGTTGTCGACCAGCCAATCCTGCCATTCGCCGGCTTCGCCGTCGTCGCGGATCGGGGCGTTGAGCGACGCGTCACCGCCGAGGCGGCGGTTCATGTCGATCACGTCCTGATCGGTCACGCCGAGGCGCTTGGCAATCAGCTTCACCTGGTCGGGGTGGAGATCACCCTCTTCCAGGGCGGAGATCTTGCTCTTCGCCTTGCGCAGGTTGAAGAAGAGCTTCTTCTGGTTCGCGGTGGTGCCCATCTTCACGAGCGACCAGGAACGCAGAATGTACTCTTGTATTGACGCCTTGATCCACCACATGGCGTAAGTGGCGAGACGGAAGCCCTTCTCGGGCTCGAATCGCTTCACCGCCTGCATCAGGCCGACATTGCCTTCCGAGACGACCTCGGAGATCGGCAAGCCGTAGCCGCGATAGCCCATGGCGATCTTGGCCACGAGCCTGAGATGGCTGGTGACGAGCTTATGCGCCGCGTCGCGATCGTCATGCTCGCGCCAACGCTTGGCGAGCATGTACTCCTGCTGGGGTTCCAGCATCGGGAACTTGCGGATCTCGGCGAGGTATCGAGAGAGGCCGGATTCTCCATTGAGGACCGGCAACGTAGCTGTACGGGCCATTTGAGCGCCCTCCAGTGGTTCAGGCCCCCGATAGCGGCGGGCCCGGCAGGTGGCCGCTGGGTTAAAGCCGGCCATGCTGCGATGTTCCGCGCTGGATATTCAGCGCAGGTGCAACATACACCAAACTGTCCGTGATAGGGAAGGATTGCTGACGTCACGTCCCCGTGTGGCAGGTATAACCTGTTGTCATAACGCGGCTTTTCCGGAAGGGGTGCGTCATACCGCCGCTTCCAGCGCCCGTTGCAGAAGAAGCAAATCCTCCGGCAAAGGCGCCTCCCAGTGCAAAAGTTCTCCGGTCCGGGGGTGCTCCAATGCCAGCAGATAGGCGTGCAGGGCCTGCCGGTCGAGGGCGGTGAGTGCGTCCTTACCTTCCGCGCCGAGCTGCCCGGCCTTGGTCTTGAAGTGAGCGCCGTAGACGCTGTCGCCGAGCAGCGGATGGCCGAGATGGGCGAGGTGCACCCGGATCTGATGGGTCCGCCCGGTCTCGAGCCGGCACGCCAGCAGCGAGGCGACCGGCTTGCCGTCGCGGCCGGCAAAACTCGCGAGCACCTCGAAATGGGTGATCGCCTCGCGGCCGCCCTGGCGCACCGCCATCTTCTCGCGGGCGTGCGGGTGGCGGTCGATCGGCGCGTCGATCGTGCCGTGGGGCCGGTTCGGCACGCCCCAGACGAACGCCATGTAGCCGCGCTCCATCGGGCCGGTGCGGCCATGGTCGGCGAACTGCGCGGTCAGCGACTGGTGGGCGTGGTCGTTCTTGGCGACCACCATCAGCCCCGTGGTGTCCTTGTCGAGGCGGTGCACGATGCCCGGCCGCTTGACCCCGCCGATGCCGGACAGGCTCGCGCCGCAATGCGCGATCAGCGCGTTGACCAGCGTTCCGCTGGCGTGGCCGGCGGCGGGATGCACGACGAGGCCCCTCGGCTTGTCGATGACGATGATGTCGTCGTCCTCGAACACGATATCGAGCGCGATGTCCTCGCCCTGCGGTTCGGCGGGCGCGGCCTCCGGCACGTCGATTATGATCGTATCGCCCTTGGCGACATGATAAGCGGGGTCGCGGACGACGGCGTCCTTGACGGTCACGGAACCGGCGAGGATCAGCGCCTTCAGCCGGGACCGCGACAGTTCGGGACTGCGCTGCGCGAGCACGCGGTCGAGCCGGGCCGAGCCCTCGTCGCCGGCGACGACGACCTCCAGCTTCCGACCGCCATTCGAAGAGACTTGTTGCGAAGACACTTGCAAAGATAGAGCCTTGTGATGACCGACACCGCTGTGACCGAACCGACCCCCGACCAGGCCGCGCTGATCGCGCGGGTGCGGCGCATGATGCTGATCGCGGGCCTGACCTCGGCACTGGCCGTGGCCGTCGTCTTGATTGCCATCGGCTACCGCCTTTATCGCAGCGAGGGAAGCCCCGTTTCCGTTTCCGACGTCACTGCTGCGCTGCCGAAGGGCGCCCGCATCGTCGCCACCGGCGTCGCCGGCGAGCGATTGATCCTCACGCTTGATGTGGGCGGTGCAACAGAGATTCGCACATTTGATGCAAAGACGCTGAAACCTGTCGGCAGGCTGAGCTTCGTCAACGAACCCTGATCGCAGCAATCGCGAAGCAGCGCCGGCAATCAACCAAATCCGCAACCGAAAGCTGCAGCGTATTTTTTGCGCATGCGTTCGCGCATCGAGAAGGTGTGTCGCCATCTTTTCGGCCGAGTTGCACGTTCAGCTTGCGCCATGTCGCGATCCAACTCCAACGCTTCCATCGAACAGTCCGGTGAATCCGATGCGGCAGGGTCGTGCACCGACCCGACGCGCCGCGCGGTGTTGACCGCGCTCGCGAGCTGCGCCTGCCTCGCCGCGATCGAGCCCGCGGCCGCCGATGACGACGAACAGCCCGGCGCCAATGAGCGGCCGCAAAAAGCCGATCGGCTCGTGCGCGCCGAAGGCGACAAGGCGGGCCAGGTCATCAAGTCGGAAGATCTGACCTTGGGCGGCCCGCCCATTCGCGCCTGGCCGCAGGACCCGAACACCTCGGTGGTCCGCAAGGGCTCGCGGCTGAACGAGGTCGTGCTGGTCAAGCTCGATCCGAGCGAGCTCGACGATGCCACGCGCGCCCGCGCCCCTGACGGCATCGTCTGCTACTCGGTCGTCTGCACGCATGCCGGATGTCCGATCACCGCCTGGTTGAAGGAAGAGCAGGGCGACAAGAACGTCCTGAAATGCCTCTGTCACAACTCCGAATACGATCCGCGGCAGAATGCGCAGGTCGTGTTCGGGCCGGCGCCACGTCGCCTCGCGGCATTGCCGCTGACGGTTGCCGACGGCGCGATCACCGTCGCAGCGCCATTCGTCGGAAAGGTGGGTGCTCAGCAGGGAGGATGAGGCCACATCGGGATTTCTGCATGACCTAAATTGAAAAAATCAAAACAGAGCAGGGAGGTAGCATCTCATGACAAGCAAGCAGTGGTTACTGTCGAGTTGTGTCGCATTCACGTGCCTCATTTCGACCTATGCCGTCGCGGGGCCGATCGAAAACTACAGTTCGGTGACCTCGGCGCGTCTCGAAAATCCCGAACCCGGCAACTGGATGCTGTATCGCCGGACCTATGACGGACAGGGGTATAGTCCGCTCAACCAGATCAACACCTCCAACGTCAAGGACCTCAAGCCGGTCTGGACTTTCTCGACCGGCGTCATCGAGGGCCATGAGGCGCCGCCGATCGTCAACAACGGCGTGATGTTCGCCGCGACCCCGATGGGACAGGTGATCGCGCTCAACGCCAAGACCGGCGAGGAGTATTGGCGCTACAAGCGGCAGCTTCCCGACGATCTGTTCCAGCTGCATCCGACCAGCCGCGGCGTCGGCCTGTGGCAGGACAAGGTCTACTTCGCCACCACCGACGACCATGTCGTCGCGCTCGACGCCAAGACCGGCAAGGTGGTCTGGGACACCAAGGTCCAGGACTACAAGAAGGGTCAATACCTGACGCTGATGCCGCTGGTGATCGACGGCAAGGTGATCGTCGGCGGCTCCGGCGGCGAGTTCGGCGTGCGCGGCTATGTCGTCGCCTACGATGCCGAGAGCGGCAAGGAGCTCTGGCGCACCTTCACCATCCCCGGCGAAGGCGAGCCCGGGCACGAGACCTGGAGCGGCGACGACTGGAAGTCGGGCGGTGGATCGGCCTGGATGACCGGCACCTACGACAAGGACAACAAGACGATCCTCTGGGGCGTCGGCAACGCTGCGCCCTGGCCGGGCTCGGCACACGCCGGCGACAACCTCTACACCAGCTCGGTGATCGGTCTCGATCCCGAGACGGGCAAGATCAAGAAGCACTTCCAGTATCACCAGAACGATTCCTGGGACTGGGACGAGGTCGATGCGCCGATGCTGGTCGACCTGCAGCGTGACGGACGGTCGTTCAAGAGCCTGATCCACCCGGGACGCGACGCGATCTTCTGGATACTCGAGAACAAGCCCGACAAGATCAACTACGTGTCCGGCTGGCCGTTCGTGAAGACCAATGTCTGGAAGGGCATCGAGGCCGAGACCGGCCGGCCGATCGTCGATCCCGAGCACAAGCCGGTGCTCGGCAAGCGGGTCGAGTTCTGCCCGTCGCTATGGGGCGGCAAGGATTGGCCGTCGGCGGCGTACAGCCAGAGCACCAAGCTCGTCTACGTTCCCGCCAACGAGAACTTCTGCGGCGGCTTCACGGGCGAGAAGCAGCCGCTGGTGCCCGGCCAGCTCTGGCTCGGCACCAAGCCGGAGGACATCGGACTGACGCCGGCGCCGAACGCCGATCATTTCGGCGAGTTGCAGGCGTGGGATCCGGCCACCGGCAAGAAGGTCTGGCAGCACGACTTCAAGACCTCGCAGCTGTTCGGATCGGTGACGGCGACCGCGGGCGACCTGGTTCTCGCCGGCGGCACCAATGACCGGATGTTCCGCATCTTCAACGCCAAGACCGGCGAGCTGTTGTGGGAGCAGAAGACCAACTCCGGCATCATGGCGATGCCGATGTCCTATGAGGTCGACGGAACGCAATACATCGCGGTCCAGTCGGGCTGGGGCGTCGACGCGCAGCGCATCCAGGACGCTCTGGCCGGCAAGGTCAAGGGCTTCGAGAACAACGTCCCGCAAGGCGGCGTGATCTGGGTGTTCGCGCTCGACAAGAAGTAAGCGCGCGATCTGGAGCGTGATCCGATTGAATCGGATCATGCTCCCAAGCCTTTGTTGGACTCAGCGACAGGGGGCGATGCGATCGGGAAGCGGCGGATGGGGAGACCGCCGCTTCCCGGTCTGCGCTTGCGTTACTTGCCCTTGGTATCGACCTTCCGCTTCTCGTCGTCGTTCATCTGCTTGATCGTGGGATCGCGGCTCGCTTCCCCGGTGGTCTGGCCTGTGGTCGACGGCGGGCCGCTGCTGGGAACCGACGTCTGGTCGGGCAGCACCTTGGCCGGGCGCGTTGCGGTCGCTTTCGGCGGCGAGTCCGACTGTGCGAGCGCAGCCTGCGTCGCAAAAAGAAAGACGCCCGCGGACAGGGCTGCCGCGAGCGTCCCGAATGTTTGAGGTGAGGTTCTCATCGATCTGCTCCAGTGGACCGATGAGAACGACCTATCTCGCCTGACGTTCCAGCTTCACGTCTCCAGCTGCTTGCCGATCGGCAGGGCGCGGATGCGCTTTCCGGTCGCGGCAAAGATCGCGTTGATCAATGCCGGCGCGAACGGCGGCACACCGGGCTCGCCGACGCCGCTCGGCGGGGTGTCGGCGCCGGGCGGCACGATGTGGACGTTGGTGATCACAGGCGACTCGTCCATCCGGATCACCGGGAAGTCGTCGAAATTGCCCTGCTGCACCTTGCCGTCCTTGAAGCTGATCTCGCCGTATTTGGCCAGACTCAGCCCCATGATCGCAGCGCCTTCGATCTGCGAGTGGATCCGTTCCGGATTGACATAGGTGCCGCAATCGATCGCGGTGTCGACCCGCGGCACCGAGAACTTGCCCTTGTCGTCGACCGCCACCTCGACGATGGTCGCGATGTAGCTGACGAAGGAGCGGTGCACCGCGATGCCGAGGCCGTGGCCCTTCGGCACCTTGCGGCCCCACTCGCCCTTTTCGGCGACCAGCTCGACCACCTTGCGTAAGCGCGCGGTGTCGATCGGGTAGCTGTCATAGGGCTCGCCGTAGTTCCAGGGATCCTTCACCGAGGACAGGTTGACGATCCGCGGGCTTCCGATCAGCTCCAGCAGCATCTCCTTCTGGTCGCGGCCTGTCGCATGCGCGATTTCCCCGACCATGGATTGCACCGCGAAGGCGCGCGGGATGTTGGAGACCGAGCGGAACCAGCCGATCCGCGTGAACGCGGCCGCTTCCGGATTCTCGCACTGCAGATTGGCGATCTCGAACGGGTTGTCGATCAGGCCCATGCCGAGCTCGAACGGCGCCTCGTGATTGGCGCCGGCGGCGAAGGTCGAGGCGATGGTCGGCGCCACGCTGCGGTGCCGCCACGCGATCACCTTGCCGCTCTTGTCGAGACCGGCCTCGATCCGTTCCACCGAGACCGTGTGCAGGAAGTCGTGATGGACGTCGTCCTCACGCGTCCACTGCACCTTGACCGGCGCGCCGAGCTCCTTCGACAGCAATGCCGCCTCGAGCGCGAAGTCGCATTTCGACTTGCGGCCGAAGCCGCCGCCGAGCAGCGTCACGTTGACGGTGACATTGTCCTCGGGGATGCCGAGCGTCTTGGCGACATCCTCGCGGGTGCCGCCGGGGCTTTGCACCGGCGCCCAGATCGTGGCCTTGTCGCCCTTGACGTCGGCGACCGCGACCGGCGGCTCCATGCTGACATGGGCGAGATGCGGCAAATAGTATTCGCCGGTTATCACCTTGTCGGCGCTCTTCAGCGCCGCATCGGCATCGCCTTCCTTGCGCACCACGAGGCCGGGCTTGCGCGCGGCTTCCTCGAGCGAGGCACGGTAGGTGACGGAGTCGTATTTGGCGTTGGCGCCGTCGTCCCAGACGATCTTCAGCGCGTCGCGGCCCTTGATCGCAGCCCCGGTGTTGCGCGCGATCACGGCCACGCCGCCGAGCGGCTGGAACTTGGACGGCCAGGGCCAGCCCTTGACCTCCATCACCTTCTCGACGCCCGGCACCTTCTTGGCCGCGCTGTCGTCGAACGACTTGAGCTTGCCGCCGGTGACCGGCGGACGGGCGATCACGGCATATTTCAGGCCGGGCAGGCGGACATCGGCGCCGTAATGCGCCTTGCCGGTGGTGATGTCGTGCAGGTCGACGATCGAGACCTGGCCCTTGCCGAGATAGCGGAAGTCCTTGGGGTCCTTCAGCTTGAGGCCCTCGACGCTCGGCACCGACTCTTTCGCGGCGTCGGCCGCGAGCTCGCCGAAGCCGGCCTTGCGGCCGCTCGCGCTGTGCACCACCTCGTGGTTCTGCGCCTTCACCTCGGTGACCGGCACGCCCCATTTCTTGGCGGCGGCGGCTTCCAGCATCGAGCGCGCCGAGGCGCCGATCTGGCGCATCGGGATCAGATAGTGCCGCGTGCTGCGCGAGCCGTCGGTGTCCTGGTTGCCGAACTTGACCTCGTCGCCATGCGCCTGCTGGACATGGACGCGCGACCAGTCGGCCTCCATTTCCTCGGCGACGATCAAGGGGAGGCTGGTGCGCACGCCGGTGCCCATCTCGGAGCGGTGCGCCAGGATGGTGACGATGCCGTCGGGCGCGATCGCGACGAACACGCGCGGATCGACCACGACGCCGTGCGGCATCTTGCCGGCGCCGGTCTCATAGGCGAACGCCTGGCGCGTCATCACGGGCGCGGCGAGCACGAAAGAGCCGGCGATGCCGAGCCCCTTGAGGATGCTGCGGCGCGAAACGTTCTCGACCTTCACGTGCTTCTCGAAGCCGCGAAGCTTGCCAGAACCTGTTGGGATATTGGTGCGGATATTCATGTCACACCCCCGTCGATGCGAGATGGACGGCATTCTCGATCCGCTGGTAGCAGCCGCAGCGGCAGATATTGCCCGCCATGGCTTCGCGGATCTGGTCGTGGCTGGGCTTCGGGTTCTGGTCGAGCAGCGCCGCGGCCTGCATGATCTGGCCGGCCTGGCAGTAGCCGCACTGCGGCACGTTGACCTGGCGCCAGGCCTTCTGCACCGGATGGTCGCCGGTCGGATGCAGCCCCTCGATGGTGGTGACCTCGCGGCCGACGACGTCGGACACCGAGGTGATGCAGGCGCGGACCGCCTCCTTGTCGATGATCACGGTGCAGGCACCGCACAGCGCCTGGCCGCAGCCGAACTTGGTGCCCGTGAGGCCTGCTTCGTCACGGAGATACCAGAGCAGCGAAAGATCCGGGTCGCCGTCCCAATTCTGTTCCTGGCCGTTGATTTTTAGTTTGATCATGGTCTGTCCTCGCTCTGCCTAAGCTATTGACCTGTGCGGCGCGAGGTGTGGAACGTCTTCCATCGCCTGCGACCGCGCTGATGTTTGTTGTGCCAAGATATTCGTGAGCCAAATCTGCCGTGCGCCAAGGCCGTCAAGCGCTTGCGCTTTGTTCCAAGCACTCCTCTTGCTTGTCCGGCGCCGTGCGGGGCGCAGCATGGTGAAGGGCTGCGATGTTAGCAGAGGTCGGCGTCGGGTGACTTCACAGACAGGTGTTTTGCATTGCCATTTGGCGAAAGCAGGGCCGTGCACGATCAAGACATGACATCTCAAGGTGGCCATCATGCAATCGGTGGGGGCGGTGCCACTGTAGCGTGCAGGTGCGACGCGCTCGGGCAAGCCACACGCGGCATCTCGCCCGGCACCGTCTTCCCCGGTGCGCAATTGCGCACCTTGAGGGCATCGCGCGGCGATGAACCCGGAATCCAGCGGGATGGCACCGGATGCCCCCGGGGGCGTTCGTAAAGCATGGCCGACAAAATCCCCGCCGCAATGCACAAGGCATCTTGCGGCGGCCGGATTTCGAGGCTATTGCCTTGCCTCTCAACGCTCCCTTCGTCTAGCGGTTAGGACGCGGCCCTCTCAAGGCTGAAACAGGGGTTCGATTCCCCTAGGGAGCGCCAGATATTTCAATCACTTAGACCAGATTTGAAAAAGTCGTTGAATATCCGTCGAATAAGCGATGGCGGACATTGGCGAACGCTGCCAGGCAAACAGTAGACGCAATCTCATTCTAGTTTTCATCGCACGCCCAGCGTTGCTTCCGACGTACGACCGGAGACGATCGACAAGCAAAAGCCTGACCTGCGCTTCAAGGCGCGCCCCGATCTACCAGCCAAAGCGACACGCATCCTCGGGATGTGGGCAAGGCGCCCGCTCCACGTTTTCCTAGTGTGCGCGGCGTACCTGCAGCACGCAGAGATTGCAGCGGGACAAGCACACCAAATCCAAAACCATCCAATAGAGCGGCCTCTTTTTCCTGCATCGCTCGGCTGCGCAACACGTAGCCGTTGGGACCGACGGAGGAGACGAGGGCACACTTGCGACGGAAACGCAGTGGACGCTTGCGCAGCGCGTTAGCTGCCTATCGGTGCGATCGCGACGCACGCGAGTGGTGCAGCATGGAAAAGGACTAGTGTCTCCGTTCGGCCAGTTAATTGCATTCCGCGATGGGACCAAGGGAGGTGTTTTGTCCCGTGAGTGCGTTGCCGAGTTGCGTGGTAGCAGCGGCAAATGCGCCACTAACTGTCAAGGCTTGGCTGTTGAGACTTCGCTTTTCACCGCAGACTGAAACATCTTCGGTGGTGGACACGCCGGCCTGCGCCATATGATCCGGCGTTCCGTATACGGGCACGCCGTTCACGATCGTCAAGCTCACATCCGATGGGGATGCCGTCACGAGGTTGGAGTAAGCATCGGGTGAATGACCACTCATCATAAAGATATCGGCATGTCTGCCGGCTTCGATCGTACCAATCAACTGATCAACATGCGCCATGCGAGCCGGGATAGAGGTTGCCATTTCAAAGAGCTGCTTTGCTGAAAATAGCCCATTAAGCTTTGTAGTCGAGTAATCACTGGCGAACTTAAGCTCGGCCAGCATGTTGCTACTTCCGGTCGGGGACCAGTCCGGCGCTATCGCAATTGTCACGCCCTGTTGAGCCGCAGTCTCGACATCGGTTGTTTCGCCGTAAAGAACCAAATTGCTACGTGGCGACCAGACAAGCGATGCGCCGGCTTTGCTCATGTCTGCAAAATCGGATGCAACGAGGCCAACGCCGTGGATGATCACGGTGCTGGCTGTGAGCAATTTGTCATCCTTGAGGAGGCCAAATTCACTCTGTGCTTCCGCATCGGTGCGCTTGCCTTCCGCAAGATGGATGAAGAACGCCTTAATGGAGCCGTCCCTTAGACCGCTCTGATATTTTAGAAGATCGGCAGGCTTCATGTCACCCGGCCAATCCTGAGCGATAAGCGAATAGTTCGGTGGCGTGACACCGAGCGGGTTCGCCACCGGCTCGTGCCCGATGTTCGTTCCGTAAAATCCGCTGTACCAGTCGAGATTGCGCGCAAGGCCCTTGATGCAATCGTACATTGGCTTGCCGAAAGCCGGCGGAGATATACCAAGAAGCGTTGTCGTGCCGCCAATGAGTTGCTTGATCTCAGCGAACTCGTCCATGTCGCAAAACTCGGCGGCAACAATGTTTCTTTCGGGTACCTGAACCTCATTCTGATAAACTGGATCCCTGCGCCACTCATACCGATTGTTGTAGAGATGCGGCGGCGTCCAGCGCGGCAGCGTGTCGTAGATCGGGTGATTGTGCAGATCCACAAGGCCTGGATAAATGTAGTCACTCGACCGAACGATCTGGCCCTGCACGTTGGGTTGGGTCGCTGTCACCGAGACGATTTTGTCGTTTTTGATAAAGACCCAGCCATCTTGCACGACGCCTGACGGCGTCACGACATTTCCATTGAGCAAAAAATTTTGCGCGGCAGCTGATTGGCTGAACGCCGTGATTATGACTGCGAAGCTAAGAGCGCGAAATTCTGCACTCAGGGTCTGTTGCGTTTGCATATTTGCCCCCGACGGTTTGAAACCCACTCGGCCATTGGTACAATCGTCAGTTGCAGAAGGCGAGACCCAAAGCCGAAAAAAGTCGGCCTTTTGAGCGCTTTTATTCGAAGAGAGTTCAGGTGCGCGGCGTTCCCAAGTCGTCTCTTACAGCTGGGGCCATTCGAGCGAGAGCTTGTGTGCAAGCGAACGAGCTAACCCCGTTCGATGAATGTGGACGCCGATTTCGCCTAGCGGGAAATGGGGCGGAGACGTCCATGAGCACCAGTTGATGCTTGTGATGACGACATCGTCATCTCCCCAGAGCAGAAATTTCGCATGAAATCCTTCGGAGATCCGCAGCAATCGAACTCCGCGTTCTCTTACGTCGGCTGTGAGTCCCGCCGCGCCGATCCCGCTCACCTGACCTGTTGTGCTGCCATAAATAACGACCGGCTCGGTTCGGGCTGTCGCTGCGGCAACCTCGGCGGGGATGATCGCCCCAGGGAAAGCAGAGTTCCCGAACTTGTCGCTGGCCACCAGGAAACGACTTGGCTGACTTCCGCTGGCCTCCCTGAGAACCGCGTCGTGCGATGAGCCGAACACGAATCTCGCGAGGTGGGGACCGCCAATCGGCGGTCGCCGCGCAAGAGTGGATGCCCGTGTGTGCAGCTCCACCGCAGTCTCGGCACGCATACCCGGACGAGAGACGAGCGACGCAAGGCTTTCCAGCGTCTGCGCAACCAAAGCCGGTTCACGAAGAACCACGGACATCTCGAACCTGTTGAAATTCGTGTAGAGCCAGTTGCACGATCCGACGACGGCGAGAAAGTTTTCCTGGCCGTCGTCGGCGACGAGCAGTTTGGCGTGCGAACCGGTAGACCTCAGATGGATGCGAACGCGGTCGCGCAACAATTCGTCGGCCGCGATTTGTTGCGCCAACGCTGTCGCATGTTTCATGGTCTTCTCGCCCGGATCATCGGGGGTCCCGGATCCCCAAAAGATGTCGATCTTCGCCCCTTTGCGCACGGCATCCTTGAATTCGCGAGACCACGCGTTGAACCCATCGGCGCGAAGAAAGGTCGAGTGAATAAATATGCGACGCGTTGCCTGGCCTATGATTTTCCTAAAGATCGCGCGGTGCTCCTCACCGCCGAAAACCACATCGTCGTCCTCGATCCTGAGCGGTGTAGGCGGAAGGAGCCCGTGCCCTTCGTCCTCATCATGGATCATGGAGTCGACGAGGATCGGCCGAGCCTTCTCGGAGTACTTCGAAACACGCGCGATCTCCGCCACGAGCGCCTGCGGCGCTGTGTCGGGAAGTCCTCGCATGTCATCGCCGTCCACGATGACCATCATGAATTCGTCCTGCCGTTCGAAGAACGTGTCCCCGTCAAAAAACAGCAAATTCTCGTCTTCGCGAAGAACCTTCTGAATGCGGGAAAAATTTTCACGTGGCGTTGTTTTCGGAAGCGTTCCCCGCACGCGAATATCGCGTACGTCGACGCCGTTCTCGCGTAACTTCTGGATCATGATGTCCGACTTGGTCTGGACGTCGCGGCGCCTGTAGACCGTTCCTGAGATGGTGTCGTAGACGAACGCCACGTTCCGCGTTGCCCGCTGCTTGGCCGTCGGAATCTCCGAGCCGCTCGCAACGACCGCTCTTCCGTAATCGGTGGTTCGGAATGCGGGAAGACCGTCGATGATCGTGGATTCGACCAGGCGGAAACGCATCATGCGCAGGATCATGACCAGGACCACGCGTCGCGGCAGGCCGAGATCGTCCGCGAGCTTGCTCGCGGATTGATCTTCACGCGACAGGGCCCACAGCACGAGTTCGTCGAGGGCGCTCCATCCACGGCCCTTTTCGATCACCGCGCGGGCCGAGGCCCGCCTGATCGGCACTGCGACAAGCACACTCATCGCCCCGCGCCCTCTATTTGGGTCGGCTTGACGATCTTGGCGGCCGGTTCTCCGCGCGCGCTTGGCGCCTTGGTGAGTTGATCCAATGTCTTGAGGAAACGTACCACGAAGGATAGCTCGTCTTTCGGATCGGCGGTTGCATGCCGCGTGGCCTCCTTGAGAAACTCGAGGGAGCCGACGATGACGAGCTGCTGCCGCGCCCGGCTGAGGAGCACGTTCATCCGCCGGGGATCCCGCAAGAACCCGAGAGCCGGAACCCCGGTTCGAGGATTGTTCCTGACAAGCGAAACAATGACGAGATCGGCTTCGCTCCCCTGAGAGGAGTCGACCGTTCCCCAAAACCTGTCGTCGCTGTTGAAGCTATCAAATCCGGAGAGGCCGTCACCTTTTGCCTTTACGACGTCGATCTCGTGCGTGAGGTGACGCACCTGGGCGCGATAGGGGGTCAGGACGGCGAGCGAGGGTTTCATTCCGTCTTGCTCGCTCGAGAGCCGTAGATTCCGTAGCATGGCTCCGATCACTCTCGCTTCCGCGCGGTTGTTCCAGCGTGGCCGATCAGACTCGACAGGTTGAGCCTTGCCGGTTCGACTGACATACGGCATGTCGACGATAACGATCGGCGAAGAGGGGAAGTCGGAGCCAAACGAAAATGGAAGTGGCTTGGCGGCGTCGGCGATCCGCTCGTCACTTGTGGTCAGGCGATCGTTGTAGAAACAGGCCGATACCAGCCGGGCAATGTTCGGGTCCATTCGGTGCTGAACGAGCAACTCGCTCGACGCGCGCCCCCCACGATCGCCCGGCGAGATTCGTCCTCCACCACGAGAGCTCGGAACGGTTCAAAGACCCGGATGGCCATGGTGCGGACACGGTTGAGCTGACTGTCGTCTGCGGCCACTGCAGTCAGCTCCTCCAGGCCCGTATCATAGAACGCCGATCCGATGATCCGATCTGCGCCTTTGAGAAGCGATCGAACGACCGAGCCATCGGCCAGGATGGCATTTATCCGCTCGCTATCGAAGGGCGGCAGCTGCTTGTGATCCCCAATGAAGAGCCGGCGCCCCGACAGCGACAGCGGTGCAAGCAAGTCCGGACCTGCAGCTTTCGCGGCTTCCTCTATGATCGCCCAGTCGAACTGCGAGCCCTCGTCGACCAGTCTTTCCACATCCGAGGATGTGGACGTCGAAAAGACCAGGTTCGCGGAGTCGAGCACAAGGGCCGTGTGAGCACGCATCCCTTCATTCTCGCGCTGCTCCGTATTGACAGCGTCGGGCCTTGCAGCCTGCTTGAAAGCATCCAACAGCTCCCGCAAACCGGACTGAAGGCCGGCCGGTGAGTTTGCTGCCAATGTCGATGCCGATGCCTTTTCGAGATATTCGATCGCCCGGAGCCTGATATCGGCGTCCGTCGAGATACTTCCTTCTGCTCCTGGTGATCTTACGACGATAGCGTCTGTGCCGTATTTATTGAGTACTCGATCGGTAGCCCGAAGGACGTGATCGAGAGCCTGATGGCTCTGGGAGCTGATGAGGATGCTTGCGGCTGGCTCATTGGCAAGTTTCCGCCGAATAATCTCGCTCACGAGCTTGGTCTTGCCGACCCCTGGAGGGCCCACAACCAGATGAGTTGGAGACGTGGACCACAGTGCCTCGAGCGCTTCACGCTTGGCGGGGTCAAGCTCTGTAAAGTGACCGTCCTTTTCGAGAAGGTCGCTGGATGGCTTTAGATTCCGACGCGGATCGACAAACATGGTCACGAGATCGCGCTGTTCGCCGATTACGCGGGAAGTCCGCAGCCTTCTTTTGATCAAGCTCTCCGTGCCATGATCTCCCTTCTTGCGAAGGAACAGCGAGTCCTCGCGCCTCGGTAAGTCGAACGCCGAAAATTCGTAGATGCGTTCTCCGGCGTCGCCCCTTGTCGCCGTTTCAAAGCGGGCCGGTACGTCACCCGATCCGGTTCCCCCGAGCCCGCCAGAGGTGCTGATCCGCCAGTCGACGTCGACGCCCTGATCGTCCTTGTCGAACAGCTTTTCCATGACATCGGCGGTCGCGCGATCTCCGATGCTTGCCGCAATTTCGTCGCGCTCCGTGCTGCGGGGCATTAGCTGAACGATGATCTTCCCCGATTCTCGGCGTGTGCCGACAATCTCGATTGGAAGAATTTCGAGCGCCCTCAATATCGCCTCGACTGATTGCACGAGAAGGAACGCTTGACGCAGAGTTCGCGTCTCGGGATCTTCTTCAGTAGTCGCCTCCTTCACGAGCGGGAGTGTCCACTCCAGAATGTCGTCACTCGCCTTGGAAAGGGTTCTGACGACGACCTCCTTGTTCGGAAGAACTTCGATGCTGTGCCTCACCGGAAAGACGTCGCACTCTCGAAGCGCAAAATCTTCGTCGCGAGCCTTGATTGCCGTCACCACGCCGACCTGCCAGGTCTCGGTCCCGAGTTCCGTAAAGCGCTGTACCCGATAAGAAGTCGTGTCCGTCAGGACGAAAAGGTGATCCGGGTCGTCCTCACCGGAGGCGGCCGCTATCCGCGCGCCGGTCGCGAGATCGCTTTCCACGAACAATCGCTGCGAAGGGACGTCGGCCGAATCGATCGTCTGCTCGCTGAGATCGTAGATCGTCTCCGACATCTTCTGATTGGGCCGAAACAAAAGAAGAAACTTTCCCGATCGAGAGTTGCCGTGTCCGGATAGTTCCCGGCCTAACGCCGCGACGGCTTTGACGACGGCGGACGCCTCGACCACTTCATCGCGATCCGGGTCGATCATCATACGAAGAAAATCGATCTCACCTTCGATCAGTTCGATGGCCGTGCCGGCCGTAAAAGGATCCTCCTCTCGCACCTTGGCGGGATCGACTCCGACCAGGCTCGCGAAAAGACATCCTAAGGCCTTCCAGTCATGTGCATAGGAGTATGTCAGGCTTTCAAGCCGGCCTCTTGCCGCCTGAAGGGTCTGTGGCGCGGCGGCCCGCTCGCCGAGAACGAGACTCCATTCGAAGCCTCCGAGCCGGAAGTCAGGATCGGAAGTTCCCTCGGTGAAAACGGCGTATTCATCGATCCTGCCGTGCAGAAGGCCTCGTGAATGCAGGATGCTGAGCGCTCGCGACAGCCGCGCCAAATTTCGCCAGAGAACGATTCGATTTGCGGGAATATCGAGCGCTCTCATCCAGGAGCGGCGTGGCGCCGTGCGGAGCTTACCCGCCAACGGCATCGGCCCCGGCTCGTGTACGATGCAAAAGGTGTCCGACGTCTCGATCATAGCCACGACGCCGGCGAAGAGGTCCTCCGCACCGGGGTAGCTCATGATCCGATCGACTTGCAGCCGCTCGTGACGCCAGATTTCCCGCAACTCATTGTCAGCTTCTGTCCCGGTCTTGGGCCAGTACTTCAGCAGGCGATCTTGGCGGCTCTCCCGCTCGGTCCCCTCGATGAGGGCGGGGCGGAGACTCTTGCTCTGGGGTCCTTTTAGGTAATCGTCAGGAAGATCGAACAGGTCCTCCAACGAAGGCAGATGCGATTTTCGGGCCATGGGCAATCCTAGACGCGGCCGCGATTCGGTGACAGCGCGAAAGGCATTGCTTCAACGGACTAGGGACTTCCCCGCCCAGGACCAATGGAAGCGGGGAAGAAACGAAGTTTGGGTTGACTCTTCAGAGACGCTGGAGCGCCATTCGAATGGCGAATCATCGAATCTTCCGGATAGATGGATTTAAGCGTATGCGGTTTCGTAACCTTGAAAAATACCAGCGGGGCAAGTCCGGCAACACGATGGAATTAGGCATCCCCTTGCCGCAAACGCCCGATGGGCGGGTTTACCGATACTCGCCGAACGAGAACGCGCACCCGCGACATTTTGTACTCGGCAGCCGCGTTCCGGAATTCGCCCTGCCGGAAGCCATGACCCCGCGCATGTCGCACCGACCGGGCATTCCAGAAACGGTTTGTCCCTATAGCGGAGTTGTCGCGGCCGATAACGACTTCACCCATCCTGACGATCTCGCCGCGGCGAAGAAAATCGTCGAACATGCCGCGCATGCAGACATGCAGGAGGCGATCCACGGGATGTTTGAAGATCTCGGGCGAAAGCTTTCGGGAAGCAAGTTTATCAAGGTCAAGACGGGCGGCCGGTCTGCACCCAAACCGGTGCCGCGCTTCCTCCGCAGTGACCTGCTGCGTGAACTGGTCTGCGACGAATGCGGCCGTGACTATGGCGTCTTCGCCATCTCGTTGTTCTGTCCCGACTGCGGCGCCCCGAACATTCATCTCCATTTCGCTCGCGAAGTGGCGCTGGTCCGGGATCAGGTCAAGCTCGCGGACGGTCTCGGGGAGGACCAGAGCGAGCTCGCCTATCGGCTCATGGGAAACGCGCACGAGGACGTGCTGACCGCCTTCGAGGCGACGCTCAAAACGGTGTATCTCTACAAGGTCGCAATGCGCCCACCAGAGTCGCCAGAAGTAAAGGCTGTCGGTAACGCATTTCAGAACATTGGGCGTGGCCGGCAACGCTTTGCGGAATTCGGCTTCGATCCCTATGCCACGCTATCAGCGGAAGCGCTTGCGGTTTTGACACTGAACATCCAGAAGCGTCACGTCATCGGTCATAATCTCGGCGTCGCGGACGCCGCTTTCGCCGAGCATGCGGCCGATGCCCGTCTCGGCGAGACCGTGCCGCTGGTCGGCGACGACATCCTGCAATTCGCGGAGATCGGGCAGATGGTCGTGAACGGCATTGACGCGTGGTTGGCAAACGGTTCGCCACCGCCAGTCGGAAATGCGACGACCAACCCGATCGTAGCACCTCGGGCGAGGGAGCCCGCCGCTGTGAAGATCGGAGAATTGGGGCCGCTCGCTATCAAGATTGGGCTATGGATCGCCAGAGAATCGACTCACGGTTACAGTGATTTCATACCTGAGGAAGAGCTCCTCGCTGCCTTCCCGGAGGCCTCGGTTGACGAAGTGGCTTTTGCCGTCGCTGAGCTGTCGACGGACGATTTTATCAACACGACCTCATTCATAGCCAAGCGACTTCCGCGCATGACGAGCAATCCCAGCCTCTACATCACGTTCGACCCGTATGCCCTGAAGACAGATCCCGCTGTCGACGTCGTTACGCTCGTGGACATGGTCTTGGCGAAGAAGGAAACAGCCCAGGTCGAGGAATTGCATAAGGAAACAGGCTGGCCGCTTCGGCGCTTTAACCCGGCTTTCGCCTATCTTATTTCACAAATCGATGAGCGTCGCGTCCTAAAAGGCGGCACGAATGAATATCCGGCGCGTGGCTTCTATCTCGTGGACCAGGATCGGGTGGAGTTGCATCGTTTCGGTTCTCGTCTGCGTCGATAACCGATCGTCCATCACTCCGGCGTCGAGGGAAGACAGAAAGCCGTCCTTCCGGCGCTTTGCCCGCACGCGGGCATAGCTATATTAATCGAGCCCCATCGACTAGTGAGCGCGCCTATGAGCGAACCTAACGCTATCGAAGTATTTCAGGATCTCATACTCCGTGCGCCGGCCGGAGATATCTCTGTTATCCGGTCTGCCTTGGTCGGACATGTCTCCGGGCCCTGGCAGCATGCGCCTGAGGCCGAGAAATCGTTGAAAAGAAACACCTCACTCGATGGCGATGTGATCGCTTTCCAGCGCGCGTCGGATGCGGTGCTGCCGGCGGCAGGCTTGACCTTGTGGTCCCGCCCGGACGGCTATGAGGTCTCAAACATCGTTCCGCGCGAGACGGGTAAACTTGGCTACGGGACGTACAATGCGCTTCTGCGGGAGTTTGCCGATTTAATCGCTCGGCCCGCCGCCATCGGTGGTGGATTTTTAGTCGAGGTTACATCTGACAGCCAATCCCTCCAGGACGTGTCCTCTCCCGATGTCGCCGCCGCCCTGAGGCGCTTCTCTGGTGCCGCGAACAAATCGACAGGGGCGACACATCCGGCAGATCGCAAGCGATGGATGCACTTTCTTATCCTCGCACATCAAAGCGGAGGCGCGCTTAGTGCCGATTTTCTTACCCGCTGGCTGGTCGAGGCCGAGGGCTGGGACGACGAGTCGGCGCACGATCTGGCTATCCAATATGAGTTTGCGCAGGATCTGCTGCAGGCCTATGACGACGAGCGGACCTAAACCTCATGACGCCGCAAGAAGTTGCGCGCATTGCGGGGCTGGGTTTGCCGGTGCTTTGTACTGACACGTGCTCCGTTCTCGATATCATGCGCGATCCAACACGAGATACAGCCCGCGCGCATGAGCGAGTTGCCGCGCAGGCGCTGCTGGCGGCGATGACGACGGGGCCTCAGCTCGTCGGCCTCGTCGCAGACCAGGTGCGGCGAGAGTTTGCTGAAAATGTACCAAAGGTCGAACAAGAAGCGATCCAAGCGCTGACGAAGCTACGTGAGCGCATCATCCGCGCGAACGAAATCGACAAGGTTTTCGGCGGAACGGGCGTCGTCGATCTCTCCCATTTGGATGATCATGTCCAGCGCGCGCATGCCGTTGCTGATCATTGGATGGCAGCTTCGGAGACGGTAAGGCCATCACCCGCCATCGCGGATCGGGCCTTTGCTAGGCTGATGGCGCCGCATACCCCGGGGAGGCGCGGGCAGTCGATGAAGGACTGCGTCGTGATCGAAACTTATTTGGAAGTCATCGCCGTGCTTCGCGCAGCCGGGCTTACCTCACCGATCGTGTTCGCGTCTTCCAATACCGCGGATTACGCTAACGAGCAGCGAGGCATATTGAACGCCGATCTACAGGCCGAATTTAGCCCGATCAACGTACAATATGCGCCAAATCTTTCAGCCGCAAAACATTTGCTTGGGGTGTAATCGAACGAGAGAGCATCCGTTCTGCCCGGTGACTGTGGGGCGGCGGTCAGACCGCGCGCCCAAGTTTGATTACGAGCCTGGATCCTCTAATCATGCCATGTTATTGGGCCGGACCCGATGGGGATGTTCATCTCTGGCTGCTGATAATGTCAGGTCAGCAGTGTCTAATATTCGAGACAGCGGATGACTATCGGGCCGGTTCAAAATGTTTGCATCGGCACGGCCGAGCTGTGCGAGCGCAACCAATAGCCAAGCGTCAAAGCCTCGTGACGATTGAAGAACGTCTCGAAGTCGAAGACATGCCGATCGCCATTTAGGTCCGCGAGCAGCACCTCGCTGCGGCCAAGACTACCGCCGCGCTGCGAACCACAATAGCCAACGATCGTCGCGAACAGATCGGTCTCGCGCACAATACCGAACCGCTCACGGAATGGAGGAGATTCCACGCAATACCGGCACGGGTTGGCAGGATCGAAATCAGCCTTGCGCCGCGTGCGATGCGGATGGCCGGTGACCAGCGCTACGATTGGCCGGCCGCCATGGCCTTGTTCGACAAAGCGCCAGAGCGTGGATGTCATGGTGTTGCCGAACCCTCTGCTCAGGCTCTTGACGAAGGCAAGGCTCGGAACCGAAGAGGTGGCCTCTTCCACAAAACGGCCAGCGAGAAAAAGCAGCTGGCCGGCGGCGTAGTTTGCCTCGGCCTCCATGATCTGGTGACACGCGGGTGTGAGCGTCTGCTCTGTGTCACCCAACATCATGCCAATGTGCCAGGGGATGATGTCGTGGCCGATCTCGTGGGCCTCGTTCCAGCGGTGCTTAAGGATGGGCAGATCCTGGTCGAGCAGGATCCGCTTCTGGTCGGGCAAATAGAGGGCCTTCAGACTAAGACTTTGGACCGCATCGCGCAGGATCGTCGGGCGCAAGAGAACTTGAAGGCCCGCGACCTTCAGGCGCGAGAAAGTCTCCCGCAAAAGGCTGTCGTCCGTGGTCGAGTAGTAGCCGCGGTCGAGCTTCAACAGGTCCCGAACCAAGCGCAGGTCGACCGGCGGCTCGGGATTGCCAAGGCCCCGCAAGACCTTGTCAACCTGTCCGTCAATGTCGGCGATCGTCCGATCTTTGAGGCTGACGTTTTTCACTTCACTCGCTTGGGATCCTGCTCGCTCAAGACAGCTACGAACGCTTCAAGAGCGGAATTTTCTTCCGGAGTGAGCTTCTGCACAGCCTCGGAGCGTGCGGCAAATCGTACGGCTTCCTGCCGCAAGCCGGTGTCATTTGCCGCGGCTAGGCCTGCGAGCTGCATCAAGCGCCGCTGCGACACCTCAAAGGTCTGCGCCAGTTTGAAGACCGTTCGTGGCTCTGGAACATAATGGACGTCGTCCTCGATCACGAGGAGTTCGCTGGCGTCGAGGTCGGCAACCTCAGCCAGCCTCTCCATCGAAAAGCCGCGGCGACGGCGCATCAGGTTCACGAATTTGCCAAACGCGATCCGCGTTTCCTCGACGACGGTAGTCTGCCCGGTCGCAGTAGGCCGCTCCTCCGACACCGGATCGAACGCAAGCAAGCCGGCGCCGATGACGGCGTCGCCTTCACGACGTGCCCGAGCCATCCACCACTCTTTGCTTCGTTCAAGTTTCATCGTTCTCCTCCTTTTCGAAGAACGCGCGAGCCTGCTCGCTGGTCATCTCAAAGTATCTTAAATTCTGGTACGCCGCGTCCTGACCCAGATCGGTCATCCCGATCTTGCGGTAGAAGTTATCGGCCTGAGGCAGCGAATGCAGCCCCAGACGTCCCTTGAATCCCTCGTCTTCGCTGAGCGCGACGGCAGCCGTGATGAGAGCCGTACCGACGCCGCGCAGGCGCGGAGCGTTCCCGAGGTCTGGCCGGTTCCAGGGAGCGACCTCAAGGTAGTCCAGATAGACGAGCGGCTTGCCGCGCTGGTTGGCTTCCCGGCCCATTTTCGTGAGGTCGATTTGTGCGAGTCCTTGCGTCTCACCGAGGGCGACGACGCTGAAGCCGCGGAAGGCCAGCAGCCCTTGGACACGGGCTGTCTTCTTGTTCCAATCCCAGTGCCAGCTTTGCGGCCACTGGTCCATCGGCACGCCCTTGCGCGCGAGCTCCTGAAGTATGCTCAGCAGGGCAGGCCGCCACTTCGTCTGCCAGTCGTTGAGTTGCACCTGCTCGATCGCATCGCGCAGCTCGGCTTCGACGCTTCCACCGCTCGCGACGTCGAGAAGATAGATTTTCGAGACGTCGACCGTCATAGAAGCATCAACTCCGCCTTTTCCTTCGTCGCGTCGTTCTCGAACAAGAGCTTTTCGCCCTTTTCGACCCGAGCATCGATCGTCTGATAGAGGCGCAAGGCCTGCCGGAGCACGGCAGTCTTGGTGATCTCCTTCCGGGCCGACAATTCGTCCAGAACCCGCATCTCGGCGTCGGTGAGGTTCAGCGTCATGGTTCGCTTCGCCGTCATCTCATCCTCCGTCGTTGTCCGCAGCATATAGAGAATCAACGGATTTTGTCAACGTGAAATAGCTGTTTTACATAGCTTGAATAGCCAAAATTTAGCTATTATATCCTGATCTCAACGCCGCCGCCCCCGGGCTGCCGGCCAAAATGGAGCAGGATATGGGACGGCAACACGTCGGCCATGACGAGATCGCCGCCTTTGCGCAGGACAAGGTGAACCTGCCCAAAGAGACGGCGGATGAGTACCGGGCTCAGGCCCGGCGGCTTCGCGAGAAGCTCGAGGGTTATCTGTCCGAGCATCCGGACTTCACCCTGAAGAAGATGCTGCTCTCGGGCAGCCTGGCGAAGGGCACGGCGCTTCGCTCCCTCAACGACATCGATGTCGCCTGCTACATCAGCGGCGCCGATGCGCCGAAGGATGTGCGGGCGCTGCTCGACTATCTCGCCGAGCGGCTGCGCAAGGCTTTCCCCAACTTCAACCCCGACCAAGTCAAGCCGCAGACCTATTCCGTCACCGTCTCTTTCCGGGGGACGGGCCTCGATGTCGATGTCGTGCCGATCCTCTATGACGGCGATCCCAAGTGGTACGGCAACCTCGTCAGCCAGGACGACGGCTCGTTCCTGAAGACGAGCATTCCGCTGCATCTGGACTTCGCCGCCAAGCGCAAGCGCGCGCAGGAGAAGCATTTCGCCCAGGTCGTCCGGCTGGTGAAGTTCTGGGCGAGGCGCGCGAAGCAGGAGCGGGACGGCTTCCGCTTCAAATCCTTCATGATCGAGATGATTCTGGCAAAGCTCTGCGATGATGGCCTCGATTTCGCCGACTATCCGGATGCGCTCCAGCACTTCTTCACCTACGTCGCCCGTACCGACATGCGGTCGAAAATCGTCTTCGGCGACTACTATCCGGCGTCCTCGGTCGGCACCTTCACCGACACGGTGCAGATCATCGATCCCGTGAACGCCACCAACAACGTCGCCCGGCTCTACACGACGGCGAATGCGGATGCGATCGTCGATGCCGCGCTCGACGCCGGCGACGCTATCGATGCGGCGCTTGCGGCTCCCAATAGACAACTGACCGTCGCCTATTGGCAGAAGGTCTTCGGCTCCTCCTTCCAGGCGTGAGGTCGACAATGTCCTATAGCTACAGCTTTACCGAAAGCACGACTTTCACGGTCACCCACGCGCGCCACATGGCAGCCAAGGTCGCGACCGACCTGAAGCGCATGCAGCGCTTCTATGGCAAGCCGTCCGACGAAAGCATCGCGGACTACGAGACCGAAGCGACCGAGATGCTGCGGGCCGGCTATCTCGACACGGTGACCTACGGCTTCAAGAAGGACGGTAAGTGGATCGAGCCGACCCTGCGTTACACCTCCCGCGACCTCGCTGGCGCCTCGGCTAACGACGACGACCCCGGGAAGATCCGGCCGGGCGCCGACGTCGGCGGCGCCTCCTTCTACAGCTACATGACCTACACGGCGGCCTGGGACCGCCTCAGCCAGACCGAGCGCGACGCCTTCAAGGCCAGCCTGCCGTTTTCGCGAGGCGGTGCCCCGGAGCCCGGAATATCTGGCTATCTGTCGAACGACCGCACCTATTCGTCCGGGGGCAGAGCCCTCGACCGCGCCACCGTCAGGAGCTTCTAATGAACACCAAGCCGACCCTCGACGAGCTGTTCGAGCGCCGCATCACCTATCCCGACATCGATCCGCAGGCGCGGTTTGCTCGGCTGGTCGGGCTCGACGAGCAGAAGAACCGCCTTGCGAAAATCCTCGGCCTGCTCGTCAATCCGGGCGGCCTTGCCGATTGGGCGAAGAAGTACCATCCGGGCGCACAGGCGCTGCTCGACACGGTGCTGCGACGCCCTCCGCTGATCGTGCTCGCTGGTGACGTCGGCTCGGGCAAGACGGAGCTGGCCGAGACGATCGGCGATGCGGTGGCGCGACAGGAGAAGATCGACATCACCCTGCTGCCGCTCAGCCTGTCCACCCGAGGCCAGGGCCGGGTTGGCGAGATGACGCAGCTGCTTTCGGCGGCGTTCGACTATACCCTGGCGGAGGCGACCAAGCTCAAGTCGGCGTCTGGCCGCTCGCGCGGGGCCGTGATCTTGCTGGTCGACGAGGCCGACGCGCTGGCGCAGTCGCGCGAAGCGGCTCAGATGCACCACGAGGACCGCGCCGGCGTGAACGCCTTCATCCGCGGCATCGACCGGATCGCCAATGCGAAGCTGCCGGCGGCCGTCCTGATGTGCACCAACCGCCTCAATGCGCTCGATCCTGCGGTGCGCCGCCGCGCGGCCGACGTGGTGAGCTTCGCACGGCCCAGCGACGAGCAGCGCCGCTTCGTGCTGTCCAGCCGGCTGGAACCCATCGGTCTCGGGCGTCATCATATCGATGGCCTGGTCTCGGCGACCGGGCCGCAGCGGGGCGGACGCGATTACGGCTTCACCTTCTCCGACCTGACGCAGCGGCTGCTGCCGACGATCGTGCTGGACGCCTATCCGACCAGCGCGGTCGATGGCGCGCGCGCGGTCGAGATTGCCCGGTCGATTGTTCCAACGCCGCCCTTCAAGGACGGCGAGATGCCGAGGTAAGATCTCCATGACCCAGGCCGTAACCGTCCGGCGCGACGGAGACACCTTCCAGGCGCGACTGTTTTGGCATCACGCGGCGCGCCTGCTCGATCCCGATAGCCCCGTCGTGCGCGTGGGCTTCGAGATAGGACCGAAGAGCTTCGACGACATCTGGGTCGAATACGATGCTGCGCGCAGCGCGGTCGACCACTATGGCGACCCACTGCGGCGCGAGCACATGCAGTGCAAATGGCATGTCACGCCCGGCACCTATGGCTACTCCCATCTCGTGGACCCGGAGTTCATCAACGCCAATGCCCGATCATTGCTGCAGCGGGCGCGAGAGGCGCAGCTTGCCCATGCCCCCCAGGGCTGCGGCGTGCGGTTCAAGCTGGTGACCAACTGGCGCCTCGACCGCGACGACCCGCTGCGCGAAATGGTCGGCACCCGTTCCGGCGCGATGCGGCTCGAGCGGCTATATGGCTCGGTGACCGACAACAGCAAGGCTGGCGCCGTGCGCAAGGCTTGGCGCGAGCATCTCGGCATCGATGAAGCCGAGCTTCGGCTGCTGGCACGCACGCTCGCCTTTGGCGAGGCGACCGACACTCTCGATGGGCTGCGCGATCAGCTTGACCTGTTGTTTGCCTATGTCGGCCTGCAGCGCATTTCCGCCAACCAGAGCGCGTTCCCCTATGACGATGTTGTCTTCCAGTGGATGGCGCAGGGTCGGCTCGAATTCGACCGCGCCGGCTTCCGCGCCGTCTGCGCTCGGGAAGATCTGCTGGGCGCTGCGCGAGGCGGACCGCGGGTCTTTGGCGTCAAATCCTTCGAGCACGCCTTCGATCGGCTCGAGGAGCGTTGTCATGCCGTGCTGGACATGATCCCGTCCTTTGACGAGCGTTATATCCGCAGCGACGGGGACTGGGAAACAAAGCTCTATCCCGCGCTGCGAGGCTTTCTGCTCGCTGCTGCCAAGGACCAGCCGCGCCTGCGGCTTGCGCTTGACGCCCACGTCACGCTGGCCTTCGTCGCCGGCTCCATCATCAACATCAAGTCGGGCCGCCAGGTCGAGCTCGAGCAGCGCAGTACCGGCCGTCGGCTCTGGTCGGCCGGTGACGCAATTTCCGATCCGAGCTGGCCGGCCCTCGTCGCGGAAACAGTGGAGCTTCGGAGTGACCAGCCGGATCTCGCTGTCGCGCTCGGCCTGACTCATGACGTTTCGGCCGATGCGCGCCGATACTGCGAAACCGCGCTTCCGAGTGTCGGCCGGCTTTTGATCCTGAAGCCGAGTTCTGGCTCAGGTGCGCAGTCGGTCACCTGCGGGCGCCACGCTTTCGAGCTCGCGGACGCTGCGACCAGCGCGGTTCGGGCGGTTAAAGCCGATGTGATCGGCATCACCCATCTATTCATCGCTGCGCCCAATGCCTTCACGTTCTTTCTTGGCCAGCGCCAGACGGCGCTTGGCTCTGTTCGGCTCTATGAGTTTGATTTCGACGGCGGACGTGGCCGTTCCTACATGGCCGCTTTGACGCTTCCGTTCTCCAAGGCAAACGCATGAGGCAAACCCCAAGAGCGGCGCTGACCTATGATCCGCTAGGATCCAGCGCCACGCGACCGCTTCCGTTGCGGGGGCCCGGCCGCTTTCGTCTTCAGCTGCGCGATCTCGCCCATCATCTCTTCTATCCGCTTGCGTCCGCGCGATCCCGCAACATTTCTGTCAAAAAGCGCACACTCGCTTGCGCGTCGCAGTGAGAAGGCAAGAATCTTGGAGCAGGGAACTCGATCCGATGCATGAGCGAAAGTAGCGTCACCTCTGCCGGCGGGATCACGATCACGGAACGCAGCCTGGTGGTCTTGTTAATTAAGCGCGCTGCTCCACGGATGCGTCCATATCGACATGATTTTGCGCCGATGCGGTGCGGCCCCGTTTGGTAGTCAGTCTCGTCGGTCACGCAGTTGGCCCTGTTAGGTCTTCCTTGACGCCGCGAGCGACGATCCGGAGCGTGCCGTCCGGAAGTGGCCGCTGCAGCTTCAGGGCCTCGTCCAGAGGGGCCGTCATCCAGGTCTCGACTTCGTCCGGCGTCGTCAGGACCACCGGCATCGCCTTGGGGTGAATGGCGCCGACCTCTGCGTTCGGCAGCGTTGTGAGGAACGCGAAGAGGTCGTTGGTCGTCTCTCCTTCCTTGACCTTCCGGACAGACGTCCAGTTGGTCCAGATGCCGGCGAAGCAGACGAGGGGGCGTGTCTCACCGAGCGCGAACCAGATATCACCGCCCTCAGCCTTGTTGAACTCGCTGAAGGAGTTGAAGGGCACCACGCAGCGGTTTTCGGCTCCCAGCCATCGCGTCCAGTGCTTGCTCTTCACGTTTCGGATGTTAGTTGTGCCGCCGTCCGGCTCCATCCGTAGCAGTTCCTTAAAATCGACGGTCTTGCCCTTGGCCTGCAGCTTTTCGGCCCGTTTCTTCGTGGCGTCCATCAGCGCCTTTGACGACGACGGCATTCCCCACCGCGCACTGGTGAGTTCGCGGCCTTCGGCCCCGTTGCGCACGATCGGTGCCGTGTAGTCCGGGAAAACTCCCGGCATGGGCGCCAGATTGCCGACATACCGGTTCACAACGCGAAACAGCGCGCTGATCGCGGCCTGGTTTGTCGTGATCGAATAAAGATTGCACATCGGTCAGGGTTCGGTTCGAGGATGGCGCGGCTGCCACGTCAACTGTAGCAGAGTCGCGGATGGACGCCGGCCCGCCTTGGCGCATTGGCGGCAGCGCAGCCGGCTGGCGAGATCGTGCACGAAGGTGGTCGGCGGGTGCTTCATCGCCGCGAGGTCCACGTCGCTCGGCGTCTTGCAACGCGCGCACCTGATCTCGAGCCAAGGGAAGCCTCCATTCACGGCCTGATCGATGGTTGGCGACGGATCGATCGGTTCGCCATCACTCCACATCCGCTCGTTCCAGCTTTCGCAAAGCAGCCTATCGGCTTGCTGGATCATCGCCTCGCCTTTGGCCCGCATCTCCGCCGATTGGGTAGCCAGGATGTTGGCCATCGCGCGTGCCTTGCCGAGCTCTTTTGCCAGAGCCTTGCGATCGCCGCCCGACAGGGGCGTAGGGTGATACTTCGGGGCCATCCGGGCATCCAGACGCAAAGAGATCGGATCGGCAAATCCTGAGCGACTACGGCGTCTCGAATGCCGGCCAGCACCCGTCTTCTTCATGCCTGCCGGTGCGCTGCTGGCAGGTGTTGTCGAGCAGCCGCTGCGCGACGTCCTTCCAGAGCGCGTTGGCGCCATACAGTCGAACGGCATCGGCGGTCTGGATTTCCACGGTCCGTTGGCAACGGCGGCAGGAGGTGCGGAGTACGTGGCGCTGAATTTCGGAAAGACGCCGCTGCCGCATTTGGACCTCGGTCGTACCGACGCGAGGGTCTTTGAGGACGGAGGCCCAATATTCAGCCGGGAGCGGCGCATCTGAACCAGCAGCGGAGGGGCTCGGCCTACGGGCGGCTTCAGCGGCCAGTTTTTCCATCTGCTTTGGGGTCGGCATGCGCCAGCTCGCGGGTCGGTCGGTCATGCCTGAATTAGAACATAACAAGAACAAAAGTCGAGTCCGTTCAGGGGCCTGGATGAGAAAAATCGGCCTGCTGGACGGGTCGCGGTGTCGGAACCAAGGCGGTTCGTTCGTCTTGAATCCGGCATCAGTAATGGAGTTCCCCGCGATGGCCCCCCGCGCCAACTGGAAAGGCTTCCTTCGTCTTTCCCTCGTCACCTGTCCGGTTGCGCTCTATCCGGCCACCTCGGAATCCGAAAAGGTCTCGTTCAACCAGCTGAACCGGAAGACCGGCCATCGGATCAAGTACGCCAAGGTCGACGCCGACACCGGCGAGGAGGTCGACAACGAGGACATCGTCAAGGGCTACAAGGTTGATACCGATACCTTCATCGAGGTGACCAAGGAGGAGCTCGAGAACGTCGCGCTAGAATCGACACGAACCATCGAGATCGACGAGTTCGTCGACCGCAGCGAGATCGATCCGCGATATCTCATTCGCCCCTATTACCTGCGTCCCGACGGTAAAGTCGGGCACGATGCCTTCGCGGTCATTCGGGAAACCATCCGCGAGATGAACAAGGTCGCAATCGGCCGTGTGGTGCTGACCAATCGCGAGCACATCATTGCCCTCGAGCCGCTCGACAAAGGCCTGATGGGAACGCTGCTGCGCTATCCCTACGAAGTGCGTGCCGCTGATGAGTATTTCGACGACATCCAGGATGTCAAAGTCACCAAGGACATGCTTGATCTCGCCAAGCACATCGTCAATCAGAAGGCGGGCCATTTCGAGCCGGACAAGTTTGAAGACCAGTACGAAACCGCCCTCATTGATCTCATAAACGCGAAGCGCGCAGGCAAGCCGATCAGAGCGAAAGAGCGTCCTCGAGGTGAGAACGTCGTGGACCTGATGGACGCGCTGCGCAAGAGCATCGGACGAGACGCGACGGGCCCGACAGAGGCGCCCAAGAAGCCAACCAAGAAGGCGCGCAAGGCGGCGGCCGGGCAGAAGGAAATGCTGATGCCGATTGCCGGCAAGAAGCCAGCGAAGGAAGCCGCGGCAAAGAAGCCGGCGGCCAGACCGCAGCGGAAGTCAGCCTAGCGTGTCGTGAAGCGTCCCGTGACGCCAGACGGCCGTTAGTTCGTCGTCCGCGGCAGGGAGCGATATGGCTGCGCTGAAAAAGACTTCCAGGAGATCGATGTTGAGTGCGGGCATTCTGGCCTACCGGAAAGGCGCTCGCGGGCTCGAGGTTCTGCTCGTTCATCCCGGCGGTCCGTTCTGGCGCAAGAAGGATAATGGCGCTTGGTCCATTCCGAAGGGCGAAATCGATGGCGCGGATGCTCCGGAGCAGGTCGCGCGGCGCGAGTTTGCCGAAGAACTCGGCCGGAGTGCTTCGATTGGTCCACTCCGGGCGCTGGGGGAGGTCCGACAGCGAGGAGGGAAGCGCGTTATCGCATTCGCCGGCGAAGGCCATTTTGACCCGGCGGCGCTGACCAGCAATACCTTCGATATCGAATGGCCGCCACGAAGCGGTCGACGGCAGAACTTTCCCGAAGTCGACCGCGCGGAATGGTTCAATATCGAGTTTGCGCGGACCAAGATGCTGTCCGGGCAGGTAGAGCTTCTGGATCGTCTTTTGGCGGTCGCGGTTGAGAGCGCCGGGAAATGACGTTCAGGATTGGAATCATTTCGGACACGCACGGCCTGTTGAGGCCCGAGGCGGAACGAGGCCTGACGGGCGTCGATCACATCATTCATGCCGGCGATATCGGGCGGCCCGAGATCGTCGACGCGCTTCGCCAGATCGCGCCTGTCACCGCCATCCGTGGAAACGTGGACAATGGCGAGTGGGCTCGCGAATATCCCGACACGAGCCTTGTGCGCCTGGCGGGAAAGTCGATCTACGTTCTGCACGACCTGAAGACGCTGCAGGCCGATGCCCGCGCCGGCATCGACGTCATCGTCTCCGGGCATTCCCACGTTCCGAAGATCGACACGGTCGATGGCGTTCTCTACCTGAATCCCGGCAGCGCGGGACGGCGGCGCTTCCAGCTGCCAATCACCATTGCGACGCTCGAAATCGCGCCTGGGGGCATGCGACCGGAGATCCACGACCTCGGAGGTGACTGAACACACGACCGCGGAGGGAATTCACAGCGAAGGAGGCGAATGCATTACCTCGTTCCGTTGGCCGGTTACGCCAGAACGGAAGCGCTATCTGCGCGAACGTTCTCGCTCGCGCACGACATCCTTGGCCCGCTTGTCGGACCTGAGCCCGAGATAGACCGGCTGGCGTAGTTCGCCCTTGCTTGTCCACTCCGCGAATTTGACCTCGGCAACCAGCGAAGGCCTGACCCAGGTCGTGGCGGCCTCGTCCTTCACTTTGGCAGGAAAGGGTGACTTAGAGGCCCTCAGCTTCAAGAGCTTGGCATGGAGGTCTTCCAGGGCCTTGTGGCTGAAGCCAGTGCCGACATGCCCGATGTACCGCCATGCGTCGTCTTCCCGCACGGCGAGGACCAGCGCGCCGAAGAACGGCCTGGTGCGCTTGGGCGCTGTGAAGCCGGCGATCACCACTTCCTGTCGCTTTGCCGTCTTGATTTTCAGCCAATCCGGGGTCCGGCTTCCGGACGCATACGAACTGTCGGCGCGCTTTGCCATGATGCCTTCGAGACCCTTCCGCTCGGCCTCGGTGAAGAATTTCGTACCGTCCCCTTTGCGGTGAGGGCTGAAGGCGATCAGCTTGTCGCGCGGCAGAATTGCCTTCAGCCGCTTCTTGCGCTCGAGAAGAGGCCGGTTGCGCAAGTCTGCTGCGTTCTCAAACATGAGATCGAAGGCACAATACAGGAGCTTCGCCTCATGGCGCAGCGCGTTTTGAAGCAACTGGAAATGCGAGACGCCGTCCTTTCCGATCGCGACGAGCTCTCCGTCGATCACGGCATCGCCCTTCACGCCCTCCAGCGCTTTGGCGACCTCGATATAGCTGCGGCTGATGATCTTGCCGTTGCGGCTGTAGAGCGCAACCTTGCCCCGCCGGATTTCCGCGATCATCCGGAAGCCGTCATACTTGTCCTCGAAAACCCAGCCCGGATCGTCGAACGGCGCGTCGGTGAGCGTAGCGAGCATCGGCTGCAGGCGCTTGGGCAGGGTCGACGTCCGGCTCATTCGAGGCCAATCCTTAAGAGCACGTTGCGAAATGCGTGGACGTCCTTCAAGGATTAGGGAACGCTTCGGGGCCGCGTCGTGTTCCGCGGGCTCCGTGGCGTGCGTGACGTTGACGCTCGATTGAGGAGGGCGGACCGGACCGATGGCGAGAAAACTCAAGACCTACCAGACTTCGCTGGGCTTCTTCGATCTGGCGATTGCCACTCCCTCCATGAAAGCGGCCCTCGAAGCCTGGGGCGCCAACAGTAATCTCTTCCACCAGGGCGCAGCGAGGGAAAGCGACGATCCGGACATCATCGCTGCGGCCATGAAGAAGCCTGGCGTCGTTCTCAGGCGCCCGGTCGGATCCGACGGATCCTTCAGCGAGCAAGCCGAACTGCCCTCCGATCTCGGTGGGGATAGGAGATCGACGAACGCCCCGCGCAAATCGAAGGGGCAAATTGCGAAGGAGCCTTCCTCACGTCCCGTCGACAAGACGGCCGAGCGGAAGGCTGCGCTTGCCTACGAACGGGAGGAGAGGCGCCGGGAGAGTGAACGGGCGAGGGAGGAGGCCGCCAGGCAGAGAGAACGTGAGCGCCGTCAGCAGGCGGTCGACAAGGCGCAGGCTGCGCTGGACAAGGCGGAGCAGGAGCACGCGAAGCGGGCTGCCGCCATCCAGGCCGAGGTTGAGGCTCTCGCGAAGAGATCGCAAACCGAAGACGATCGCTGGAATAAGGAAAAGGAGCGATTGGAAGCTGCGCTGCAGCGTGCGCGGAGTTAGTTTCTTGGCAGTTCTTGCTCGGCGGCACCGAGGGAAGGCAAAGGGTTGCCGTCAAGCGATCATCGTTCGGGGTCTGGTGCGCGCGCTGCGGCTCGGTTCACCGTGGTGCGGTCCCCTCGGTGCTCGGGAGCGAGCTCCATGACCGCTTGATGCAGCTCGCCGAAATCGTCAGCGGACTTTCGGGGGGCTTGTTCGCCCACTGCCAGAAGCGATCGAACCGCATCCATCACAGGTCCTCCCGCAGGCCCCGGAAAAACGGGTGCCGAACCTTTCCCTCGGCCGACTTCGCGCGATACTCGATCTCGGCCAGAAGCTTGGGTTCGACCCAGATGCCCTTGTGACCGATGCGCTTGGTATAAGGCTGGGTCTTTCGGATGAGGGGTTTAAGCCGTTTCTGGAGATTGGCGGCGGAGGCCTTGTCGAAGCCGTGGTCGACTTTGCCGGCGTAGACCAGATCGTCGCCCTTGCGCCGGCCGACGTAGATGCCGTCCCACTTCGTCCCATCGAGTGCGAAACCGGCAATGGTCAGCGTCTCACGCTGTACGCAGGTCTTCTTGACCCAATCATTCGTCCGTCCCGTCGGATAGGCGCTGCCCCGGACCTTTGAGACGACACCCTCAAGGCCGAGCTTGCAGGCGTGCGCGAACATCTCGCGGCCGTCTATCTCGAAGCTTTCGCTGAACTGGATGTCGGTGCCGCCAAGGATCTTCTTGAGTTCGGCTTTGCGCTGAGAGAGCGGTAGCTTCCGGATATCCCGGCCGTTCAGATAGAGCAGATCGAACGCGACGAACACGATGCTCTTCGATTTGCCCTTGAGCTCGTTCTGCAGGACCGAGAAGTCGGTCGTGCCGTCGGCGGCAGGTACCACGATCTCGCCGTCCACCACCGCCGAGTTCGCCTTGATCCGCCAGGCATCATGAGCGACCTTCTTGAAGCGATGCGTCCAATCGTGGCCGCGCCGGGTGAAGATCTTCGCCGTCTCGTTGGCCAGATGGACCTGAACACGGTAGCCGTCGAACTTGATTTCGTGAATCCAGCGCTCTCCGGATGGCACCTTCTCGATCGAGGTGGCCAGGGCCGGTTCGATGAAGCCGGGGAAGGGCGCCTTGACGCCGATGGCCGCCGGCATTTTACGCTGAAACGCCACTGAAGAACTCCACGCTACAGGCGATTCAAATTGGCACAGTTCGAATCGTTCCGGAACCTGCGAATCCTTGTCGCGTTGCCTCGACGCCACGAACAGGAGGTATCCATGGCGGCAGCGAAGAAGTCGAAGACGGCGCGCGGGCGAAAGCAGGACCGGGCACGGGTGGCCGGCGGGCAGGACTATGAAGTGCAGTACGAGGCGAAGAAGAGGCGAAAGTCGGCGTCGGCGGTGAAGAAGGCTGTCAAAAAGGTCGGCAATACGCGGAAGCGGGTGGAAAGGCGGCTAGGCCGCTGAGGTCGAGGAGGGGTGGGCGTCGGTGTTTAGCGCCGGCCCTCCTCGTCAGGGGAGCATTCTGGGCAGGTATCACCAATCGAGTCCAGCACATCGCGAACCGCGGCCTCCGCTGCGTGAGGGGAGACGTCTGCTGGCGGGTCCTGGCGGGCGATATCGAAGGCGCGCTCTCGTGCATGCGGATCGGCGCGGTCCTGCATCCAACCGTGCTCCTCGCACTCGCGGATGGCGCCCGCTTCCTGGAGCACTTGGATCGCCCATCCGCGCAGGGTCCGTGTTGTCGGCTTTCGCTCAATGGTCATCAGCATTGAAATAGACTCCGAATACGACGAATCCTGTGGCCCGTCGTTTGTTCCGGCTGCTAGCACAAGGCTGGGATTCCCAGTCAACAGAGGACAAGGTTTCCCCTATTTTGCGACTACCGTGAAAATGCCAGGCGTTCTCGCAAGGTTGCCTGCATCACGTGCACACTCAGGTCTCTCACTGTGTCGGCGCGTGCGGCCGGAGCCGCACCGGGCTCTCGTGAACCGAGCCGCTTTGCGTATCGGCCGCCGTGCGGCTTCGATCCCTCGCGCAAAGAGATGCGGAGCTCCTCGCCGGGGGCACTCGGGAAAGGGGCCCGCCGTCATGAAGTATGCCGGCGTCGCTATCACTGCCCCGTTCCCGGGTGACCTTTTAACCGGTCTCGTCGCTGCACTCGGTCCCGCGTGCCGCCTTCGGCGTCGCTATGCTCACGCTCCTGCGGGAGCCATTTCTCTTTAAGGCGATGCGCCCTGGCGCACGCCTGGTCGGGCCTGCGGCCCTATGACCGAGCTCTAAGAGCGAGTCTCGTCGCGCATCGAGATCAAGTTCACAAAGAGATAGAAGGTAATCCCGTCCGATGGTAAGAGCCAATATGCGATGCGGCGAAGTTTGTTGCCTTGAGCGGAAATCAACGTGCAAGTAACCGGCTATTGTTCACTTGGGAAACAGCTTGTCCCGAATGTAGCGGGACGTCGGCGTTAGCCTGATCCGTCGCGGCTTGCGCCAGACCGCCTTGTCGATCTCCTTTGTGTCACCAATCTTCAATTGGCCGGACGCTTTCTTAGCCACGAAAACAGCATCGCTCATCTTGCGCCCAGATCGGCGGTTCGTGCCCTTCACTTCCTTCCAGAGCTTCAACGGTCCGAGTTTGATTTTCGGAAGTTCTTCCGCAACCTCTCGACGAAGGCACGCCCTGTCACTCTCACCGGCACGCTTGCGGCCGCCCGGAAACATCCAGAGCCCGTCGCGACGGCGTCTGACAAGAAGCGCACGCCCGTTCTTCGCAACGACAAGCTTTGAGGATTTCGCCATAACCCCTCAAATCGGTTTCACAATCCGAGATCTGTTTAGGCCGCTTGGGCCGCTAAGAGCAGTGACGCGGACCGCGTTCCTTCTCTTCACAAAAGGACTATCACGATGTGGGGCCGAGCTTGCATGATCCTGAGCGATCTATCGCGCAAACGTTCGTATGTCTTGGAGAAAGATCATTGAGCAGTTAAGTTTTGAACTGCTTTAAGGAACAGCAAGCTGGCATCGGCCAGGCGTTCTCGGTTGGGCAAGCCGCTCGCCTCTCATTCGGCGACGGCGATAGATTTTCTCTACCTCTCGTATCGGACATGGTCTTCAGGTACTCTCGATGAGCAATTTGATCCGACTCCGCTACAACACAATGGCAGACGAAAGCCCGGGCGGGGAGTGGAAATGGCGCGTGATCTTGGAGAGAGATGGTGGATACGAGGAAGTTCTCGTAAAGAAGCTCTCGATTAACGTGCCTTCATTCTCTCAAGCGGACGAGATGCCTATTGTGGGACGCAAGTATCACATTGCTTGCTACGGCGAATTAACGATAAAAGACGGACACGGAACCATATGCAAACCCAGGTAAGGTCGCCTTGGTTCGGGCTGCTCTCCTTATCACTTATGTTTTCCGGTTTGGCTCCGGTACAGCGAAGGTCGCCGCGGTTACGCGGATCTGCTTACCGCACAGCCGCGCGGCGATGCTGTTCATGGTGGTCATCACGGCATATATCGGATTTGTGAAAACGTCTCATTTCGAGCCCCAGCCGGTGCCGTAATGGGCCCTGCTCCGAACAAGGTCTGATGACGGTAACTGTCCCTCATGGACGATGAGACAAAGACACGACTTTGAGTCGAACACATGGACTTCGATGCTCAAGGGACTTTCTGGCTAAGATGCAGGTCGGTCCAACAATGCGGAGATCACCCGCAATTAAACTGAATGACTGCCCAGGAACACCTTCACTCAAGCAAATTCAACTGCACACAGGTTCAGGCTGGCACGTATGACGTCGTCGGATAGGCTGAGGACGATAAGGATCGTTCAATTATTTGTGCAATCCGTCTGCTCTAAATAGAACGGCCCGCGGACACCCGCGCTGAACGTCTCGGCGGCGCCCAAAGCTTCAAGGAGGCGTGCTTTGGGGTCATTCCAGTCGCGTGTTGATCTCAGCGAGCCGAGCGCTATCGCATTACCGCATCCGCACGCATCGAACCCATGGACCGATTCTCCAACCTGGTAATCGTCCGAGATATGGAACAGCCGGGCGGCGTAGCCGACAAGGAACGTCCCGCCGTATTCAGCAGAATCCCTCGTCCTAGCAAAGCCGCCATACTTCATTCGAGCTCTCACGGCGTCGATGAAGTCGGTGACCATGTAAGTCATCACATCGACACCCACGCGCGGCCTGTTAGGATGGAAGCCAAACGCCAAAAGCTGTCCCATCCGGAATGAGCTGGTAAAGCCCATGACGAAATCACCGCTCCGGAATACCTTCCTGTCGTTGCGGACGACGAGAGAGTAGTTCGAGTCCAAACCGGCGCTATCGCCACCGATGTAAACAGTGCCTTTATTAACCAGTCCAACAATACACGTCATTGCGCCCCAATCTCCTCAGCTACGCTCCGGAAGCAAACTACGGTTCATCGTGAGAACGAATCAGGTCCCTTCTGACGCACTAAAGAACGACCTGATTTCATTTCAGTGGCTGGTCGACCACCGCGCCACGCCTTTGCATGTTCTACCTCATCATTCTAGATCAGAATCAGACGTGAAGTTTAATGAGGTCGTGCGCGTGAAATGACGGGGTCAATGGCGTTATCGTGTACAACGATGGACTTACCAGAAGTCACGACGGCCTTTGCAACGGCTCCCCTCGACTGGCAGTTCAGCATCGCCACCTTTGCGCTGCAGTCTGCTATTTAGACCGACACCCCGGTCTACATCGGTTCCATAGTTTCGCCGCACGGCGATCTCCGGGCTGACTTTGCATTTGCAGCGACGCAGGTCCGCTCAGAAGATAATCGTGGATGATGAGGTCCTGAACAAAGCAAGCAACGTACCAATCTGAATACGCATGTTTAAAGAAATTCGTAGAAGTTCGTCGCGTCAAAATCAAAAATAGCTCGCGATGTCGCCTCATCGCCCATCACCGACATGCCCTGATCGCCCGGCGATGACTGGTTTTAGTGGTAAAGCGAACACGGCGAATTATGAGTAGGCGCGCTAGCGCCGATACAGATCCGGCTTGAATTCTTGCGGTGAGGGCGGGACAAAGCCGTGATCGTCGGGTTTGCAACAGACCGGACGCGGCATCCTGACAGTGCGAAGCGCATGCAGGCGTGTGGTCTTTGTATGGCTGAGCCGGATTCACCTCCCGGAGCCAGCGGGTATCATTGCAGAAGCTGCAGCGCGGTGAGGTAATGATGGATCCTCCCCGACACCATGAAAGAGCTGAATGTCGCCCCTTACCTTCGGCAGTTGACAAGATTACTCGATTTCGACGAACAGCTTCGGCGCAACCTAGATCGCCTCATGCTCGATGCGTTTGGTGTGGGCCTGGGTCTTGCGGATCAGCGGCGTCAGTAGTTTGTGGAGATCGGTGGCCGAGGCCTTGTCGAAGCCGTGGTCGACCTTGCCGGCGTAGAACATCTCGTCACCCGCACGCCGGCCAACATAAATGTCGCCACATTCATTGCCGTCCAGCGCAAAGCTCTCAATGATGCGTGAGCATATCGCCTGCACGCGGACTCTCTGAGTCAATTCTGTGCATGTCGGCTTTTACAACCCGATCGTGTGGGCGGATTAGGTCCTTCGAGATGAGATTTGCATCACGCCTCGAGCAAAACGAGTGGCGCAGTCGATCGCTTCCGAGCCGACCTAAGGATGATGAGAAAGCCCAAGAGGAAGCTTGAGTGGCACGAGGCCGCGTACAAGACGGGACCGTCGCCCGACCCGCCTGGGGGAATACTGTGGAAGTTTGAGTCGGACCGAGAACAAACCTTGGTATAGGCTTTGCAGCCCATGCGATATCACCCGCTTACCTTTGTAGAGTTGAGCATCTGCCAGGTTTTCCATACTTTCGATTTCAAAGCTGAATCATTCGATCGAACGGGTCGAAGCCTTGAACTGACGCGATTCACCTAGACGGTTTTGCGCTCCATTCAGACTTGAGCACGAGAGTAAATGGAAGCACGTGAGCCCACCTCCACATCCTGAGGCGGACCTCAGGCTGATTACGCGCAAAAAGGACTTGGGTCTTATCTTGCGAAGGCGCTCCCTATTCGAGATCGCACTCAGCCAAGCGGGGTCGGCGTTCATCATAAGCAGCGAGAATGGAAGAAGCGGAAGGCTGAGCCTCTGCTTGGGAACATACGAGTCTTTAGAGCGGCCACTTCAGTTTCGCTTATAGCAGGGGCCTGGCCGCAGTTGCCGCTTTAATAACGATGGCTGTCGCGCGACTCGCTAGCGAGTTTGCGTCACCCTCTTTGAATGCGAGTCGAGATGACATTTACAGAGCTTTTCATCAAGCGTCCGGTTTTATCTATCGTCGTCAGTCTACTGATCTTGCTGATCGGCCTTCGCGCGGCCGCTGTTCTGCCAATCCGGCAGTATCCCAAACTGTCTAACACGGTCGTCAATATCACGACCTCCTATCCTGGCGCCTCCGCCGACATGATCCAGGGGTTCATCACCACTCCTCTGGAGCAGGCGGTCGCTTCCGCAGAGGGCGTCGACTATGTCACTTCCTCATCTGTGCTCGGTGCGTCGACGATCCAAGTCTACATCAAGCTCAATTTCGATCCCAACGAGGCACTCACCGAGGTGCTGTCTAAGGTCAATTCAGTCAAATCGTTAATCCCGAAAGAATCGAACGATCCGGTCGTCACTAAGTCAAGCGGTCAGGCTACCGCTGTCATGTACATCGCCTTCTCCAGCGAGGAACTGACGGCCAGCGCGATCTCGGACTATCTCTCGCGCGTCGTGCAACCGGTTATGTCGACCGTCGACGGCGTTGCGGCGGCTGACATCCTGGGCAGCCAAAGTTTTGCGATGCGGCTATGGCTCGATGCTGCGAAAATGGCGGGGCACGGCGTGTCGCCGGCAGATGTTTCGGCCGCAATCGCCGCCAACAACTTCCAGGCCGCGTCCGGTCAGACCAAGGGCTATTTCACCATCTCCGACGTCACGACAAACACCGACCTGCGGAGTGTCGATGACTTCAAGCGCATGGTCGTCAAAGCGAATGACGGCGGCTTTGTACGCATGGAGGACATTGCGGCAGTCGAGCTTGCCGCGCAGACCACAGACGTCAGCGTCTCCATGAACGGCGAGCACGCGGTCTTCATCGGTGTCCAGGCGAGCCCGCAGGGCAATCCGCTAAACATAGTGCGAGGTGTTCGGGCGCTGTTTCCAGAAATGGAACGTAACCTGCCGCCGGCACTGAAGATGAAAGTGGCCTACGATTCCACCAAATTCATTCAATCGTCGATCGATGAAGTGGAGAAGACGCTCATTGAGGCCGTCGTGATAGTGGTGGTGGTCATCTTTCTATTCCTGGCCTCGCTGCGGTCGGTAATCATTCCCGTCGTTACCATTCCGTTGTCGCTCGTCGGTGTCTGCAGCATGATGCTGGCGCTGGGATTTTCATTCAATCTCCTTACCCTCCTTGCGATGGTACTCGCGATCGGTCTCGTGGTCGACGACGCGATCGTCGTGGTGGAGAACGTTCATCGCCATCTGGAAGAAGGTGCGCCGCCCCTCCAGGCTGCTGCGAGAGGCGCGCGCGAGATCGTGGGCCCCGTCGTCTCCATGACGATTACGTTGGCCGCCGTATACGCGCCCATCGGTTTTCTCGGGGGCGTCACCGGCGCGCTGTTCCGCGAGTTCGCGTTTACGCTGGCGGGGGCGGTGATCGTGTCGGGCGTGATCGCTTTGACGCTGTCGCCGATGATGTGCTCGGTCTGCCTGAAGAGCGCTGAGAAGGGGCGGTTTGCAAGAGTTGTGAACCGCGTGTTTGGCGCCACGACACGCTGGTACGGACGCAAGCTCGACCGCTCGCTCGACTATCGTCCGATTACCGGGCTGTTCGCCCTGACCATGCTGGGTCTCGTCGGTTTTCTCTATATGCACACTTCCAAGGAACTCGCGCCGGAGGAAGATCAAGGGATTGTATTCGCGCTAACCAAAGCGCCGAAATACGCCAACATCGACTACCTCAACTATTACGGCGCCAAGCTCGAAAAGGCGTTTCAGAAGTTTCCCGAGACCGATTTGAGCTTCGTGCTCAACGGCACTAGCGGCTCGCGGGGAGGGATGGCCGGCATGTTGCTCAAGCCTTGGGATGAGCGCAAGCGGTCATCGATCGCGCTAAAGTCCCTTGTCCAGGTCGAGCTGTCCAAAATCGAAGGTATTAACGCATTTGCGTTTAGCCTGCCGTCGCTTCCGGGAGGCACGGACGGGCTACCAGTGCAGATGGTGATCAATTCGACGCTAGGTTTCCAATCCGTCTATGAGCAGATGTCGAACCTGAAGGATGCCGCGCGCAAAAGCGGTCTGTTCATGGTCAGCGATTCTGACCTCGAGTTCAATCAGCCCGTGGTACGAATCAAGGTCGATCGATCGAAGGCCAACGATCTTGGCATCACCATGCAGAATATTGGTAACGCGCTCGCCACCCTACTTGGCGGAAACTACGTCAATCACTTCAATCTGCAAGGCCGTTCGTACCAAGTGATTCCGCAGGTGCCCCGCGAGCAACGCCTGGCCCCGGAAGCGATCGGAAACTATTATGTGAAGACCGCGAAAGGTTCGATGCTTCCGCTGTCTACCGTAGTCTCGGTGGAGACTGCGACTGATCCGAACGCACTCACGCACTACAACCAGCTCAACTGCGCGACCTTTCAAGCCGTGCCGATGCCCGGCGTTACGATCGGTCAGGCCGTGGACTTCCTGGAAGCGCAGGCAAAGAAACTGCCCGCAGGCTTCAGCCACGACTTCCTTGCCGACGCCCGGCAATATGTGCACGAGGGTAACCAACTGGCCATTACCTTCGCGTTTGCCCTTATCGTCATATTCTTGGCGCTTGCGGCGCAGTTCGAAAGTCTGCGCGATCCCCTCGTTATTATGATCAGCGTGCCGATGGCAATCGTCGGCGCCCTGATACCGCTATTTTTGGGCTGGGCGACGATCAACATCTACACCCAGGTCGGACTGCTAACGCTGGTCGGGTTGATTTCCAAGCATGGCATCTTGATGGTTGAGTTCGCCAATGAACTGCAGCTCAAGGAGCGACTTGACCGTCGCTCGGCTATAGAGATGGCGGCGCGCGTCCGGTTGCGTCCAATCTTGATGACGACGGCGGCGATGGTCACGGGCCTCATACCCTTGTTGACCGCAACGGGAGCTGGCGCCGCGAGTCGCTTTTCGATCGGGCTGGTGCTCGTCGCTGGCATGTCTATCGGCACGCTCTTCACTCTCTTCGTGCTGCCGGCGGTCTATGTCGCAATCGCGTCCGATCACCGAGCCGACGCGAGCGCCGGTCACGGGAAGAACGGCACAGAGGTTGAACTCACCGGCGCTGCTGATGTCCAGCTGGCCAAATAGTAACGATTAATCAATCCGCGTTCGCTCGATTGCTGCTCCGGATAGGGCGTTGTTCGCCGACCGCTGCGTCAGGCGGCCGGCGAAGAACTTGTCAACGCTGAAAAGGTGATGTTGCTATTATCCCAACGTCTCTGGAGCGAATTGCTTTACTCCCGTCTGAGCGCCTCGCATTGCTAGTTGAAAACGACGACCTCTGGGTTGCAACGACCTTAGGGTTTAGTTGCCGACAGTTCAAGTCCACTGGGGACCGTTCGGAACTGGTCGTCAGGGGCCCCTCGCATCTACGACCGCCGCAGTCATGGCTTCGATACGAAAACCAGCGATCGACAGCCGAAAAATAGACTGACACGTATTAGCTGAGTGATCGCGGTCGGGTAGGGGAAGTACAACGCAGCTTCATACAACCGAAGTCGATAATAAGAGAAACTAGCGCGCTTGGCCACGGCCAAAAGCCAATGTGAAGGTCGCCGGAGCTGCGAAGCGAGGGCGGAATCTGCCGCAATCCTGATGACCAATGTCCACGTCTGATTCGCTGACGTGTGATCGGACGCGCTCCGGACTAGGAAGGTTAAGTAAATGCCTGAGTTTGATGGTGCTATGCTATTTTTGGCCGCAACAACTTGTTTTGCGGCCTTTGTAAATGGAGCCATTGGCTACGGTTTTTCGTCGCTCACTGTACCCCTTGCGCTGGTTTTCTACCCCAATCGCATTCTCAACCCGGCCATTGTTATCATCGAAGTCTTCGTCAACGTTTACGTTCTCTTCATCAATCTGAAGGGTGTGCCGGCGGTTTGGAGACGAGTGTTTCCCATCTTGCTTGGGCTCTTGCCAGGCATTGCGCTCGGGGGCTATGCGTTGGCCTCACTGCAGCCGGGCTGGATCAAATTCGCCACGTACACGATCATTTTGCCCCTGATCTTGTTGCAAGCCGCGGGCTGGCGCCGCCCTATCGAAGCGAGCTGGCTGATCGGTCTGCCATTCGGGTCGATGCTGGGCATCCTCTATTCGGTGACGACTATCTCTGGCCCGCCTTTGGCCATGCTGTTTAACAACCAGGGCCTCGTCAAAAACGAATTTCGCGCCGGTCTTGCCCTGGTTCGCGTAGTGGAATCGAGCGCGACTGCCTTTGTCTACTACAAGCTCGGCCTTTTCATTTCCGAAAGCGGCAGCCTGCTTTATGCCTTTATACCCAGTGTTTTGCTCGGCATCCCGCTGGGATCCTACGTCATTCGGCGGCTTGATCCGGAGATGTTTCGACGCATTTGCATGAGCTTTGATGCTTGGATCGTGGGATTCGGTCTGTCACGGGTGTTGATCGAGCTCGATCTCGTGCAGAACGGCTGGGCTTACAGCGTGATGACGGCGACAATACTGATCGATTTTTGCTTGCTATACTCATTCGTTACCACGCACAGTCCGACCTGGTCAGAACGACAGTCGCGGCGCTCCGCGGATATAAGCGCTTGAGGGATGCCGGCGACCAGCTCGCTATCGAACGCACGCTTCCTGGACCTAACCAGATAGCAAAGGTAATTGATGACTGCACGCGACGCCGATGCTGCCCTTCTGGCGCCAACATAAATGGCAGGGAGGATTTGGTTGATTGCTCCATCACAACCCAGCGCTCCGACACCGGGAATTTGGAATCGCAGCTCTGATTTTCCGTCACGTTCGGATGATCTGCCGCGATCCGATGCCCCGGTATAGCGTAGAAGTTCCCCGCGGTCAGCTCCGGTCCTCCATGAATGTTCGTGTATTGAGCTCAGGCGTAGCGCAGCGCCTTTGCGTTTTGTGAGAGCTTCCAGATTGACAGCAAATGCTGCCGGGGAGCTGACGGCCGTGTTCACGCGAGCTGTGGTGTTCTTCTCGAAGTAAACGCAAGGTCCGGGTGCCGTCGGCTTTGTGCGCTTTGCGACAAAGGCAACTCGAGCTGTTGCGCCTCTAACCGTCGGAAACAAGCAAAGACTAGTGTCCTTCGTACGGCTAGCTATCCGAGAAAGATAGGCCAAACCGGTGTCCGGGGCTTGACGATCATTCCGCGTTGACGCTTGCCACTCCGGGAGTGGCTCGAGCTTTTGCGATGGCATCGCATTTGCAGGGATGAAAAATGTCAACGTGAGGCCATCATCGGACCGCTTGCAGGCGGCGCACACAGGATGAGGGGCGCCGCGCTCACCAGCCCGTTCTCTCAGGAGTGCCTGTGATACCATCTGCCAATTGGGCAGCCGGAAAGCTTGGGACGCGGCTTGCGTTTTTTGTTGCCGGATTTGGCCTCGCGGCGTGGGCGCCTTTGGTGCCGCTCGCCAAGGAGCGGCTCGCGGTAGATGACCGCATGCTCGGTCTTCTGCTGCTCTGTCTCGGAATGGGATCCGTTCTCGCTATGCTTTTGACCAGCGTGTCGAATGCGCGGTACGGCAGCAAGCCCATTATCTTCGTCGGTGGACTCGGCCTCGCGCTTATCCTGCCGTGGCTTGCTATCGCCGGAACACCTCTTGCGCTCGGTGCCACGCTGTTTGCGTTCGGCGTTTCACTGGGGGCGATCGATGTAGCCATGAACATCTATGCGATTGAACTGGAGCGCGCCACCGGCCGTCCATTGATGTCCGGCTTCCATGCCCATTACAGCATCGGCGAATTCACCGGCTCTGCCGCCGTGACTTTGTTCCTTTCGCTTCAGCTTGGTCCGCTTTTTTCGACGTTAGTCTGTTCGATGTTTATGATGATCGCGATTGGGTCGGCCTGGCCGCGGTTGACCGCGACGAGTGTAAGGCAGCAGGGGCCAGTGTTTGTCTTGCCCCATCGCAGCGTGGTGCTAATAGCTGCGCTCGCGGCTATTACGTTTCTTGTCGAAGGTGCAATGCTTGATTGGAGCGCTTTGCTTCTCGTTGGGCAAGATCTTCTCGCTGAGGCGCATGGAGGTCTTGGCTGTATGCTCTTCGCCATCGCGATGACTGCGGGACGTCTCGGCGGAGATGCCGTAGTGGAGCGAATCGGCGACCGTGCCACATTGATGCTCGGAACTCTACCAATCATGATAGGCTTCCTGGCTGTGGTCGCCGCGCCGGTTGCGGTGATTGCCATGGCGGGGTTCCTGCTTATTGGATTGGGTATTTCAAATGTTGTACCTGTGCTGTGTCGCCGCGCCGGCAAACAGAAGGTGATGCCGGTGGGCGTTGCAATCGCGGTCATCACGACAGCTGGCTACGCCGGTATACTGATGGGTCCCGCCAGCATCGGGCTCGTCGCACACATGACCGGCTTGCCTTTTGCGTTCGGCATGTTAGGCGCGCTCATGTGCATCGTCACGCTGTCGGCGCGGATGGTTATGGCCGAACCTCGCTAGGCCGCCGATCGAGAGGAAAAGGACACCGGCACGTTTCGAGCCAATGATCGGCTGCGGCGCCGGCGTTCAAGGCTGAGAGTCGATCAGATCTCAACCTGATAGCAGCAAAACGGCACTCTCGATCACAACCATTCCTCTGTTCCTGCGAGTTGGCTCGCTGAACCGTAGCTAGGATGTGCGTGTCACTTGGATGAATCGAACGTCCAACCGAGCGCTGCTGACGAAGAGCGTTGGGCAACGCGGGGCAAAGTTAATCGTTACGCGAGCGACGGGGCCAGCTAGGTGATACCCGTGCACGGATCCTCGGATGGGCCTGCTTACGCCACTTGTCGGGGACAAGCAGTGCCGTCCATTTGCTGTCGGCGAGATATGCCCGATACGCTAGCTGAATGCCATCTTCCAGCGAGGTCTGGGCATGCCAGCCGAGCCTGGCCAGACGACTGATGTCGAGCAGCTTGCGCGGCGTGCCGTCCGGGCGCGACGTGTCGAAGCTGATCTCACCGCGAAAACCGACGGCGGCCGCGACCATGAGTGCGAACTCGGCGATGGTGATGTCCTCGCCGGTGCCGATATTGACCAGTTCGGGCGATGAATAGGTCTTCATCAGATGGACGCAGGCGTCGGCGAGATCGTCGACATAGAGGAATTCGCGGCGCGGCGTGCCGGTGCCCCACACCACGACGTTGCCGGCGCCCGAAACCTTGGCCTCGTGGAAGCGGCGGATCAGCGCGGCGACGACGTGGCTGTATTCGGGGTGATAATTGTCGCCGGGACCGTAGAGATTGGTCGGCATCACGCTGATGAAATCGGCGCCGTACTGGCTGCGATAGGCCTCGGCCATCTTGATGCCGGCGATCTTGGCGATGGCATAGGGCTCGTTGGTCGGCTCCAGCGGGCCGGTCAACATCGAATCCTCGCGCAGCGGCTGCGGCGCCAGGCGCGGATAGATGCAGGACGAGCCGAAGAACATCAGCTTCTCGCAGCCATTGGCGTGAGCCGCCTCGATCACGTTGCTCGAGATCGCCAGATTGTCGTAGAGGAACTCGGCCCGCAGCGTGTTGTTGGCGACGATGCCGCCGACCTTGGCGGCGGCGAGGAATACAGCCTGAGGCCGCTTCGCGGCAAACCAGGCGTTGACCGCGGTTTGGTCGCGCAAATCGACCTCGCTGCGCGACACCGTCAGGAGATCGGCCTCCTCGCGCGCCAGCCGGCGCATCAGCGCCGAGCCGACCATGCCGCGATGGCCGGCGACGAAGACCGTCTTGCCCTTCAGCTCAAACGCCGTGCTTGCCATTGGCCGCGTCCTGCCTGGCCTCGACGAGATCGCTGGCGACCATTTCCTTCACCAGCTGCGCGAACGGCGTCTTCGGCGTCCAGCCGAGCTTGGCGCGCGCCTTGCTGGCGTCGCCGATCAGAAGATCGACCTCGGTCGGGCGGAAATAGGTCGGATCGATCTGCACCAGGGTGTTGCCGGACGCCTTGTCGATACCGACCTCCTCGACGCCCTTGCCACGCCATTCGATGCTGCGGCCGACCTCGGCAAACGCCAGCTCGACGAACTCGCGGACCGACCGCGTTTCGCCGGTCGCGAGCACGAAGTCGCCGGGCTCGTCGACCTGCAGGATCCTGTGCATGCCCTCGACATAGTCGCGGGCGTGGCCCCAGTCGCGCTTGGCGTCGAGATTGCCGAGATAGAGCTTGTTCTCGAGGCCGACCTCGATGCGGGCGACGGCGCGGGTGATCTTGCGCGTCACGAAGGTCTCGCCGCGGATCGGGCTTTCATGGTTGAACAGGATGCCGTTGCTGGCGAACATGCCATAGGCCTCGCGGTAGTTCACCGTGATCCAGTAGCCGTAGAGCTTGGCGACGCCATAGGGCGAGCGCGGATAGAACGGCGTGGTTTCCTTCTGCGGCACCTCCTGCACGAGGCCGTAAAGCTCCGAGGTCGAGGCCTGGTAGAACCGCGCCTCCTTCTCCATGCCGAGGATGCGGATCGCTTCCAAAAGGCGCAATACGCCGATCGCGTCGGCATTGGCGGTGTATTCCGGGCTCTCGAAACTGACCTGGACGTGGCTCTGGGCGGCGAGGTTGTAGATCTCGGTCGGCCGGATCTGCTGCACCAGGCGGATCAGATTGGTCGAATCGGTCATGTCGCCATAGTGCATCAGGAACGGCACGTTGCCGGCATGCGGGTCCTGGTAGAGATGGTCGACGCGCGCGGTGTTGAACGAGGACGACCGCCGCTTGATCCCGTGCACGGTGTAGCCGAGACCGAGCAGATATTCGGCGAGATACGCGCCGTCCTGCCCGGTGACGCCGGTGATCAGCGCAACGCGCCGCTTTGAGTCCTGAGCCGCCATTGTTTCTCTTAGTTCCGCCGGAACGAGGGCGCCCTTTCGAAACGCGATTTGCGGAGCCCCTTCTCGATCTAGATGCGCAAGCGCGCACCACCCGCAATAAGAGGAAAGCGATCGCAACTCTAGTCATACACCTCACGTAGAAATGCGCACTATATACATTGATTTATTCTCGACCGTACCATTCAGCGCGTTTGGAATGTCAACTGGTAGCATGACTGCTGCGCAGGTCACGACGATTGACATCGTCGGTCCGGCGAAGTCGCGCCATAGTCAAAAAGAACGTCAGCTAACACACGCGACCCACTTGACACCCGCGCAAACGAGCTGGACGAAAACGCCGTGCACGCAAACCAAGTTAGACGCGCTGCTCCAGCGATGTTTCCTATGAGGCGGATGCCGACGGTCTGTGTTCCTTATCCATCTCCAGGTACATGCTGTATCCATTTGCATGGTTCGGTTATGGCCGAATAGAGCGATGTGCTGAAGCGCGGTTGTCGACGCATTTATAGAGAATGACGGCATGCAAGCCAGCACACAGTGAAGCTACACACCAATATCGTATTCTACAAAGCGGCCCCGCCTCCGAATAGAGCACGCGATCTGGTCGCTAGGGGCATCGACCTCTGCGCTTCTGCCAATAGTGCAGCTCGCGTAGGAAGTGCACGGGAGACGCAAGACGAAATGAGGAAGAGTAGCAAACGTCGGTATAGTTCTTCGAACGTTTCGATATCGAAAGCTTACGTTCGTACAATAGAGTGTTCGATGCCAATCGTATAGCTTACATCCAAGTATGATGAGCGTCTTAAGCCGGCCTAGAGCGGATGCGTAAATACGTCGACACCCGGCCATGTGAAGAGTGTTGTGAGGCTGCATCCTTCTGTCCAATGGAGCGCGGCCGGTGCAAGCCTCTCGTGGAGACCCTCGGTGAGGTGAGGGGACTCAGTGCCCCCACACCAGCTGCTAACCGGATCGGCCGCGTCGCCGCGCGTTTCTCGGGAGTTTGAGCTGAAGAGCCGTGAATGGCTCATTAGTGACGATGAGCCAAATAAGACATGACGTTTTACTGTGAGACAACGGGTCTGTCGATCTGGTTCAAATGTCCTCAATCTATGAAGTCTGACGCCCTGCGCGATATATCCTCGCACTGGGCTTGTTGCGACGCCGGTTGTTATCGTCGCCATCGAGCAACGGATCTGTTTGTGCCGGGGTTAGATGCCGCACCAAGCCGCGCAAGCGCGCCTGCATATAGAGCCCACCTCGAAGCAGTCACGCCATTCGCGGCCGCATCGCAGCTTGCACTCGATAGCGGACAACCAAAGACGGAGTGTGGCTGGGCGAGGCGATGATGGTTGAAAGACATAGAACTCACGCCTGTGAATGCGACGGTGACAGGCAACTCAACCGGGCGCGCGAATTTCGTGAAAATGCTCCTTTAGGGGACATTTGGCTTCTTGAACGTGGGCTGCATTGATCGATATGTGTGGAATAGTCGGCATCTTGGGACGTGGTCCGGTCGCTGGGCAATTGGTCGCTTCGCTCAGACGATTGGAATATCGTGGCTATGACTCCGCGGGCGTCGCGACGCTCGAAGGTCTCCGTATCGAGCGCCGGCGCGCTGAAGGTAAGCTGAGAAACCTTGAGGAGCGGCTGCGCGATTATCCGCCGTCGGGTCATAGCGGTATTGGTCACACTCGCTGGGCGACGCATGGAAAACCGACCGAAAGCAATGCTCACCCGCACGCAACGGAAAATGTCGCGGTCGTTCATAACGGGATCATTGAGAATTTCCGCGAACTGCGGGCCGAACTGGAGCGGAATGGAGCTCATTTCAGCTCAGAGACCGACACCGAGGTGGTGGCGCATCTCGTCGAATCGTATCTCAAGAATGGTTACTCGCCGCGGGATGCGGTACAAGCCTCGCTGCCACGACTGCGCGGAGCTTTCGCTCTGGCATTCCTGTTCAAAGGCCATGAGGATCTTTTGATCGGGGCGCGCAAGGGGTCGCCCCTTGCGATCGGACATGGTACCGGCGAAGTTTATCTGGGATCGGACGCGATCGCACTCGCGCCCTTGACTGATGCCATCACCTATCTTGAAGACGGCGACTGGGCCGTGCTTACCCGTACGATCTGCATGATCTATGGCGAAGACGGGGCTGTCGTGCATCGGGAAACATCAAAGTCTGGCGTGTCGTCACTCCTGGTGGACAAGGCGAACTATCGCCACTTCATGGCCAAGGAAATCCACGAGCAGCCGACAGCGGTCGGGCAGACATTGGCGCATTATCTCGATATGGCAGCCGAGCGCATAGCCCTGCCGCTCACACTACCGTTCGACTTTAATTTCATTCAGCGCATCTCAATTACGGCATGCGGCACGGCAAGTTATGCCGGTTATATCGCCAAATACTGGTTCGAGCGGCTGGCGCGCCTGCCTGTCGAAATCGATGTTGCCTCCGAGTTCCGCTACAGGGAGGCGCCTCTGCGCCACGGCGATCTCGCGATCGTCATCTCGCAGTCGGGGGAAACCGCCGACACGCTGGCTGCGTTGCGCTATGCCAAGAGCCACGGTCTGCACACGATATCCGTGGTCAACGTCCCGACGTCGACGATCGCGCGCGAGAGCGAATCCGTGCTGCCGACACTGGCGGGTCCAGAAATCGGCGTCGCCTCCACCAAGGCATTCGTCTGCCAGCTGGCGGTGATGGCGGCGCTTGCCGTCGCAGCAGGCAGGGAGCGCGGCATACTGTCCGAGATCGATGAATCTAAGCTCGTACGCGAGCTTATCGAAGTGCCGCGGCTGATTGCTGCGGCGCTGTTGGTCGAGCCACAGATCGAGAAGCTCGCGCGTGATATCGCAAAGTCGAGCGACGTGCTCTATCTCGGCCGGGGCACATCGGCGCCCCTGGCGTTAGAAGGCGCGCTTAAGTTGAAGGAAATCTCTTATATCCACTCGGAAGGTTATGCCGCCGGCGAGCTCAAGCACGGACCAATCGCATTAGTCGACGAGACCATGCCCGTGGTGGTGATAGCGCCTTACGACGACGTCTTCGAGAAAACAGTCTCGAACATGCAGGAAGTGGCCGCTCGAGGCGGCAGCATTATTTTGATCACCGATGCGAAGGGCGCCTCGGACGCGACGGTGGATACGCTCATGACCATAGTGTTGCCAAACATGGCAGCAAGCTTTACGCCCATGGTTTATGCCATCGCGGTGCAACTGCTGGCCTATCATACCGCCGTGGTTATGGGGACGGACGTGGATCAGCCGCGTAATCTTGCAAAATCGGTCACTGTTGAATAGACACCGCAGCAACGTCGACGTGCTCTCCAGCGGCAGTTCTGCGATACAAGAACATGACAGATAATAGTCTGGCTCGCCACCGCGTCCTGGCGGAGATTATGGAGACTACGATCTGGGTAGGCTCTGTCCGGCGCCAACTGACCCTCGGAAGGAGGGCGATCCGATGGCCCGAAAAGGCGAACTTTCGGCCGCCTTCATTCGTGATGGACGTCTAGCATGACAGTTGCACTTTTCGTTTGAGGTGAGCGGGCCGTGCGTCGGCCTGGTGAGCTCGCCGCCAGAGCGACCATGCGAGAACACGGTCGATCGAGATGCGCCGTTGAGCGAGCTTGATAGCGATGCGACGGATTTCCTGGATCGACCAGCGATGCCGCGCACGATCGAAGAGCCCGGATCGAGGCAGTGATCGTCCGCACCCTTGAGACGAAACCGCCCGACGCCACTCACTGGAGCTCGCGCAGAATGGCGAGGGCCAGTGGACTGTCGGTCTCGACGGTACAGTGGATATGGCGCACCTTCAGCCTGCAACCGCGTCGGTTGGAGACCTTTAAGCTTTCAAACAATCTTGACTTCGTCGCCAAGGTTCGCGGCGTCGTCGGCCTCTACGTGGCCCCGCCCGAGCGAGCCATCGTGCTGTGTGTCGACGAAAAGCCGCAGATCTAGGCGCTGGATCGGAGCCAACCCTCGTTCCGCGTGCGGCCTGGTCAGGTGGAACGCCGCAGTCACGACTACAAGCGCCATGGCACGACATCGCTATTTGCCGCTCTCGACATCGCAACCGGCCGGGTCATCGGCAAGCGTTACGGGCACCACGCGCCACAGAATTCAGCAAGTTTCTGATGAGATCAAAGTCGCCGTGCGGACGATATGGATGTTCATCTCGTCATAGACAATAACGCAACCCATAAGAGGCCGCTGATCCCAAACTGGCTGGCCAAGAGACCGCGCTGGCACGTCCATCTGACGGCAATCAGCTCATCCCTGGTCAATCAGGTCGAACGTTTCGTTGCCCGCATCACCGAGCACAAAATCAGGCGCGGCATCTACCGCAGCGTGGCGGAGCTACGTGCTGAGATCACGTCCTTCATCGAACAGCACAACGCCGACCCCAGCCCATTCCGATGGACCAAATCAGCCGACGACATTCTCAGCTCCATCGAACGCTTCTGCGCTTACAATGCGTCAGCCAAGGCCTAAAACGCCATGAACTTCTGGTTTAGGACACTAGATTATGCGCGATGTCCCGCATACGGGTTTTCGCCCGAAACGTCCGCGCGCGCATTGCTGCGCCGATCGCGGGCAATTTCCAGAGGAAAATGCCCCCCCAATGCAAGGCTATCGAGTGGCGGGGTGCTGCCCCCAGCGCGCTCGCGAAAAATTCGCGCTTCAGGCTGCGGTCATGTACTGCAGGTGATGATCCCGCAGCTGAGGGGGTCATCCCGGCATCGCTGTCTTCAGCAACACAGCGGCTGCGACGGAAGCGGACCCGAGGCGACATGGGCTTGCGCATCGGGAAAAACGCTCTTGGTCAGCTACTCGTCAGCGAAGCGGTCTAACCAGGAAGGCTGCGCATTCTCGACTCTTCTATCGGAGATAAAATATGACGGGCATCGGCCGAGCTGGCAAATCGCACGTTGGAGCAGGAGCCGACAGCACTGGGGTATCGAGCAGTTCGAGCCTGGAGTTCGGCCTCGTCCCTGGGGAACGCAGTCAATCTTTCGACGCCGTCGTGGAGCGGATGCGCTCCGGGCCTCAAGATAGAACCGCGCCGATCGTGAACCGGCAACCAACTTCGGATGTCGCGGCGCCAACACGAGATGAGGTTAAGGCAGCAAAGCGAACGTTGGGCAGCCTGCTTGAGGACCTTAATACTTGTCGTAGGGCAGCCACGCGCGGCCGGACCTTGTCCGAGAGGCAAGAGCTGATCGATCAAGTCGTCAAGGCAGGCTTAGCAGTTCTGGACTACTACGCTGCTCTGCCCCCAGGTTTGGCGGGGCGCATTCTGCCCGACGATCGGGCTCGCCAGCTCCGCGATGAGACGCTGGGCGCGGCCGACGAATGTAACGCCGTGGCTGCTGCGATTTTCGATGACCTGGAGAAGAGCAGACATAAAGCAGCAGCCCTGCTCGGCAGGATCATCCGCACCGCTTCGCCTGACCAGCTGAACCGCGTGCTTTCAGGCGTGGAGCCCTACTATGAGCACTGCATGGAGTGGTGGAGAAAGAGGGCATTGCGCTCGGAGCGGATGCAGTCCGTCTGCGCGGCTACTGCCGACCTACCAAGCAGCACGCCCGAGTTGCGGAAGTCCGAAGAGGCCGCGCTACGACTGCATACCGGCTATGCACTCAATACGAAGTACAAGTATCTGGAATCGCAGATCACTCTCGCGCAGCTCTCCCTAGCGAGCAGGTTGGGACCAGCCGTGCGAGACGCCCTTATCGATGGAGACGGGCGGGTGCGTCTGCTCGGGACCTTCATCGAGGATGTTGTTCCGGCATTCGCCTCGACGGCCGAGGCCGTGATGAACCGCAACGGAGCGCCGCTTGACGCTGAGCACCGCGACGTTCTGGAAGGAGTCATGGAGCGGCTTTCGGAATTTGCGTCAGGAGTGAGCGGCATGGTTGCCAGCCTGACGGACGCCGGAGCGGGAGCCGATCTTCGGTTAGAATTGCTGGATCAGATAGTGGAAGGTGCGTGGCTTACAGCGGACGAAGTCATGCGGCTGCTGGCACTTCAGCCAAAGACGCCAGCCACGATTGAACCGCCGGCTTGGGCTGTGCTGCCGGAACATACTGCCGGGGTGGGCGAAGGCACTGCAGCGCGCAGGAAGGGCAAAGGCAGGCGCGCAGCGGCCGCAGGCGAGGGGAGTTCGACAGCTGGGGGCGCTGAGCCGCAGCTCGCCGGGTCCGACGCTGGCACGGGCTCAACACGCAAGGTTATCGTACTCTCGGATCTGGGTACAAAGAAACTCACGAGCGCGGAGGAGGCCCGCGCGCGGGCGTCATCGTCGGAGAGCGGAAACCTGACGATGTGGCAGGCTCCGCCCTCCAGAGAAGCGCTGACGGGACTGCTCAAGCGATTGGACGAACTTTTGCAGTTCGATCTGCCCGCTCAGCAAAGCGCCGTCTCGCAAGCGCGTCAGATGAAACCCGAGGACGCCGACCACGTCCTAAATATCGTCGTCGAGCGCCTCCATAGACAGGCCGCCGAGATCGAAGCCTGTGCAGCCGCGGTGGAGGAGCCTCGTCGAAGTGGCTTGCTCACGCCCGCGCAAGTGCCCGAAGTGCACGACAAGATAGTCCGGCTCAAGGCGATGTATTCCGAGGTGCAGGGACAGGCAAACTCATTGAAGAGGCAAAGAGCCGCGATCATGATCGATTGCATGAAGAGCTACGGCTTTCCCTCGCAGAAATACCTTGAACGGTTGCGGGCGGCCGGGGAGTTGGAGCCTCCGGATCCACCGCGCGCGTTGAGCGGCGATCCGGGGACGCTGTTCGAGATTAAGCTGCGGCCCAAGGCACTGCGCAACGGTGCGGCGGCGAATCCGATGTGGGTGCACATCCATACGAAGCGGCCGGTACATGCGTGGCAGTTGGCGACGGCGGCTGACGCCGACTTCGCCGCTTGCCATGTAAAATCCAATGAACAGCGCGGCTACAATCGGCACTGGCAGAGCGCGCGAGCCGCGATGGGGCACGAAAACGTCGTGATCCACCGCGGCAAGCTCACGCCTGCATTCTGTAGGTCCTTGTTGAACAACGCAGTTGGTGGCCTGTCCGACGTCAGATAATTTGAGACTGATTAGGCTTTTCGCGAAGAGTGGCTCTGGCTCATCTAGGTCAGCATTACAGTTGCATGTTCCTGAGAACTCTGAATCCATGGCGACCATGATTCGGGATCTGATGATTGCTGGCACGTCGGTTGAAGATACGCTGACGCTGTGGGCTTCGTCGTTGGCGACGTGACGGGTCCAATGAGCCCTATTGGAAAGCGCCAACCCGACTTCATGGAATTTAACGACAGGGCAGCGCGCTTAGCTTCCAAGAAGTTGATCGGGATCGTGTCTCGCGCGAAGCGCTCAGATCAGACATAAGGTTGGCGGCCGGTCGATCGCTTCAAGTGTTTCCGCCGCCGCCGTTCTCCTCCAGTGCGGCATCGAGGTACTCGATCAGCGTATGTCCGGCGAAGGGCTTGGCCAAAAAGCCAGCCGCTCCCGCGCTCAGGGCTGAGGCGCGCACGCGGTCGTTGGGGAAGGCAGTAATGAAAATGAATGGCACACCGTAGCCACGGGTCCGCATTTCCGCGAGCAAGTCCAAGCCGCTCATAACCGGCATCTGCACATCCGTGATTACACAAGAGGTTTCGTTCAACCGCGGCGACCTCAAGAACTCCTCGGCGGACACAAACGTTTGAACGACGTAGCCACGCGATTTCAAAAGGTTCTCTGTCGCCGCACGGACCGATGCGTCGTCATCAACGACAGAAATCAAAGGCGTGGACAAGACAGGCCCTCCTGACGCGGGACTAGCGACTGCCGAGGCATTAGCCATCCCTGGGCGAAAAGTGGGCTTGCGCGGTTAAATTGTAAAATCATACTTAGGTTTGTTCGGGACGGTTAGCACGGAGTCCCAGCGTCTCAGTCATCCTGATCAAATCCGCCAGCGACCGGGCCCGCATCTTTTTCATCACGTGTCCCCGATAGATCTTGACCGTAATCTCGGCGAGCCCCAGCTCGGCAGCTATCTGCTTGTTCATCAAGCCGGTAGCGACTAGTTTCATAACCGCCTGCTCGCGCGGGCTTAGGGTCTCAAATAGGGACTTGAGATTCACGACGGTCTGCTCGGCTGCCCGTCTTTTGCGATCGCGTTCGGTCGCCGCGATCACAGCGTCCAGTAGTTCCTGATCGCGAAACGGTTTTGTGAGAAAATCGACCGCTCCACCCTTCATGGCCCTGACGCTCATGGGAATGTCGCCATGGCCTGTAATGAAGATGATGGGAATATGAATGTTCGACTTGGCTAGCTCAGTCTGGAACTCAAGGCCGCTCAAGCCGGGCAGTCGGACATCAAGAACCAGGCAGCTAACGACGTCCGGAAGTTTGCTCTGCAGCATTTCTCGGGCCGATCCGAATGCAACGACGTCCAGGCCGACGGATTGAAAAAGGTTTGTAAGCGACCGACGCATCGAGACATCATCTTCGACAATGAAGACGATCGCATTTGCCGATGCCTCGGCTCTGCTGCCTTCGCGCTGGGAGTTTGAGCGTTCGTTCACGACACCACCTCCTTGTGCAACGGCAGGTCAAACCGAAAGCTCGCTCCGGGTCCCTGCCTGTAGACGATTGAAAGACGCCCTCCGTGAGCTTCCACAATCGAGCGGCAGATCGAAAGGCCCATGCCAAGGCCGCTCGATTTTGTCGTGAAGAAGGGGTCTAACACCCGATCGGCGTCATTCTCCGAGATGCCGACGCCATTATCAGTCACCGCAAGCCGCACGTGTTCCATATCGTCCCTAGATGACTGGATCACCAGTTCGCGCGTCCTGTCCGTAACTGCGTCCATAGCTTCGATCCCGTTCATCACCAGATTGATCATCACCTGCTGCAGCTGAATCCGGTCGCCCAGAACCGCCGGCAGCGCTGCCGTCAGCTCGGTTTTCAGTGTCACTTGGTGGCTAACCAGCTCACGATTCACCAGCGCAATGACATCCTTAACGACGTCATTGATGTCGAGCGGAAGCATTTCGATCTCGCCCTTCTTCGCAAGCGCGCGAACGCGACGGATCACCTCGCTTGCCCGGATTGCGTCTTCGATTATCCACTCAACGGATGAGCGCGCGGCGGAAAGATCAGGAGTTTTGCGGCCCATCCAACCTAGGCACGCGTCGGCGTTGCTGATAATCGCGGCGAGTGGCTGGTTGATTTCGTGGGCGATGGAGGTGGTCAGCTCTCCTAACGTCGTCACGCGCGTCACATGCGCGAGCTCCGCCTGTGCCTTCCGCAGCTCTTGTTCGGCCTGGTCTGCGCGGATAATAGCGGTGATGTCGGTGCTGACGCCACGGTAGCCAAGAAAATTGCCGCTTACGTCAAAAAATGGTTTACCGCTCGTCCGGACGTAGATCGGACATCCCATCCGGTTGACGGTGCGATAGACCAAATCACGAAATGGCAGATGTGCCTCTAGCCTTGCACGATGTTGCCGCCATTTCTCAGGTTCGTCTTCCAAGTCGCAAGCAATGTCCCAACGCGGCAGACCCAGGAGGCCTGTGGCCAGGATTCCCGCAGTGCTGGTATGTTCCGATAAGTGAGTGACTTTATGGTCTGGCCCGGTCTCCCAGAGCCAGTCGGAAGCTGTTTCAGCGTAGTCGCGAAAGCGCTGCTCGCTTTCGCGCAGCGCAGCAAGTGTGCTTTCCAGGCGTTCTCTGGCCGCGTATTGCTCAGTGACATCCATATGTGTCCCAATGAGCTCGCCGATATTGCCGTCGCTGCCAACCACGACATGGGCCACAGAATGTATGTGCCTCATCGAGCCATCCGGGAGCAAAATTCGAAAATCATATTCGAAGCGGTTTTGCTTGCCGTCTCTCGCAAGTCGCTGCACGTCCTGAAGCCGCGGCAGGTCGTCCGGATGGATCCGCGAACGAATAGTCTCTATGGACACGGTCTCTTGCGGGTCGAAGCCGAAGAGACGATTCACTTCGGCGGAGCGATACACAAAATCGACTCCGTGGACGTCCCATGACCAACTGCCAGTATGACTGAGATGCTGGGCTTCGGCCAGATAGGCCTCGCTGCGGCGTAGCTGCTGCTCTACTTGCTTTGTAACTGTGATATCCGTCGCTGCCCCGACAAACTCGATTTCGCCAGAGGCGGTTGTCGTCGCTCGCGCCCGCGCGCGGATGTGCTTCACCGAGCCGTCCGGTAGCAGCAATCGGTATTCATGCTCGAACTCCTGCGGGTCTTGCATCGCTCGATCGATCGTCTGTTGGACGGAAGCTCGATCTTCCGGGTGCGTGCGCTCGACGACGAGTTGCGGGCTCGGTATCGTCTTCGGATCCAACTGGAAAATTCGAAAAAGCTCTTTTGACCAAAAAACCTCGCCAGTGGCGAAGTTCCAGCCGAAGCTGCCTGTGTGGCTCAACTCCTGCGCTTGAGCCAAATGGGCTTCGCTGCGCTGTAGGGCAAGCTCCGTCTGCCGTTTTTCGGTGATATCTTCGCAGGATATCAGGACAACCGGCTTGTCATCGGCCCAAAGCATGGCTTTGGCATTTTCTCGCACCCACAGGACCACGCCGTCTTTTCTGACTTTTTGGGCGTCCCAGGTTTGCGATTGACCGATATCTTCAAGGCATCTGCGAATGCATGTGCGTGCGAATTCGCGATCCTCCTCCAGAAAGAGCCTCAGAACGGATTGACCGATGAGTTCGGAGCGCGCATAGCCGAGGTGTGTCGCGCCGAACGTATTGACGTTGAGGATGGTACCGGCTTCGTCGACCATGACGTACATGGCCGGATTGTGCTCAAAGATTGCGCGCCACCGCTTTTCACGGTCCTTCAAATCGGCCGCGCTGCGCCGGAGTTCGGCCGCAGTCTCATGCGCAGCCTCTCTTTCCTGGCGGATTTTTCCAATCAGGTGCGTTCCGACAATCGAGACGGTAAAGAATGCGACAACCACCAGAAGAACTTGAGGGTCATCGATCCGCAGACTAAACGCCGGCGGTGCAAAGTAGTACGCCAAAGCAGCGATAGCTAAGACCGAAAGCGCGGATGAGGCGATAAAGCTGCCGATCAATGAAAACAGCAATATAACCAGCAAATAGCCGAACGCCGTCGCAGCGAAATGTGTTTGAAGGTACAAGGAAGCTAGCGTCACCACCGCCAGCGTTATGCTGCCGAAAGTAAACTGCGTGGCAGAACGTTTGAAGTTATTGATCTGGTTATACATTCTTGGACCGTCCGGCCTTTCTCCGGCGGGAGAGTTATAACATTTTAGGCAAAAATGGGGCAATCCTTTCCGCTCCACGCTCAAGAGCGGTTCCGGGTAAATTGCTTACAGCTGAACTCAGCACGTGCCGAAGAAACGCGCATTACAAACGTAGGTATAGTTGTTCTAAACCTTTCCAAATGGCGCGCCGACGTGCGTACAATCGAGGCTCAGATGTCTGTTTTCTTTCACTGCGATAGCCCTTTGGCAGGCGCGCGCGGCTGTGGAGGCCGCGGCCGAGCACAACTGTATGCGGCCAAGGCACGTCCAGCGGCGGGGTAGCTGCGAGCCGCGGGTCTGCCAGGACGTGACGCTGAACAATGAGACGCCCGTCGTTGAATATCTAAAGAGCGCCGACAAGCAGTGGAGCGCCGTGAGTTTGCTCAATGCGATCCATCTCGACCTGGTGAAGGTGCCGATCTGGTTCACGAGTCATCACTGCCGCAGCATCGGTGGACGAGGCCAGTTCGCTGGCCACGCGCCAAGCCGTTTCATGGATAGATCCAGTAACTTTGCCCGTCAGGCCCGGCCAGGTTCGGTCGGAATCGTATGGTCTGCCCCGGCCGACCTTACGCCGTCATCTGGATCGCGTTGGGGCACGACACCGAGTCGTGGTACGACCCGCAGATTCCGCGAGAAGAACTCCGGCTCGCAGTTCATTCGGCTGTGCCGATTTGAACTGCGAAAAATTCGGAGTTGGCTACGCTCAGTTCGAGCGTGCCTTGAAATCACGGACAGGACCTGGAGCCTATATCCTTGAGCTTCGTGTATCGGCACCGGCGGTGGGCTGCTCGAGCCGGGCATGTAGGGTCGCGTCGTCGAGCTCGCCTTCCCACCAGGACACGAACACAGCGGCGATGCCATTGCCAGTGATGTTGGTAAGGGCTCGCACCTCGCTCATGAACTTGTCGATCGAAAATACGATCGCCATGCCCGGCACCAATGCCGGGTTGACCACCGACAATGTCGCGGCGAGTGTAATGAAGCCTGCGCCGGTGACGCCGCTTGCTCCCTTCGAGGTCAGCATTGCCACGAGCAAGATCGTGAGCTGCTGGCCAAAGGTCAGATCGACCCCGAGTGCCTGGGCAATGAACAATGTCGCAAGCGTCATATAAATGTTGGTGCCGTCGAGGTTGAAGGAGTAGCCGGTTGGCACCACGAGGCCGACCACGGGCTTTGAGCAGCCCAGCCGCTCGAGCTTCTCCATCAATTGCGGCAGCGCGCTTTCCGAGGACGAGGTGCCAAGCACGATCAGAAGCTCATCCTTAATATAGATAATGAACTTGAAGATCGAAAAGCCGACGATCCGCGCGATCAGGCCGAGCACGACGACCACAAATATCGCGGCCGTCGCATAGAACAGTACGATCAGTCCGATCAGATTACCGAGCGCCGCCGGCCCGAACTTGCCAATTGTGAAGGCCATCGCGCCGAACGCGCCGATCGGGGCGGCTTTCATGATGATGGCAATCACGCCGAACACTGCGTGCGCGACGTCGTCAATCATGCCGCGCAGTCGTTCTCCACGCTCGCCCAGCGCCATCAGCGAAAAGCCAAACAGAATCGCGAACAGGAGCACTTGCAGAACATCGCCGCGGGCGAGGGCGCCGACCACCGTATCGGGAATGATATTGAGAAAAAAATCGACGGTCTTCGAGGCTTCCGCCTGCTTGACGTAGTTGGCGACCGCCGCAGCGTCCGGTTTGACCGCAAGACCATGGCCGATTTGGACCAGATTGCCCATGACAAGGCCCAACACCAAGGCAAAGCTCGATACGATCTCGAAATAGACCAGCGCTTTAACGCCGACGCGCCCGACTTTCTTTGCATCCTGGATATGTGCGATCCCGGATGCGACGGTGCAGAAGATGATCGGTGCGATCACCATCTTGATCAGCTTGATGAAGCCATCACCAAGCGCCTTGACCCAGTCGTTGGTCGCGACCGACGGCCATAGCCAGCCGACGATGGCGCCAATCACGATCGCGATCAACACCTGAACGTAGAGAATTTTATACCAAGTCTGCGACGCGCGCGCGGGCGCCGCAGTTGCCATGGTGGTCATGACGCTTCCTTCCCGAATACACTCGAATGCGAGCCGCTGCGTCGTTAGAGGCGACGGCATCATACGAGGCTGTCATTTTAGCCGTGTCCAATTGAAGACGATTCCGGGAGCCGGCGCGTCATTCCAAAGGCAGGCGTTCAGTTACGTTATCTTTTTTCGTCAAGCAAGATCCGCACCAGAGCCAACCTGCAGTCGATCGAGTCGCGATCGGATAAGTACCTGTCTTCTGACAAGGTCTTTGAATCTTCGAACGGCATTTGTGAGGTCGATCGAGAAGGCGTTGCTCAGCGTCATGCCGCATTTTGCTGGCAAGTGTCCCGAGGCACCTCTTGGCATAGAAATCCTAGAGTGATCAGTACCCTTCAAGTGCGCGACTTGATGCAACAGTACGTTACATTGGTAAAATTGATTGTTTGGATCGTAGGCATCCAGGCGATGGAAGCGTGCGACATCTAGAGGGCCGGTCGATGTGAGGTCGTATCGGCATCGGCGCTCGCCGAGCCGATAGCGTTACGATGGGGTTCTCGACTCGATCATTCTGCTCTGAACTCTTTGCCAGGCAGCACGAGACCAACTTATTCTTGCTGCAGATATACGGGCGAGCTCGAATCGAGTTACGACAATCGGATGGCGGTGAATGTGCTCCAGTATGGTCCGGTAAGACCGATGGTTCGGCAGAATTTCTGCGCATCATCCGCATTGTGAAGGTCGCCCGATCAGCTTGCCATGTCCATGATTGTCCAAGGTCGTAGGCTGGACGGTCGCTAGATAATGGACGAGCGCTAGATAGGAGTGAGCTTTGCCACCACGAATAGCGCTTTCTACTTGGGGTGCCGAAAGTCGCTTCATCGATATTCGGTATCCCTCCAGGGAGCGCGCTTCTCCATGATGATGGCGCGATAGTGCCGCCGTTCGCGGCCGGCCTCTCACCTGGAGCTCTCAAATGCCTATTTGATGTCAGATCCATCCACCCGGTTCCTGTGTACGCCGGAGGCTGCGCGTTATCTTAGCCTATCCGGCCGCACGCTCGAAAAGCACCGCACGTATGGCACGGGGCCAGCGTATCGAAAGATCGGCGGTCGCGGTCGCGTCATCTACGCACTGGATGGTTTGAGAGCATGGGCCGATCTCGGCACCAAGACGTCGACGTCTGATCCCGGCAAGGGAACTGTGCTGCCGGCCAAGAAGCCCCAATCCGGCGTCCCTTCGCAGGCCAGGAATCTCGCCGATAGCCGAGGCTGCGACAGTGCAGGGACTAGATGCAGCGGGTGTGCACGATGGCGAGCTTGGATTCATCCGCTAGCAGTTTTGGTGCGTCGCAAAAAATCTTCACCGAAGCGGAGCCCGACCGAGCCGCTTGGGGCCATTGCTGTATACAGAAATTCCATTGTAAGCCCGCATATTCGTCACTTTTTTGGCCCCTTTCAAATTTATGTATACAGTCGGTGTCCCTAAGCGAGGAATCGGCACATGAGCCATTGCTTTCCGACGAATGTCTGGTACGCGGCCGCTTGGGATGCAGAGGTGAAGCAGGCGCTGTTGCCGCGCACGATCTGCGGCAAGCACGTTGTGATGTATCGGCGCGCCAACGGGGAGGTGGCGGCACTGGAGGACGCCTGTTGGCATCGGTTGGTGCCGCTCTCAAAAGGGCGTCTTGAGGGCGACAGCGTTGTCTGCGGCTATCATGGGCTGAAATTCAACGCGCAGGGCCGCTGCACCTTCATGCCCTCGCAAGAGACGATCAACCCCTCCGCCTGTGTGCGTGCCTATCCTGTGGTCGAGCGCGATCGCTTCGTCTGGCTGTGGATGGGTGATCCGGCGCTGGCCGACCCGCGCTTGGTGCCGGATATGCACTGGAACGATGATTCCGCTTGGGCCGGTGACGGTGACACCATTCACCTGAAATGCGATTATCGTCTGGTTGTCGACAACCTCATGGACCTGACGCATGAAACGTTTGTGCACGGTGCCAGCATCGGCAATAACGCCATCGCGGAAGCGCCGTTTGACGTCACCCATGGTGAGAAGACCGCTACCGTAACGCGCTGGATGAAGGGGATTAGCGCCCCGCCGTTCTGGGCCAAGCAATTGCAAAAACCTGGTCCGGTGGACCGCTGGCAAATCATTCGTTTCGAGGCGCCGTGCACCATCAATATCGACGTCGGAGTGGCGCCCGCCGGAACAGGCGCGCCGGAAGGCAACCGATCGGCCGGCGTCAATGGTATTGTCCTCAACACCATTACGCCCGAAACGGAAACGAGCTGCCATTATTTCTGGGCCTTCGTGCGCAATTATCGCCTGAACGAGCAGCGCCTGACCACCGAACTCCGTCAAGGCGTTTCTGGCATCTTCCGCGAGGACGAGGTCATTCTCGAGGCGCAGCAGCGCGCAATCGACGAAAATCCAGACCGGGTCTTCTATAATCTCAACATCGATGCTGGCGCGATGTGGGCTCGCCGCTTGATAGATCGCATGATCGAGGCCGAGAATCCCTCGCAAGGTCAGCAGGCCGCGGAGTAGAGCATGGTCGAGCGCGACAGCGATCGTTCAGTCTCGCAAACAGTACGCGCCCAGCTCAGCTTGCGCGACCTGATCCTTTCGGGTGACTTGCGGCCAGGCGAGCGGATCTCCGAGTTGCAGGCTGTGGAGACGACCGGCGCATCGCGCACCCCGGTGCGAATGGCATTGGTTCGGCTGGAGGAGGAAGGACTTCTGGAAGCGATCCCTTCTGGCGGTTTCATGGTGAAGGCATTCTCCGAGCGAGATGTCCTGGATTCAATCGAACTGCGTGGTACGGTGGAGGGGCTGGCCGCGCGCTTTGCCGCCGAGCGCGGCGTTCCGTCGCGCGATCTTGAGCCTCTAAAAGGATGTCTTGACGAGATCGACGGCTTGGTGCGGCAGGATCCAATCTCCGTCGAGGCATTTTCCTCCTACGTCGCGCTCAATGCGCGTTTTCACGCGCTATTGACCGAATTGTCGCGCAGTCCTCCCTTGATCCGGCAGGTCGATCGCGCGTCGGCGCTCCCATTCGCCTCGCCCAGCGGCTTTGTGATGACTCAATCGACACTGCCGGATGCGCGCCACACACTCTTGATTGCACAAGATCAACATCGCGTCGTGATCGATGCAATCGAAAATCGCGAAGGCGCACGGGCCGAGGCAATCATGCGCGAGCACGCCCGAGTGGCGGCGCGCAATCTGCGCCTGGTGCTCAGGAACAAGACGCATTCTGACCTGCTGCCAGGACTGGCGCTCATCAGGATGGCAGGCGATTAAAGGAAATCTCCATGCGGTTCATTGAAAGCTGGACACCCGCAACGCTCGTCGCGACGCGCGATCTGACACCTTCGATCCGCGAGTTCCTGATCAAACCGGAAAACTTTGATGGCGCGGCTTATCCGGTCGGCAGCCATATCAATATCGCCGTCACTATCGATGGGCGCCCGGATACGCGATCCTATTCCTTGGTCGGCGAACCCGAGCGAACCGGCTATCGTATCGCCGTGCGGCGCGCGGAGGACACTCCCGCGGCGGCTCGCAGTACATGTGGTCGCTCGCGCCGGGCGCCCGACTGACCATTACATTGCCGGCCTCTTTGCTGCCGATTGACTGGGCGCGCCGGCACTACTGCCTAATCGCGGGCGGCATCGGCATTACGCCACTGATCGGGGCAGCTTTGGCGTTGGCGCGCCGCGATGCCGACTTCACTCTGCATTATGCCGTTACTTCTCGTGAGCAAGCCATCTATTTGGATGTTCTCGCTCCCCTGCTGAACAAGCGGCTTATTGTCCATGCGGGCAACGAAGGGCGCAGGCTCAATTTGGATGACTTGTTCGCTTCGCTGCCGCGCGACGCCTTGACCCTCTTGTGCGGTCCGATCCGGATGCTCGATGCCGCGCGCCGGGCCTGGACTGGTGCAGGACGCGCACTATCCGACCTACGTTACGAGACCTTCGGTTCGAGCGGCTCACTGCCGACCGAGGGGTTTCGGGTGCGCCTTGCAGATCAGGCCATTGAGATCGAGATTCCGCGCGATCGCTCGTTGCTGGACGTGCTCAATGGGGCCGGTTACGAGGTGATTTCGGATTGCCGGCGCGGCGAGTGCGGCGTCTGCGCCATCGATCTCGTCAAAATCGACGGTGAGCTTGACCACCGCGACGTTTTCTTCAGCGAGCAGCAAAAGCACGCGAACGAAAAGATCTGTGCATGTGTTTCTCGCGCCCGCGGCATGATCACCGTCGATATACTGCACCGACCGGACGCGCTATAGGTTCACTGCGACTCCTTGTTTTAGGTAGCAGATCGTTGCCTCAGAACTCGGCAACTAACGTATGCTTATGGTTTGTTACGTTCACAGAACAGTGGCGCATGATTGCCGGATGGCGGTCCGCGGCCCGTCTTTCTCCTCGACAAGGCGAAAGTTGAGGACGGAATGAACTCCGAGAGCCGGTCTCGTCCATTCTCGCAATGGGGCTGTGACGGGAGTTCTGCGCTTATACACGCCGGCCCTTGAGCGACACCAACAAACAACCAACATGTCGAAGCAGCATCCACGTCAGGATTTGCATCGAGACATTGCGGATGCGCATCTCGGGCGGCCGCTCTGCCGTCTCATTCTGCCGTCGCTGTCTGCTTGAGAACAAAGATGCCGGAAACTTGACAGCGCGTTAGGTTCACCCCGCAGTATCTCTGGCAGTTATGCGCGTTTTTCTCACGCTGGACACAGAGCCCACCACATTTCGCAAGCGGCACGGGGATTGCTGGATGGCGAGCTGAGAAGCGGCCGCCGTCAGGCCGGTCGAAGCTGCCCTGTCACAGGAGTTTCCGATGAGCCTTGCGATTCTGCATTTGCTCGCAGAAACGACGCGATCGCTGCGCCGGTATGGCGACGTGCTCTCGCCGGTGGGCTGACGCACATGGATGCCCTTTCGCCAGAAATCTGGCAATCCGTTGCGCTCACGGTCGAGCTCGCCAGCGTGACGACAATGATCCTGCTGGTGATTGGCGCGCCGCTCGCGTGGTGGTTGGCACGGTCAAAAACGGTTTTGAGCGAGGCGGTGGCGACAATGGTCGCGCTGCCGCTTGTGCTGCCACCCACGGCGCTCGGTTTCTGCGTACTCGTCCTGCTCGGCCCGAACGGACCAGGTGGGCTTCTCGCCTCTTTCTGGGGCGAGCACACGCTCGCCTTTACCTTTGCGGGAATCGTGGTCGGATCGGTCCTCTCGGCGCTCCCTTTGGTGGTGCAGCCTATCCGTAGCGCCTTTGTTGCGATGGGTAACCACCCGCAGGAAGTTGTGGCGAGTCAGCGCGTTTCTGCGTTGTTCGCCTTCATTACCGTCGGCCTGCCGCTGGCACGGCTGGAGTTCCTCAAGGCTGGTTTGGTTGGCTTTGCTCATACGATCGGCACATTCGGTGTCGTGATGATGATCGGAGGCAACATTCCCGGGCGCACCAAAGTGTTGTCAGCTTATGTCATTGACTACGTCCAAGCATCGCGCTGGCGCGAGGCAGGTTGGGTTGCCGGCGGTATGGTAATGTTCGCCTTTGCGGTCATGTTCACTTTGACTCTCATCGACAAACGATGTGCCAGGAGAGGCACGTGAGGGGCAGGCGCACTAAGCCGGATCGAAGCATCTTCGGCGTACTGGCCAAGCTGGCCGGTCATAACCGAGCAGCAGTATTGCAAGTCAGATCCGTCCATTCTTAACGAGGACACAATGAATAAGCTCGTTGCAGCCGCGGCGGCCGCTGGTATCAGCTTCAATTCAGCACACTCCGCGCCTTTGCCCGAGGCGAGGGCCGATGACGTCGGAGTTTCCAAGCAGCGCCTTGCCAAACTGGACGAGTTCTTTGCTAGCGAGATCGCAGCCAAGCGCGTGCCGGGCGCAGTGGTTGCAATCGCCAGAGACGGCAAGCTCATTCACTACAAGGCGTACGGGCAACTCGATCCTGAAAAAGGAACCTCGATGAGGCTCGATGCGATGTTCGCGCTCGCGTCTATGACCAAACCGATGGTGGCGGTTGCTGGGCTTACCCTCATGGAACAAGGTCGCCTGCCTCTGAGGGCCAGACTTACGGATTACTATCCCGAATTTGCAAACATGAAAGTGGGAGTATCGCAGCCTGACGGTTCGTTAAAATTCGAAGCGCAGAGTTCCCCGATCTACGTCCACGACCTTTATCGCCACACATCAGGTCTCACCTATGGCGCGCCGCCGGACAGCTCAGACCAAGTGGCGCGTCTCTATCCGGATTTCGCAGCGCCACCGGTCAAGGGCGATAAGAAGGCTTTCATCGAAGGCATTACCAAGCTGCCGTTGGCGCACCAACCGGGAACGGAATTCGAATACGGCTTCTCGGACCGACGTGCTTGGCGCTGTCGTGGAACAGGTTAGCGAGCAGCCACTAGGCGAGTATCTTTCCAGCAACCTGTGGAAGCCGATCGGAATGCTGGATGCCACTTTCCATTTGTCGGGATCGCAACGCGAGCGGCTCGCGCGTCCATTTAAAGACGACCCACTGACGGGAAAGCCACAGGGCATCGAGCTCCTCGAAAGTCCGACGAAGTTTGACTGCGGGGGATCCTGTGCATTCGCGACAGTTGGTGATTATGTTCGCTTTGGGCAAATGCTGCTAAACGGCGGGGAACTCGATGGCCAGCGCATTCTCGGTCCCAGGACGGTGCATCACATGATCTCCAACCACCTTGGGCCAGAGATCAAAAACAAGGTCGCTAATGTGGAGCCGCACCGTGCCGGCTTTGGGTTCGGGCTCGGAGTGGCTGTACGCATAAGCGAGGGTCTCTCGGCCGTTCCAGGCAATCCAGGTGAGTTCACCTGGACCGGCGCTTACGGAACACAATTTTTCTGTGATCCAAAGGAGCGCCTGGTCGTGGTGGTTGGAACGGCTGCGCCCGGAGAGATCCGCAAGTACTACCGCGAGCAAGTCCAGAATATCGTCTATGCCGGCATAGTTCGCTAGCTCGCTTGCCGCCGGCAAAGCGCGATGAACAGATTGGATGATCAGCAAGTGATGTTTGCTGCTGCGGATCGACGTCAAACTAAAAATACCACACCGTCGTCTGCTATCCGCGTTGCGCGAATCGGACCCAGTACATGGAAACGGCGAGATCGCCTCTGCCATCGCTGCGAAGCTCACCGGAGAAAGGTGTGGTTTCGTGATGCGCCAAGCCATCGCCTCGCTAGCGCTTGGCTCGCGCGATGAACGATGAACGTTTCTGGATGAAAGCTCTCAAACGCGCCCAGCCTTGCGCCCGCAATCCCGGCGGGCTTGGTACCGCGCGTCATTGACCCAAGGCAGATTGGATCGATCCGCCCTGAAAGGTGAAGGCGGTGTACTGCGGCGCGGAGGGCTCGCTATCGCGCCGTTCTTGGTCGCCGGTTCGGGTTGTTGGTGACTGCCACTTTGGTGTCGTTGCGCAGTTGCGACGATGGCGGCCTCCATTGCATCTGAGAATGGCGAACAAGTCCCATTGAAATCGGTGAGCAGTGCGGTGCCGCGTGAACTGCGGCAATTGCCGTGTCGGCCGGTGTCGGGACCGTGCTTAAAGAGCGAGTATAACGCATTGGCCGCGAGGGACGAGCCATTGTGCTGCATTGTTGGAGTTCTGACATCGACGGTCAAAACCGGACACCATTGGCACGGTGAGCGCGCTCAGTTGCGCAGCTTGCGCTTAGCTCGCCGATCCCACTGCAAATCACGGAGTGGCGGCTTGGTAACCGTCAGATGTTTGCCGGGCGGTGGCCCATTTTTTGCTGCTGAATGTGAGCAATTCGTCAGGGCCGACGAGAAACTTGGAAGGGGTTCATGAGTGGGGCAACGGAAACTTTCTACAGCGTGATCAGACGCCAAGGTATCACGCGTCGCAGTTTCCACAAGTTTTGCAGTTTGACGGCCTCGAGCTTCGGACTAGGCCCGCTCGCCGCAAGCAGGATTGCCAATGCCCTAGAGACCAAACCGCGTATGCCCGTCATCTGGCTGCACGGGCTCGAGTGTACCTGCTGCTCGGAAAGCTTTATCCGCTCGGCCCATCCGCTAATTAAAGACGTCCTGTTGTCGATGATTTCGCTCGACTACGACGATATGATCATGGCCGCGGCAGGTCACCAGGCTGAAGCCATCCTCGAGGAAGCCCGTCTCAGGTACAAAGGCAGATATGTGCTTGCCGTCGAAGGCAACCCGCCGCTGAATGAGGGGGGCATGTTCTGCATTGACGGCGGCAAGCCGTTCGTCGAGAGGCTCAGGTGGATGGCGGAATCATCCATGGCGGTCATTGCCTGGGGGACCTGCGCATCCTGGGGCTGCGTGCAAGCGGCCAAGCCCAATCCGACCGGCGCTGTACCGATCGATAAGGTGATCACCGACAAGCCGATCGTCAAGGTTCCCGGGTGTCCCCCCATCGCAGAGGTCATGACCGGCCTAGTGACCTTCATCACCACGTTTGGAAGGCCTCCTGAGCTCGATCGCCAAGGACGCCCAAAGATGTTTTATTCCGAGCGCATCCACGACAAGTGCTATCGACGTTCGCATTTCGACGCCGGCCAATTTGTCGAGGCGTGGGACGATGAGTGCGCCCGCAAGGGCTACTGCCTGTACAAGATGGGATGCAAAGGGCCGACCACCTACAATGCCTGTTCTGCCCTTCGCTGGAACGGCGGCGTTTCATTCCCCATTCAATCAGGCCACGGCTGCTTCGGCTGCTCCGAAGACGGCTTTTGGGACAAAGGTTCGTTTTACGATCGGCTCACGACCATCCAGCAGTTCGGCATCGAGAAGAACGCCGATCAGATCGGCATGGCCGCTGCCGGCGCGGTTGGGCTGACCGTCGCCGCACATGCGGCGATCACGGCCGTGAAGCGATTGACCCACAAGCCGGATCGCGCAGTTCGCAAAGATTAGCCGACTTAAAGGGAGCGACGGTGGTGGTCCAGACACCGAATGGGTTCAACCTCGATCGTTCCGGCAAGCGAATTGTGATCGATCCGCTGACCAGGATCGAGGGCCACCTGCGCGTCGAAGCCAACCTCGATGCGGACAACGTGGTCCGCAATGCGGTCTCGAGCGGGACGATGTGGCGTGGAATCGAAGTCATTCTGCGCGGGCGGGATCCGCGCGACGCCTGGGCGTTCACCGAGCGGATTTGCGGTGTCTGCACCGGCACCCATGCGCTCACCTCGGTGCGTGCCGTTGAAAACGCGCTAGGGATCACCATTCCGGAAAATGCGAACTCGATCCGCAACATCATGCAGCTTTGCCTGCTTGTGCATGATCATCTCGTGCATTTTTATCATCTGCACGCGCTGGATTGGGTCGACGTCATCTCTGCGCTCAAGGCCGATCCCAAGTCCACTTCGGCGCTGGCGCAGTCTATCTCGCCCTGGCCGCTTTCGTCCCCTGGTTATTTCAAGGACCTGCAGATCAGGCTCACCAAATTCTTCGGATCAGGGCAGCCCGGTCCGTTCAAGAACGGCTATTGGGGTCATCCGGCATACAAGCTGCCACCTGAGGTGAACTTGATCACCGTGGCGCATTATTTGGAGGCGCTCGACTTCCAGAAGGAGATCGTCAAGATCCAAGCAGTCTATGGCGGCAAGAACCCGCATCCGAACTGGCTGGTCGGCGGCGTGGCCTGCGCGATCAATATCGATGGAACTGGTGCGGCCGGTGCGATCAATATGGAGCGGCTTAACCTGGTGTCCTCGGTCATCGACCGTTCAATCGAGTTTGTCGAGCAAGTCTACCTGCCCGACATTGCGGCGATCGGCTCGTTCTATAAAGACTGGCTGCATGGCGGCGGACTTTCCAGCAAAAGCGTGATGTCCTACGGCGACATCCCTGAAAACGCTAACGACTGTTCCGCGAAAAGTCTCAAGCTGCCGCGCGGTGTCATTCTTGGCGGAAATCTTGAGGAGATTTTGCCGATCGACCATGGCGATCCCGAGCAGATCCAGGAATTCGTCGCGCATTCATGGTATAAATACCCGAGCGAGTTCAGCGGACTGCATCCCTGGGAGGGCATCACCGAGCCGAACTTTGAGCTGGGGGCAAAGGTCAAAGGCAGCAGAACAGATATCAAGGAGCTCGACGAAGGCGGCAAGTATTCCTGGATCAAAGCGCCGCGCTGGCGCGGCCACGCCGTCGAGGTCGGACCATTGGCGCGATACATCATCGGTTATGCGCAAGGCAAAGCCGAATTCAAGGAGCCGACCAACAGACTGCTCAAGGGGCTCAATCTTCCCCTGAGCGCGCTGTTTTCGACATTTGGCCGTACTGCGACGCGGGCACTCGAATGCCAGTGGGCGGCACATCAGATGCGTTATTTTCAGGACAAGCTGGTCGTCCACATCAAGGCCGGCAATAGCGCGACCGCCAACGTCAGCAAGTGGAAGCCGGAAAGCTGGCCTAACGAGGCCAAGGGCTACGGTTTCACTGAGGCGCCGCGCGGCGCGCTCGGGCACTGGATCAAGATCAAGGACACCAAGATCGACAATTACCAATGTGTCGTGCCGACCACGTGGAACGGGTCTCCTCGCGATTCCAAGGGCAATATTGGCGCCTTTGAAGCTTCGCTGATCGGTACCCCGATCGCGGACCCGCAGCGGCCCCTGGAGATCTTGCGTACGATCCGTTCCTTTGATCCGTGCTTGGCCTGCTCAACCCATGTGATCAGTCCTGACGGCCAAGAAATGGCTTCAGTCAATGTTCGGTAGGGACATGGCCGACAAGGCTCCGCAAAACCCTACCGCCGTCGATGCGCCGCCAACTGTTAGCGGCGGCGGCGGTGGCGCCGCTTACGTCTATGAAGCGCCGGTGCGACTGTGGCATTGGGTCAATGCGGCGGCCATTCTGGTGCTGGGCGTAACCGGCTATCTCATTGGAACCGGGACACCGGCGACGCCGGGAGAGGCTAGCGGCAATTTCTTGTTCGGCTATATCCGCTTTGCGCATTTCTCTGCGGGATATGTGCTTGGCGTCGGCTTCCTGCTGCGCATCTACTGGGCCCTGATGGGAAACCCGCATGCCATGCAAATATTTCGCGTGCCGCTCTGGCGCAGCTGCATTTGGCGCGAAGTGTACGATGAGATGCGCTGGTACGCGTTTCTCGCAGTTGAGCCCGACAGGCGCGTCGGGCACAATCGGCTGGCTCAACTTGCGATGTTCTTTATGTTCACGCAGACGATCACGTTCATGATCGTCACAGGCTTTGCACTTTATGGACAGGGTGCGGGCCGTGACAGCTGGCAGTACAAGCTGTTCGGCTGGGTATTTGCAATCTGGCCTAACAGTCAGGACGTCCATACGTGGCATCATCTCGGGCTGTGGATCGTCGTGACCTTCGCGCTGGTTCACATCTACGCGGTGATCCGGGAAGACATCATGTCGGGGCGGAGCATCTCCTCGATGATTTCGGGTCAGCGTCAGTTCCGCGATTGACTGGGAAGCGGATGCTGACTCCGGAGAGCAAGAAAAGGATCCTGGTGCTCGGCATCGGCAATATCCTATGGGCCGACGAGGGATTCGGCGTGCGAGTGGTAGAGGAGTTTCATCGTCGCTACACCATCGATGACAACGTCTCCATCCTCGATGGTGGCACGCAGGGGCTCTACCTTGTCAGCTTCCTTGAGCAGGCCGATTGCCTGATCGTGTTCGATGCCATCGACTATGGACTTTCGCCCGGGAAGTTGATGCTTGTGCGGAATGACGAGGTGCCGAAATTTACCGCTGCCAAGAAGCTGAGTCTGCATCAGACCGGCTTTCAAGAGGTCTTGAGTGCAGCCGACCTGCTTGACCGCTGCCCGCGAGAGCTCGCTCTGATCGGCTGTCAGCCGCTGGACCTGGAGCGTTGGGGCGGTCCGCTGACTGCACCGGTGCGCTTTCAGATCGCGCCCGCGATTGAACTGGCTTGCAAACTGCTGGCCCAGTGGGGCTCGCCGGCGAAACTGCGGGCTTCGCCGCTGCCTGTATCAGAACGGCTGTTGGGGAACAATATCGACCATGTCAATTATGAAAGGGAGCGGCCGATCTAGCGGCCCGCGGCTATTCATGTGCCTTGGCTTACCAATGACGATTGTTGAGACCGACGGCATCACGGCGCTATGCGAGTATGGCGATGAACAGCGGCGTGTCTCAGTCATGCTGCTCTCCGGCGCGTCGGTCGGCGCCAAGGTCCTCGTCCATATCGACACAGCGGTGCGGCTCTTGGAGGAGGACGAAGCAAGGCGGATCTCGGAAGCACTCGACGGGCTCGAGGCCGGCCTCAGTGGCGAGGACTGCGATCGCTTCTTTGCGGATTTGATCGGTCGTGAGCCGCAATTGCCCGACCACCTGCGGTAGCGGCGCCGCGCACAGACATCGCGCTACCGCGCCTTGCTCGCAAATCGAATCTGCATCGTAGGCAACCTATGCACAGCAGATGTCAAGCGCTTACACCTGCTGATCCGGGCGCGCACGCGATTGCAGCGAGACGATGGATTGGCATGTGCCTTGCTAATAGCTCGCCGAGCAGAACCAAAGATTATCGGAAAGGCGTCTGATGAAATTCCAGCCGGCGCAGCATGATTTGGCGCGGCCCGCTCTGTCCGAGGTAGCGAGAGCGAACGCCGGTGCACATCTGACCGCGCAGGATCCCGGGAGTTGGGGCGTGGAGCTGCTGTCGGCAGCGGGTCCCGTAAATTCGCTGTGGGCCAACCACGTCGCAAACGCGCTTTCTGAACAGATCAAGGCGCACCGGCGGCCCATGCAAGGGGGCGCAACCGCGCGCGGCGCCGGTAGCGAGCTGGGTGGGCGGCTCGGCCTGCGTGGCCCGCCGACGCAGATCGAGTGCCATCAGCGCGGCACACTGCGCCGGGTCGGCAAGAGCCAGATCCGTTTGGTCAAGGTCGACCGCATCTCAGCACCGATCGTCGGACCACACGCCGGCGGCGACTGCACCGCCGATAGCATTGCCTCTCGGCGAGCCCCACGGAACTTCGCATCATGAAAACGGCGGCGCGTATTCGATACGAAGCCGCCGCTGCGGCGGTGGGCGGGTTTCCCGTGAATGCGGATAGTCGCGACATCGTCCATAGCGAGCCAACGGCTGTGGCGACGCTGGCCAGGCGCGCTTGGCGCGATGCCGACGAGCTTGCAAAAAACTGTCCGAATGCCATCACGCTGCTATCGAACACAGCTGCCGCCGCTCGTGGCCAGAAGAGTAGCGCACGCACGCAACTGTACAGGCTTTCGAATCTCAGTGATCTCGAGCGCAACCTGATTGCCGAAGTGCTTGGGGAAGGCGAGGTCGCCGGCGTCGTTGCGCTGCCAGATGGCTCTCAGGCGGGAATCCAGGAGTCCGTACTTGCGGGAATCTGGCGCGTGCGCATCGGGACGGATCCGGCACACGAATATGTTGAAGTCGGGGCGATCCCGCAGATCGTGCAGCGCGCCGCAACGGACCTGGCGTCGACCGATCTGGCGATCGGCACCGCGCCGGATGGGGCGATGAACGTGCTGCCGGTGCTCGCCGAAACACGCGAGCGGGCCCGCACCTGGCGGCCTGGCATGCGCACGCATGTCATCAATCTCACGCTTTTGCCGATGAACGACATCGACCTGGCGTTTCTCCAGCAGAGCGTGGGCAATGGTCCGGTCCAGCTCATCTTTCGCGGCTACGGCGCATGCCGAGTGCAGGCGACTGCGACACGGAATGTGTGGTCGGTGCAGTTCTTCAATTCTATCGACAACATCATCCTGGATACGCTTGAGATCGGCGGCGTGCCTATTGTTGCGTTGGCTGCCGACGAGGATTTCGAGGATTCCGCCGAACGCCTGCAGGAAATCATGAAGGCTTACGTCACGTGAAGAACTTGGAGAATATTTGGCATTCGGCCGGTTCTCACGGACGGCGCCCGACGTGGCGTTGGCTGGATCGTGCACAATCGACCAGAGAGCGATGGCGACACAGACTGCTGCGCGAGTGCGTTGCGTCCCAAAAATTGAAAGCGTCTTCGGCTTTCGCACGTCGATGTCCGGCTTCGGGTCGGTTGAAAATGATGCTTGAGCGCGAACAGGACCTTCGCAGGAGCAAGAACCCCGATGTGTCGGCACCTGAGGAGATGCTCGTAGCAGCCGACTGCGATATCGCCGGTCGAGCCGTGCGCACGCGACCGACCTTGAACGATCCGTGTTCAGGGTCCAAGCGATCGGGGTTTCGCACGTGCAGAGGGCAGGGCCCGTTAGCATGATGGGCGCGCCTTGGGCCATGAAGTTGGTCGCCTTCTTGCGCAAGAGCAACCGCCAACGGCATGCTGGACCGAAATCGAACCTGCGCTTGCGAGTTCGATTCCGCAACGTTGAGCTTGGTGGCAGCGAAATCGCATCATTGGGCTCGATTGCCTGTTGCTCCCTGCTTTCGGCGATCTCACGCAACGACATGGGTGGCGCCCGCGCCGAAGCAGCGGTCCTTGCCACGATGTGGCCGCCCAACCGCCGAGCGCTAAATCATACCGAAGCGCCACGTCTCTGTCCGATCGACCGCCGGCATTTCTTGCGCGAGATGATGACGGAGCGGTGCGCATGAGCCTCGTCGCTCGCAACAAAATCGATGTCACCATATCGCTTGCTGCCGATGTCATCGCCGCGGTCGAGATCCTGCCGCGAGCCCGGCCGCCACTGGCACGGCTGTTCGCCGGCAAACCGGCCTCGGCGTTGCTCAAGGCGCTGCCGCATCTCTTCCCAGTATGTGCCGCTGCGCAACAAACCGCATTGCTGTCCGCGATCGAGGCGGCACGTGACGAAAAGATCATCCTCGCGACGACACAGCGTCGTATGCTCTTGGTCGTTGCCGAGCGCATCTCAGAATTGCTGCGGGGCCTCTTGGTCGGGTTTCCTACGCCGAATGTCAGTGCGGCGGCGATCCGGTCCCTCATACGAGGACTGTCAATGCTTGTGGGCGGCGCACGGCCAGCACGCGGCTCTATTCGGCGTGAGGCTATAGCGCAGATTGTGGCTTCGCTCGCGGCACTCGGCATGCCGGATGAAGATGGCGCGCCGAGGCCCGGTAGCCCGTTCGCGCTTTGCATTGCAGCGCTTGACGAAGTCGACCTGAGGTCCATCTCGATCGCGCACTCGTTCCTGTCCGTTGCCGACGACCGCAACATCACTGAACGGCTGCTCGGCGATGACCCGACATTTTGCCATTGTCCCGATCTTGGTGGGCATGCGCCCGAGACGGGTCCATGGGCGCGCCAAATGACGCGTGATCGGCTCTGGCTGGGTCGGTCGGGTGCGGTCGCGCGGCTGAAGGCCAGAATTGCAGAAATCCGGCAGCTATGCGATTGGCTCAAGTCCGGTGCTCATATCGAATCGGCCGAGCCTGGGATCATCGAAAGCTACAGGTTAGGTCCTGGACGAGGAGCGGCCGCGATCGAATGCGCCAGGGGCCGGCTCTATCAGGCGGTCGAGCTTGATCCTCAGGGCCAGATATCCCGCTTCGAATGTCTTGCGCCGACGGAATGGAATTTCCATTGGCGCGGACCACTTGTCCGGAATCTGCAGGGCGCGGGGCTGACGACGAGACGACATCAGAAAGCGGTTCGTGCGGTGATTGAATCGCTTGATCCCTGCGTCGGATTCACACTCAAGTTTCGCAAAGTTGACGATGCATGAAATGGCGCTTTGTCAAAGCATCGTCGAAATCGTCGAGGAGGAGGCGCATCGCCGATCGTTTTCCCAGGTGCGGAGCGTCTGTCTGGAGATCGGGGCGTTGAGCCATGTTGCGCCTGAAGCGATCAGGTTCTGCTTTGCTGTCGTTGCAACGCGGACCATTGCCGAGGGCGCGGCTGTTAGAATCATCGAATGTCCCGGCGTGGCCTGGTGCATGACCTGTTCGAAGAGCATCGAGATTGCACGGCGCGATGAGTGCTGTCCATGCTGCGGCAGCTATCAGTTGCAGGTAACAGCAGGCGAGGAGATGCGAGTGAAAGAGCTGGAGATCGATTGATGTGTAGCGTATGCGGCTGCAGCGGACAGGCGTCTTCAACTGAACGCGCCGAAGTGCATGATGCGCAAGGTCGCGTTCGCGGCCGTCCCGATGTGCAGGACAATTGCGATCGCCATGAGGTGCATCTGCATGGCGACCAGGGCCTGCAGCATTCACACCATGCCGGCCATGGCCATGATCACCCTCATCATCTTGGCCATCATCAGGCGCATGATGGGCAGGCGTTTGTGAGCCGCGGCGCCGACCCGGCTGCATTGAAGGTCGCGGGTAAGAGCTGCGAGCATATCATTCAGGTCGGGCGCGACATCCTTGGCAAGAATAACAGGATCGCGGCGGAAAACCGCGCCCTCTTCATGGCCCACGAACTGCTCGTATTTAATCTTATGTCCAGTCCTGGTGCAGGCAAGACCTCGCTGTTGGTCCGCGCCGTGTCCGAGCTCAAGCGCAGCTGGACGATCGGGGTCATCGAGGGCGATCAGCAGACCTCGAACGATGCCGAACGCATTCGCTCGGCCGGCGTGCCAGCTATTCAAGTCAATACCGGCAAGTGTTGTCATCTCGATGCTGCCATGATTGGTGAGGCCTATCGCCGCTTGCCGCCGCTCACGCGCGGTATTCTCTTCATCGAGAACGTCGGCAATCTGGTCTGTCCCGCTGCCTTCGATCTAGGCGAGGCCTGCAAGATCGTGGTGTTGTCGACCACCGAAGGCGAAGACAAGCCGCTCAAATATCCGGATATGTTTGCCGCTTCTTCGCTCATGCTGATCAACAAGATTGATCTGGCATCGCTGCTTGAGTTCGATTTGGGCAGGACCGTCGAATACGCAAGACGCGTCAATCCCAAGATCGAAGTGCTCACGGTCTCGGCGCGGACCGGCGAGGGTTTTGGCTCACTCTACGGTTGGATCGATGAGCAGGCAGCGCATCAAAGGCGCGCCTTGGAGGACACCAGGCGATGAGCGCCGCCGCCATCTGCGACCGAACACGGCTGCGCGTGCGCGTGAGCGGGGCCGTGCAAGGAGTCGGCTTTCGCCCCTACGTCTATGGCCTTGCTAGGCGATACGGATTGGCGGGATTCGTCGTCAATGGCCCCGAGGGCGTCACAATCGAAGTCGAGGGTAACCGGGCGTCCGAGTTTGTCGCTGCTTTGCCGCTCGAGCCGCCTCCACTTGCACGTATCGACCACATCTGCGTTCAGCGGACCGGGGCGCTCGCGGCACAAGATTTTTCGATTCACACGAGCGAAGGCGGCAGGTTGTCAACTCGGATCGTTGCCGATGCCGCGACCTGCCGGCAATGCCTGGGCGAGCTATTCGATCCAGAAAATCGCCATTACCTTTATCCCTTCGTCAGCTGCTCCCATTGCGGCCCGCGCTACACGATCGCCGAACAGCTTCCGTATGATCGCCGCAACACGGTCATGAAGGCGTTCAGGCTGTGTGCCGCCTGCGCGGCCGAATATGCCGATCCAGCGAGCCGCAGGTTTCGCGCGGAGGCGATCGCGTGTCCGATATGCGGTCCTCGGCTTAGCCATGGGGTCAACGCCATTGCTGCGGCGATTGCCGGCGGCCAAATCGTGGCAATAAAGGGGCTCGGCGGGTATCAGCTGCTTTGCGATGCGCGCAACCAGGACGCCGTGCAGCGTTTGCGCAGCAGAAAGCAGCGCCCCCAGAAGCCGTTCGCGGTCATGGTCGGTTCCATAGAGCGTGTCAACGAAATCGCGGAAGCGAACGCGGCAGAGCTTGCGCTGCTCGAATCCGTAGCACGTCCCATCGTGCTTTTAACTTCGCGCAATGATTTGGCGCCCGCGACGGCTCCTGGCTTATCGCGCGTAGGTGTCATGTTGCCGGTAGCGCCACTGCATCACCTCATCTTTCATGCGCTTCACTCGACAGGAACATGGCTTGCGGGGGCAGCCCCGGTCATCGTCGCAACCAGCGCCAATTCTTGCGGCGAACCGCTCGTGATCGACAACGCGCAGGCGCTGCGGCGGCTCAAGGGGATTGCCGACCTTGTCGTGACCCATGATCGAGATATCCTGACGCGCGCCGATGACACCGTGCTGTCGGTGGTGGCCAGCCGGCCTCAGTTCGTTCGCCGGGCACGTGGCTATGTTCCCGAACCGATCCGGCTTGCGAGGTCTGTGCCGGTCGTGCTCGCCGTCGGCGGCGCCCTGAAGTCAACCGTCACCATCACGCGGGGCAACGAAGCCTTCGTCTCCCAGCATATTGGCGATCTTGATACGGCCGAAGGGATCTGTGTGTTCGAGCAGACGATCCACCACCTCACATCGACCCTTGATGTGGAGCCTGTCGTCATTGCCCATGATATGCATCCCGATATGGCGTCGACCCGGTTTGCGCAAGCAAGCGGCCGGGCGCTTGTCGCCGTCCAGCATCACCACGCCCACGCTGCCGCTGTCATCGCTGAGCACGGGCACGCCGGACCTGCGCTTGCCTTGGTGCTCGACGGCCATGGCTTCGGTTCCGACGGCGGTAACTGGGGTGGCGAGCTATTGTTGTGCGAAGGAACGAGGTTTCGACGCATCGGGCATCTCGCGCCCCTGCAAATGCCTGGCGGCGATCGCGCAGCCCGCGAGCCGTGGCGTATGGCAAGCGCAGTATTGCAGGCGCTCGGCCGGGGTCATGAAATCGCGCCTCGCTTTGCTGCGCAGCGGCAGGCTGGGCGTGTGTCAGCATTGCTCGATCAAGCGGGCGGAGCCACGACGACCAGCGCGGGCCGGTTATTCGATGCCGCGGCGGCGCTGCTGGGGGTTGCAAGTTTGCAGAGTTATGAGGGCGAGGCCGCGATGAAGCTCGAGGCGTTGGTACGGCGGACTGCAATTCTCGAAGCGGGCTGGACCATCGACCGCGACGTGCTGTCGCTTCGCCCGCTGTTTTCGCGGTTGATTGCAGACAACATCGACACCGCGGACGGAGCCGGGCTGTTTCATGGCACCTTTGCCGTCGCCTGCATCGACTGGGTCAGGCGCGCTGCGCGGAGAACCGGCGTCAATACCATCGTTCTAAGCGGCGGCTGTTTTCTGAACGCGGTGCTGGCGGATGAAATTGAGCGCGGTTGCTGCAGCGCAGGCCTCAACCCGCTGGTGCCACGGAAACTGCCGCCCAACGATGGTGGTTTGAGCCTTGGTCAGGCCTGGGTTGCCGCTCTGCAGACTGCCGAACAGTCGTCAGCCCTGGAAGGAGCAACCTGATATGTGTCTTTCGGTCCCGGCAAAGATTTCGAAAATTCTTCCCGACGATATGGCGATCGTGTCCATCGATGGGGTCAGCTTGGAAATATCGATCGCTCTCGTCGAGGAGCTCGATGTCGGCGACAACGTTCTTGTCCATGTCGGCTACGCGCTATCCAAGATCGACCCGACAGAAGCCAAGCGCACGTTGGAGCTCCTGCAGGAACTAGGCAGTGCAGGGCGGGAACCCCGATCATGAAATATGCCGATGAATTTCGTGACAAGACCATCGCACAGGGGCTCGCGCGGGCGATTGGCGCCGAAGCCGGTCCGCGACGGGCTTACCGGTTCATGGAATTCTGCGGCGGGCACACTCATGCGATCTCCCGCTACGGCCTCGAGGATTTGTTGCCTGCGAATGTTCGCATGATCCACGGGCCCGGTTGTCCAGTCTGCGTTCTGCCCGCGAGCCGGATCGACATGGCGGTCCGGCTCGCCGAGCGTCCGGAGGTCACTCTGTGCGTGTATGGCGACCTGATGCGCGCGCCCGGGTCGCAGGGGCAGTCCCTGATGCGCGCCAAAGCGCTCGGCGCAGACATTCGGATGGTCTATTCGACGCTCGACGCTATCCGGCTCGCCGAACAGGTGCCAACCAGGGAGGTGGTCTTCTTTGCCATCGGATTTGAGACCACGACGCCCCCGACGGCGGTGATGGTCCGGATTGCCGAAAAGAAGCGGCTGAGGGGCCTCAGCGTGTTCTGCAACCACGTGCTTACGCCCTCTGCGATGCACAGCATTCTCGAGAACCCGAAGATGCGCAACATCGGTGGGGTCGCAATCGATGGCTTCGTCGGTCCTGCACATGTCAGTACGATCATCGGTACGCAGCCTTACGAGCCCCTAGTGGAACAATTCGGTAAGCCGATCGTCATCGCGGGATTTGAACCGCTCGACGTGATGCAGGCAATCCTGATGCTGGTGCGGCAGGTGAACGAAGGCCGCTACGAGGTGGAGAACCAATACAGCCGTGCGGTGACGCGCCAAGGCAATCGTCGCGCCAAGGACGAGGTCTCGCAGGTATTCGAACTGCGTGAACAGTTCGAGTGGCGAGGGCTTGGTCTCGTCCCCAACAGCGGACTGAAGCTGAAGCGGGCTTATGCCGGATTTGATGCCGAGGCGCGCTTTGCGATGCACGAACTGCGTGTCGCCGACAATCCGGCATGCGAGTGCTGCGCGATCCTGCGCGGCGCCAAGCGGCCGGTTGACTGCAAGCTGTTTGGAACCGTCTGCACGCCGGAAACACCCGTTGGGTCCTGCATGGTTTCCTCGGAAGGCGCCTGTGCTGCGTATTGGACCTACGGCCGAGTTCGCGATGATCAGGTGAGGCGGTTGTCATGAGCGTCAAGGATTATCATGGCAAGCTCGACGTCGAGAACGGACGCGTTGATCTTTCCCACGGATCTGGGGGGCGCGCCATGGCACAATTGATCTCCGGCCTTTTTCACCAAGCCTTCGGTAATGAATGGCTCGCCCGCTGCAATGATCAGTCGGCGTTTGAGGTTGCGGCAGGCAGGATGGTGATGACGACCGACGGCTATGTGGTCTCGCCACTGTTTTTTCCTGGCGGCAATATCGGGTCATTGGCTGTGCACGGCACGATCAATGATGTCGTGATGGCCGGCGCGCGTCCGCTCTATCTGTCAGCTAGCTTCATCATCGAGGAGGGTTTTCGGTTTTCGGATCTAAGGACGATTGCGCAGTCGATGGGCGCGGCGGCGCGCGGTGCCGGCGTTTACATCATCACTGGGGATACCAAGGTCGTCGAGCGCGGCAAGGCGGATGGGTTGTTCATCTCTACGACCGGGATCGGGGTTCTGGCCGATGGGCTCGATCTGTCCGCCGACAAAGCAAGGATCGGGGACCGTGTGCTGGTGTCGGGCAGCCTTGGCGATCATGGGGTGGCGATCATGTCAACGCGCCAGAACGCCGCTCTTCAAGTTGAGATCGTCTCGGATTCCGCATCGCTGCATGACTTGGTGGCCGTCATGGTGGCGGCTGGCGGGCGCGGCATCCACGTGATGCGTGACCCCACGCGCGGCGGTCTTGCCGCCACCCTCAACGAGATTGCGCATCAATCTGGCCTCGGGTTCCGTCTGCAGGAAGCGGCCATTCCGGTAAAGCCCGCTGTTGCGGCAACCTGCGAACTCCTTGGGCTTGATCCGATCCATGTCGCTAATGAGGGCAAGCTCGTTGCGATCGTCGCGCCTGGTGTGGCTGATGCCGTGCTTGCGGCCATGAAGGGGCATCCGCTCGGATGCGATGCAGCCGATATTGGCGAGGCCGTAGCTGACGATCACAAATTTGTGCAAGTGGCGACCAGTTTTGGCGGCGGAAGAATTGTCGATTGGTTGTCAGGCGAACAATTGCCTCGGATCTGTTGAACACGCCACGCGCATTTGCGGGGAGCATGAGGGAACGATGATTAGCTCAGCGAGCATGCTCGTCTCAATACGCTTCGCATCTGCTTGTTTGAAATCCTGCGTAGCTAGTCCAAGATCGCTGAATTCCTGCGCCATTTAGGCGCCAGCCTCGCAATATCGTTGCGCTCTTGCGATTAAAAAACCCCTCTAGGCAGGGAGTTTTCAAATGAAGGTCGGAGTCCCCAAGGAAATCAAGGCGCACGAATATCGCGTGGGCCTTACCCCTGGAGCCGTCCGCGAATATGTGGCAGCGGGCCACCGCGTGATGATCGAGGCCAATGCCGGCGCCGGCATTGGTGCAACCGATGACGATTATCGCGCCGCCGGCGCAACGATTCTCGATTCCGCAGGCGAGGTATTTGCATCGAGCGAGATGATCGTAAAGGTTAAGGAGCCTCAACCGTCCGAATGGAGCCAGCTGCGGGAGAGCCAGATCCTCTTCACTTACCTGCATCTGGCGCCGGACCCGGAGCAGGCCAAGGGGCTCCTGAAATCTGGGTGCACCGCGATCGCTTATGAGACCGTAACTGATGCCCATGGTGGTCTTCCACTGCTGGCGCCGATGAGCGAGGTCGCAGGTAGGCTTGCGATCGAAGCTGCGGGTAGTGCGCTGAAGCGCAGTGCAGGCGGACGAGGGCTGTTGATCGGTGGAGTGCCCGGTGTTCAGCCGGCTCGGATCGTGGTGATCGGAGGCGGCGTCGTCGGCACGCACGCCGCACGCATGGCGGTCGGTTTGGGCGCGGAGGTCACCATCATCGACCGTTCGATACCCCGGCTCCGCGAGTTGGACGAGCTATTCGAAGGGCGCGTTCGTACCAGATTTTCCACCATCGAATCCGTGGAGGAGGAGGTATTTGCGGCCGATGTGGTCATTGGTGCGGTGCTCGTTCCAGGAGCGAGCGCGCCGAAGCTGGTCCGCCGGAGCATGCTGAGCTCAATGCGCAAAAGGGCGGTCATCGTCGATGTCGCTATCGATCAAGGCGGCTGCTTTGAGACATCGCACCCAACCACTCACGCTGATCCAACTTACGAAGTGGATGGCATCATTCACTACTGCGTCGCGAATATGCCCGGCGCTGTGCCGCTAACCTCGAGCCAGGCACTGAACAACGCCACGCTGCCGTTTGGTTTGGCTCTGGCCAACAAGGGCTTTTCCGCCGTGCTCGATAATCCGCACCTACGCGCGGGCCTCAATGTCCATCGGGGCCGGCTGACTTACAAGGCGGTTGCCGAGAGTCTCGGGCTCCCCTTCTCTCCGATCGAACAGGCTGCGGCCTGATTCCCAGAGGCCCACACGGGCGTTTCCTCCCTGACTTGGGCCACCCTTCGGGGTGGCTTTTTTTTCGGCAATTTCGATCTGCCGAGCCCCGCTGGCGTCTCTTCGGAGTACGGACCGAAGCCGAGGGGGCATCAGACGATCGCGCTTGGCTTTCGGTCGTCCCCGTGATGCCAGCCGAAGTAGTTCCGTCCTCTACAGGGAAAGCAGATTTTCCGGTAATCCGCGGGGATTAACATTGCCTGCCGCGGCTCGCCCAGAAGGACCGCGATCATCGAAGCGACCTTTATCTGCGCGATCGGGCACGACGTTTTTTGGCTGTGCTGTGGAGAGGCGAGCCGGGCTGACGAACGTGGCCTGATCGGCCGACCGCCGCCGGATCGACCCTGCGCTCCAACTATGCGTCGCGATCAAGCTGCCGTGAGGCCGATTGTAGCATTTGCGACAATCGTTGAGGCGGCGACATGCCTTGGAAAATAGCCGAGACAAATCAAGCCCAAGCTCTTTGGCATAAGACTTGAAAGCAAGAAGCGGTCCGCACTTTGCTTATGGAATCGCAGTAATGGCCTACAAGATAATCGCGTCCCAGTGCACCGTCTGTGGCGCGTGTGAGTTCGAATGTCCCAACGCGGCGATCAGCCTGAAGAACGATATATATGTGATCAATCCAGCCAAGTGCACTCAATGTGAGGGTCATTTTGACGCGCCGCAATGCGCTGTCGTTTGCCCAGTGCCCGACACCTGCGTGCCGGCATAAGAGGTCGCCGATGAGGGGAACTCCGGCGCAAAGCAGGATGAAGACTCTAGCGACGGCTCTCTGGGTTGGGGACCTGATTCTCTCACCCGCTGATCCCGCGTTGGCCATGACTTGCACGATCAGCTTGGAGGGTCGCGTTGGGCAATCGTCGTCGGCTAGAGTTTTCCGTGTGGGAGCGGAGTAGACAATGGTAGCTGTACAAGAGACGGTCGAGCGCGTCCGGCGCATCGACGTCGACCAGTATCGATATGGGTTTGAGACGCTGATCGAGTCCGACAAGGCCCCGAAGGGGCTGTCGGAAGACACCGTCCGCTTCATCTCCGCAAAGAAGAATGAACCGGCCTGGATGCTGGAATGGCGCCTGGAGGCGTATCGCCGCTGGCTGACCATGACCGAGCCGACCTGGGCGCGCGTCGACTATCCGAAGATCGACTACCAGGACATCTACTACTACGCGGCGCCGAAGCCGAAGAAGACGCTGTCCTCGATCGACGAAATCGATCCGGAAATCCTCAAGACCTACGAGAAGCTCGGCATCCCCCTGCGCGAGGTCGCGATCCTCGAGGGCGTCGAGCCGCCGCCTGGTGGTGAGCAGACGCCGAACCGCAAGATCGCGGTCGACGCCGTGTTCGATTCGGTCTCGGTTGCGACCACCTTCCAGAAGGAGCTGAAGGCGGCCGGCGTGATCTTCATGCCGATCTCGGAGGCGATCCGCGAGCATCCCGAGCTGGTGCAGAAATATCTCGGCACCGTGGTGCCGACCTCTGACAACTACTTCGCGACATTGAATTCGGCGGTGTTCTCCGACGGCTCGTTCGCCTACGTGCCGCCGGGCGTGCGCTGCCCGATGGAGCTGTCGACCTATTTCCGCATCAACGAGCGCAACACCGGCCAGTTCGAGCGCACGCTAATCATCGCCGACAAGGGCTCCTACGTCTCCTATCTCGAGGGCTGCACCGCGCCGCAGCGCGACGAGAACCAGCTGCACGCCGCCGTGGTCGAGCTCGTTACACTCGACGATGCCGAGATCAAGTATTCGACGGTGCAGAACTGGTACCCGGGCAATTCGGAAGGCAAGGGCGGCATCTACAATTTCGTCACCAAGCGTGGCGACTGCCGCGGTCGCAATTCGAAGATCTCCTGGACCCAGGTCGAGACCGGTTCGGCGATCACCTGGAAATATCCGAGCTGCATCCTGCGCGGCGACAATTCGAGCGGCGAATTCTACTCGATCGCGATCTCGAACGGCTTCCAGCAGGTCGATAGCGGCACCAAGATGATCCATCTCGGCAAGAACACGTCGAGCCGGATCATCTCCAAGGGCATCGCGGCCGGCAAGTCGCAGAACACCTATCGCGGTCTCGTCAGCGCCCATCGCAAGGCCACCGGCGCACGCAACTACACCGCCTGCGACTCGCTTCTGATCGGCGACAAATGCGGCGCGCACACCGTGCCCTATGTCGAGGCCAAGAATTCCTCGGCGACGTTCGAGCATGAAGCGACGACGTCGAAGATTTCCGAGGACGTGCTGTTCTACTGCGTGCAGAGAGGCTTGAGCGAGCAACAGGCCACTGGCCTCGTCGTCAACGGTTTCGCGAAAGACGTGCTGCAAAAGTTGCCGATGGAGTTCGCAGTGGAAGCGCAGAAGTTGATCTCTATCTCGCTCGAGGGATCCGTCGGGTAACTAAACGCTTCCGCGAGCCCTTGCGATTGCGGCTTGCGTTCTGGATGACGCATTTCAGGGGCAGGTTAAAATGGCGCTACTCGAAGTCCGAGATTTGCATGTTGGTATCGAGGGCTGCGAAATTCTTCGCGGCCTCGATCTTGCGGTCAATGCGGGTGAGGTGCATGCAATCATGGGGCCGAACGGCTCCGGAAAGTCCACACTCAGTCACGTTATCTCCGGCAAGCCCGGCTATCAAGTGAACGCTGGCCAAATCCTATTCAACGGTGAGGACCTGCTCGCGATGGAAGCAAGCGAGCGCGCGACTAGGGGCGTATTTCTTGCCTTCCAATATCCGGTGGAAATTCCCGGGGCGACCACCATGAACTTCCTGCGCGCAGCGCTGAACGCCCAGCGCAAGGCGCGAACACAAACGGAATTCTCCACCCCCGATTTTATAAAACGCGTTCGCGAGGTTGCTAATTCGCTCAATATACCGCAAAGCATGCTCAAGCGCGGCCTCAATGTCGGATTTTCCGGCGGCGAGAAGAAACGCAACGAGATTTTGCAGATGGCGCTGCTCGAACCGAGCCTGTGCATCCTGGACGAGATAGATTCCGGCCTCGACATTGACGCGCTGCGGATTGTCGCGGGTGGCATCAACTCTCTGCGTTCGTCGGAGCGCGCGATGATTGTAATCAGCCACTATCGGCGGCTTCTCGACTACATCGTGCCGGACGTTGTCCACGTGATGTCGAAAGGGCAGATAAGAAAGAGCGGCGGAAAAGAACTCGCGCTGGAGCTTGAGGCTTGTGGCTACGCACAATTCGAAGACGCGGCGTGACCGCGCACGAGATTTCCCGATGAAGCAGGTCATGACCAAAACCGTCGCCGGGCGCGCAACGGACGATGTCTTTGCCGCGGCGCATGGACGGTTGCCTGGCTCCGGGCTCGTCGCACATATCCGTGCGAGGGCGTTCGAAGCCTACCAGCGTGCCGGCCTCCCGCATCGGCGCATCGAGGCCTGGAAATACACCGATCTGCGCACCCTGATTGGCGCGGTCCTGCCACTCGCTCCGCGACCCGATGCGGCTGCGCTGATGCGCGCAGCGGTGTCGGTTAAGCAAACAGCAGTCGATCGGGCGGTCAAACTCGTCTTGGTGGATGGCATATTCGCACCGGAGCTTTCCGATGTGGACAGTCTGGAAGACGGGGTCGATGTGTGGTCGCTCCGAGAGGTTCTGGAAGATACGACCGACAGCGCGATGGCCGGCCTGGTGCTGTCGACGACGACTGATGCGGTGATCTCGCTCAATGCGGCAATGGCGACCGATGGCTTCGTGATTACGATCGCTGAGGGCGAAGCGGTGAAGCGTCCGATTCAGATCGTTCACGTCGCGACCGGATCATTGGTGTCCAACTTCACGCGCTCCTATCTGCAGCTCGGTCAAGGCGCGCATGCGGCCGTAGTGGAGAGTTTCGTCTCGGCTGAAGGCGCGAGCGGCTATCAGACCAACGATGCGACAATCGCCTTGGTTGGTGACGAGGCAAGCCTTTCGCATATCCGACTGGCGTCCGACGCCGCTGACGCGGTGAATATCTCATCAAGCATCATCGCGGTCGGCGCAAAAGCGAAGCTCGATTTCTTCAGCATGACCTGTAGCGGCTCCGTCAGTCGCTACCAGGGATTCGTCACGCTGACTGGCGAGGGATCCAAGCTCTCGGCGAACGCCGTCAATCTCATCAGGCACAAGCAGCATGTCGACACGACAATGGTCGTCGATCACGCCGTGCCACATTGCACCAGTCGGGAGAAGTTCCGTGCGGTGATCGACGAATGCGGCCGTTCGGTGCTCCAAGGCCGGATTGTCGTTCGTCCTGGCGCGCAGAAGACGGACGCCACGCTGACGACGCGGGCGCTGCTTCTGTCCGACGAGGCCCGGGCCGACAACAAGCCCGAACTCGAAATCTTGGCCGACGACGTGACTTGCGGCCACGGATCGACGTCAGGTGCGCTGGACGGTGCACTCGTATTTTATCTGCGTGCTCGCGGTCTATCCGAAAAGGACGCGCAGGCGTTGCTGATTGGAGCATTCCTGGGCGAGGCGATTGAGGAAATCGTCCCCGAGAGCCTGCGCGATTTCGTGACCGCGCAAACTGAACACTGGATGCAGGCGCGGAGATGAGCGTGCATCCCGCGATGAGCAATGGCAGGTACGAGGTCAACCGTCTACGTGCGGACTTTCCTGCGCTGAGCATGACGGTTTATGGCAGGCCGCTGGTCTATCTCGACAATGCCGCCTCGGCTCAGAAGCCGAAGGCGGTACTTGACCGCATGATGCAGGTCTACTCAAGCGAATATGCCAACGTTCATCGCGGTTTGCACTACCTCGCTAACGCTGCGACCGAGGCGTATGAAGGCGCGCGTGCCAAGCTGGCGCGATTTGTGAACGCCCGTCTAAACGAGGAGATCATCTTCACCCGCAGCGCCACCGAGGCAATCAATCTGGTCGCCCAGACCTTCGGTCGTGAACGCGTCACCCCGGGGGATGAGATCGTTCTCTCGATGATGGAACATCATTCCAACATCGTGCCGTGGCATTTTCTCAGAGAGCGCCACGGTGCGGTGATCAAATGGGCACCAGTGGATGATGACGGCAACTTCCTGCTGGATGCCTTTGAGCAACTCCTGACCCGGCGCACCAAGATAGTTGCGATCACACAAATGTCGAATGCTCTGGGGACCGTCTTGCCAGTAAAGGAGGTGGTGAGGATCGCTCATGCTCGCGGTATCCCGGTGCTGATCGATGGTTCGCAAGGATGCGTCCATCTGAACGTCGACGTCTGCGACATCGATTGCGATTTCTACGTGATGACGGGCCACAAACTCTATGGTCCGACCGGCATCGGCATGCTCTACGGCAAATCTGAGCATCTGGCGTTGATGCCACCCTTCAATGGCGGGGGCGAAATGATCCGTGAGGTCTCACGTACCGGCGTCATCTATGGTGATCCGCCGCACCGCTTCGAGGCGGGTACGCCACCGATCGTCGAGGCGGTCGGTCTGGGGGCGGCTGTGGACTACATCAATTCAATAGGCAAGAAGCAGATCCGCGAGCACGAAAGCGCACTGCTTGCTTACGCTCAGCAGCAGCTGGCGGACATCAACTCCGTGCGCTTGATCGGCACACCAGCCGAGAAGGGGCCGATCATCTCCTTTGATATGAAGGGTGCGCATGCGCATGATATTGCCACCGTCATCGACCGCGCAGGTGTGGCGGTGCGGGCAGGGGCCCATTGCGCGATGCCGCTGCTCAAGCGGTTCGGTGTTCTGGCGACGTGCCGTGCGTCCTTCGGGCTCTACAACACACGTGAAGAGATTGATACGCTCGTCGGTGCGCTCATCAAGGCGCGGCAGCTGTTCTCTTAGACGGCGAGTGTGCCACGTCTAAGTGGCTAGGGAGCTTGTATCGACCTCGGCGGGCGATGACGTCATCCACAAGACCATCATCGTCTTCGCTGAAGGTAAGCATCCGTCGTGCCCGGCAGCATAGATGGTATCGGCAAGCCGGAGCCGCCAGCCACCCGCTCGTCCATGTTAGCGGCCGTCCCGCCGAGCGCGATCGCAAAATCTTGCAATCGGCGGCAACTTCGCCTCTTCGAGAACTGCGCGGCCCAACTTCGCGCATAGCCGGCACTTGTTCCATTTCGAACAGGGTCAACGAAGAAGTCTCCGCGCAAAGCGCGATGTCGCGTTCGCAACAACAACCAGCCTCATCGGACGGGCCGCGCTAACTGTGTCTATTTGTTCTGGTTTTTGCGCTCCCGACGGACTGGCATGCTCGTTGCAAAAGTCTTTATCAGCAAGAAGCACTTCCAACCGCTAACCCTTGAAGGACATCAGCATGAGTCTCGCCACGACCCAGAGCATTGCAGAAATCAGGGCTCGTAACAAACAGCTGATCGACGAGGTGCTGAAGGTCTATCCAGAGAAGACCGCGAAGCGGCGTGCCAAGCATCTCAACGTTCACCAGTCCGGGAAGTCCGATTGCGGAGTCAAGTCCAACATAAAATCCATACCTGGTGTGATGACAATCAGAGGCTGCGCCTATGCAGGATCCAAGGGGGTGGTCTGGGGGCCGATCAAGGACATGGTCCATATCAGCCACGGCCCGGTTGGCTGCGGCCAGTATTCGTGGGGCTCGCGTCGTAACTATTACGTTGGCACAACGGGCATCGATAGTTTTGTAACCCTGCAATTCACCTCCGATTTCCAGGAGAAGGACATCGTATTCGGTGGCGACAAGAAGCTGGTCAAAGTCCTTGACGAAATCCAGGAGCTTTTCCCGCTCAACCACGGCATCACCATCCAATCGGAATGCCCGATCGGATTGATCGGGGACGACATCGAGGCCGTGTCAAGGTCGAAATCCAAGGAATATGGTGGCAAGACCATCGTGCCTGTCCGCTGTGAGGGCTTTCGCGGCGTGTCGCAGTCGCTTGGCCACCACATCGCCAACGACGCGGTGCGCGATTGGATTTTCGACAAGCTCGACCCCGACGGCAAACCAAAGTTCGAGCCGACGCCCTACGATGTTGCGATCATTGGTGACTACAATATCGGCGGCGACGCCTGGTCATCGCGAATTCTGCTGGAGGAAATGGGCCTGCGGGTGATTGCACAGTGGTCCGGCGACGGTTCACTCGCCGAGCTCGAAGCAACGCCGAAGGCGAAGCTCAACATTCTGCATTGCTACCGTTCGATGAACTACATCTCGCGTCATATGGAGGAGAAATTCGGTATCCCCTGGTGCGAGTACAACTTCTTCGGACCTTCAAAGATCGCAGAATCTCTGCGCAAGATTGCCGGCTATTTCGACGACAAGATCAAGGAGGGTGCCGAGCGGGTGATCGAAAAGTACCAGCCGCTGGTGAACGCCGTGATCGCAAAATATCGCCCGCGCCTGCAGGGCAAGACGGTGATGCTGTACGTCGGCGGGCTTCGTCCGCGTCATGTGATTGGCGCCTACGAGGACCTCGGCATGGAAGTCGTGGGAACCGGATACGAGTTCGGTCATAACGACGACTATCAGCGCACTGCCCAGCATTATGTAAAGGACAGCACGCTCATCTACGACGATGTCAACGGCTATGAGTTCGAGCGCTTCGTCGAAAAGCTCCAGCCTGATCTGGTCGGCTCGGGCATCAAGGAAAAGTACGTTTTCCAAAAGATGGGTGTGCCGTTCCGGCAGATGCATTCCTGGGACTATTCGGGCCCATATCACGGCTATGACGGCTTTGCGATCTTTGCGCGCGACATGGACATGGCTGTCAACTCGCCGATCTGGAAGAAGATGAAGGCACCTTGGAAGGAAGCCTCGAAAGCCAAGCTCTTGGCTGCAGAGTAACAAGCACTTGGTTTCACAATAGAGCAACCGATCCCGCTCTCTGCGGAGAGTTGGGCGATATCAATTTCGATAGTGAAGGATCCTAACATGGCGCAGAGTGCAGAACATGTGCTCGATCATCTCGAACTGTTCCGCGGTCCAGAATACCAACAAATGCTGGCCGACAAGAAGTTGTTCGAAAATCCCCGCGATCCTGCCGAGGTCGAACGTATCAAGGAATGGACGAAAACCCCCGAATATCGCGAAAAGAATTTCGCGCGGGAGGCGCTTGCGGTAAATCCGGCCAAAGCCTGCCAGCCGCTTGGCGCCGTTTTCGTCTCAGTCGGTTTTGAGGGCACGCTGCCCTTCGTCCATGGCTCGCAAGGCTGCGTGGCCTATTACCGCAGCCATCTGTCGCGGCACTTTAAGGAGCCGAGCTCCTGCGTGTCTTCGTCGATGACGGAAGACGCCGCTGTGTTCGGGGGGCTGAACAATATGATCGACGGCCTCGCCAACAGCTATAACATGTACAAACCCAAGATGATTGCGGTCTCGACGACCTGCATGGCTGAGGTAATCGGCGATGACCTCAACGCCTTCATCAAGACGTCGAAGGAAAAAGGCTCGGTTCCGGCAGAGTTCGACGTGCCGTTCGCACATACGCCGGCGTTCGTCGGCAGCCACGTCACGGGCTACGACAACGCACTCAAGGGCATTCTCGAGCATTTTTGGGACGGCAAGGCCGGAACGGCGCCGAAGCTGGAGCGCAAGCCAAATGAGGCAATCAACATCATCGGCGGCTTTGATGGCAATACCGTTGGAAATCTTCGCGAGATCAAGCGAATCTTGGCATTGATGGGCATCGAACATACGATTCTCGCCGATAACTCTGAAGTCTTCGATACCCCGACCGACGGCGAGTTCCGGATGTATGACGGCGGCACCACGCTGGAAGACGCGGCGAACGCGATTCACGCCAAGGCGACAATCTCCATGCAGCAATGGTGTACGGAAAAAACGCTGCCGTTCGTGTCCGAGCATGGCCAGGACGTCGTGTCTTTCAATTACCCGGTCGGTGTGTCCGCAACAGATGATTTTCTCGTGGCGTTATCACGCATCAGCGGCAAGGAGATTCCGGAGGAGCTCGCGCGAGAGCGTGGCCGCTTGGTTGATGCCATCGCGGACTCCAGCGCGCATATCCATGGCAAGAAGTTCGCGATCTATGGCGATCCTGATCTCTGCTATGGGTTGGCTGCCTTTCTGCTCGAACTCGGCGCCGAACCGACCCATGTGCTGTCCACCAATGGCAACAAGGCGTGGCAGGAAAAAATGCAGGCGCTGTTTGCAAGCTCGCCATTTGGTCAGGCCTGCCAAGCCTATCCGGGGCGGGACCTCTGGCACATGCGCTCGCTCTTGTTCACGGAGCCGGTTGACTTTCTGATTGGCAATACACACGGCAAGTACCTGGAACGGGACACGGGAACGCCACTAATCCGCATCGGGTTTCCAATTTTTGATCGGCATCACCATCACCGCTCCCCCGTGTGGGGCTATCAGGGCGGCCTGAATGTACTGGTGAAGATCCTCGACAAGATCTTCGACGAAATCGACAAGAAGACCAATGTTCTTGGCAAGACTGACTATAGCTTCGACATCATTCGTTGATGGCGGAGAGTGCGCGTGCCATCGCCGGAACACTCGCCGATGGCGCGCGTGCAAGATGGTCGGCAGAGAGTTGCTTTCGCAGAGAGGAAAAAGCTGATGAGTTCGCTAGCGGCCACGGTCCAGGATATCTTCAGCGAGCCGGGCTGCGCCAAGAATGGCAATAAGTCGGAGGCTGAGCGCAAGAAGGGTTGCACCAAGCAACTGCAGCCGGGCGGCGCTGCGGGCGGGTGTGCCTTCGACGGCGCCAAGATTGCGCTGCAGCCCTTTACCGACGTCGCTCACCTCGTGCATGGTCCGATCGCATGCGAAGGCAATTCTTGGGACAATCGCGGCGCGGCGTCCTCCGGCTCTAGTCTGTGGCGCACGGCATTCACAACCGATATGAGCGAAACCGATATCGTATTTGGGGGCGAGAAGCGGCTCTGCAAAGCGATCAAAGAGATCATCGACAAGCGCGACCCGCCCGCAATCTTCGTCTATCAGACCTGCATCCCGGCCATGATCGGCGACGATATCAACGCGGTCTGCAAGGCGGCGTCTCAAAGGTTCGGCAAGCCGGTGATTCCGATCAATTCCCCGGGGTTCGTTGGTTCCAAGAACCTCGGTAACAAGCTCGCCGGCGAGGCCTTGCTCGACTATGTAATCGGAACGCAGGAGCCGGACTACGCCACGCCGTACGATGTAAACCTGATCGGAGAATTTAATCTCTCGGGAGAGCTCTGGCAGGTAAAGCCGTTGTTCGAAGAGCTTGGCATCCGGATTCTGTCTTGCATCTCGGGCGATGGCAAATATCGCGAAGTCGCTTCATCCCATCGCGCACGGGCAGCGATGCTGGTGTGCTCGAAGGCCATGGTCAACGTCGCACGCAAGATGGAGGAACGCTACGGGATCCCGTTCTTCGAAGGGTCATTCTACGGTATTCAGGATTCGAGCTATTCGCTGCGCCAGATTGCCCGCTTATTGGTTGAACGTGGCGCGCCGCAAGAGCTGCTCGGGCGCACCGAAGCGGTGATCGCACGCGAGGAGGCGAGAGCGTGGGCTGCGATCGAGCCGTACAAGCCACGATTCAAAGGCAAGAAGGCTTTATTGATTACCGGCGGCGTCAAGTCATGGTCGGTCGTTGCGGCGCTACAGGAAGCCGGCCTTGAAATGGTCGGAACCAGTGTGAAGAAGTCGACGAGGGAGGACAAGGAACGCATCAAGCTGCTCATGGGGCAAGATGCCCACATGATCGAGGATATGACGCCGCGCGAAATGTACAGAATGCTGAAGGACGCCAAGGCGGACATCATGCTCTCGGGCGGCAAATCGCAGTTCGTTGCATTGAAGGCGGCGATGCCTTGGCTCGATGTCAACCAGGAGCGTTGCCACGCCTATATGGGTTATGTCGGAATGGTCAAGCTGGTGGAGGAGATCGCTAAGTCGCTCTCTAACCCGATGTGGGACCAGCTACGTCGACCGGCGCCATGGGAGGCTTTGGCCAACGCGATGTTGCAGATGCAATCGCCGGTGGCGGCGATCGCGCGCGATCCGGCGCTCGCCGAAGCGGCGCGGCGAGCGAGAAAGATCTGCTCCTGTAACACGGTCGATCTCGGCACGATCGAAGATGCGATCTACGCGCATGGCCTGAGGAGCGTCGAGGCAGTCAGAAATCACACCAATGCCGTCGGTGGCTGCTGCAAGCGACGCATCGAGGACGTCCTGGCGTCCGCGCCGCGCGCCGGGCTGCAGGCCGCCGAATAGGAAGGTGTCATGGCCATCGCGACGTTGCCGACAAAAGCATGCGCGGTTAACCCGTTGAAGATGAGCCAGCCGATCGGCGGCGCATTTGCGTTCATGGGGCTAAGCGGGGCGATGCCGCTTTTGCACGGCTCACAAGGTTGCACCTCCTTCGGGCTCACCCTCTTTGTGCGGCATTTCAAGGAGGCTGTACCGCTGCAGACCACTGCGATGAGCGAGGTCGCGACCGTGCTCGGCGGCTATGAGAATCTCGAGCAGGCGATACTCAATATCTACAATCGTACCAAGCCAAAGATCATCGGAATCTGCTCGACCGGTGTCACCGAGACCAATGGAGACGATGTCGATGCCTACCTCAAGCTGATCCGGGACAAGCATCCGCAGCTTGCGAAATTACCGCTGGTTTATGTCTCGACGCCTGATTTCAAGGGGGCGTTCCAGGACGGCTGGGAGAAGGCCGTGGCGAGCATTGTGGAGTTGCTGGTGGAAGGGCCAAACGTCAATGGCCTGCGCGATCCATCGAGGGTGAATGTTCTTCCAGGATGCCACCTCACGCCGGGTGATCTTGATGAACTTCGTGCCATCCTGGAGGATTTTGGGTTGCGGCCGTCCTTCCTGCCTGATCTGGCGGGGTCGCTCGACGGGCATATCCCTGATGACTTTACCCCAACGACCATCGGCGGCATCGGCGTGGACGAAATCGCGAGCATGGGCCGCGCAGGGTGGACTATCGCGATAGGCGGGCAGATGCGGCGAGCAGCAGAGGTCATGCAGGCCAGGACCGGCGTGCCATTTCGCCTGTTCGAACGGTTATGCGGTCTCGGTCCGAACGACGAATTCGTGACTTTTCTGAGCGAGATCAGCGGCCGCCCCGTGCCATCGAAATATCGGCGCCAGCGCGGCCAGCTCACCGACGCAATGCTGGACGCGCACTTCCATATTGGTGGTCGCAAACTTGCAATCGCGGCCGAGCCAGACCTGCTGTTCGACCTGTCCAGTATGCTGCACGAGATGGGCGCGCAGGTGAGCGCGGCGGTGACGACCACGCAGTCGGCGGTGATCGAGCGGATCAAGACCAAGGAGGTGCTGATCGGCGATCTTGAGGATCTGGAAGAGCTAGCCAGAACAAAGCATTGCGACCTGCTGATCACGCATTCGCATGGCAGGCAAGCGGCGGCTCGGCTGAAAATCCCGTTCTATCGAGCCGGTTTTCCGATGTTCGATCGGCTTGGTGCAGGGCACCAGCTATCCGTCGGTTATCGTGGTACGCGCGCTCTGATCTTTGATATCGCCAATCTTGTGATCGCGGACCGCGAGGAGAATCATCAGCCGACGCCCGATAGATGGAGGCCTTTGGCGGCACTGCCGCTAACGTCGGGCCACCGCAGCGCAGCTGAGAGGTCGACTGCATGAAGGTCGCATTCGCCACGCAAGACCTAAGACGCGTCGATGCCCATTTTGGGTGGGCAAAGAATATCGCTATCTACGATGTCGCGCCAAACGGGCACGTGTTTCTCAAAGCGGTTGAGTTCGAGGGAGATCTCAAGGAAGACGGTGACGACGATAAGCTGGCGCCGAAGATCGAGGCAATCAAGGATTGTGCAATCCTGTATGTTGCCGCCATCGGCGGTGCCGGTGCTGCGCGGGTGGTGGCCAACAACATCCATCCTATCAAGGTGAATAAGCCAGAGAACATCCTGGCGCTGCTCGAAAAGCTCGAGCGCGTATTGAAGGGCACGCCGCCGCCGTGGCTACGCAAGGCCTTGGCGAAGGACCAACGGCGCACATTCGAGTTCGACGAATGAGGTGAGATGACCGAGGCCACAGAAATGGCGCAGCAGGGCGACGCCCTCGATTCCCCGTTCCTCAAGGAACTGGTCAAGATATGGCGTGCTCAGGATACCAACGGAGCCTGGGAGGCCAAGAGCGATTTCGAGCTGCTTGAACCCTATATCTTGGACAAGGAGAAGCGACGGGCACTGCCGATTGTCGGCGATCCTGATCCCGACACGCTGTGGCGGCTGGAGCTGTTCTTCAATGCAGTCGCACTCTCGATCGAGAGAGCTACCGGCGTGATGATCCAGCCGATGCTGAAGATGCACCATGAAGGTTTTGGCCGCATGGTGCTGATCGGGGGGCGGCTGATCGCCGTGAACAGGCAGCTGCGCGATATGCATCGCTTCGGCTTCGATAACCTCGCAAAGCTCGCGCAGGAGGGTGACAAATATGTCGGGGCCGGAATTGACTTGATTCGGAAATTTCCGGACGTGGCAAACTATTGAGGGCATTCATGAGCGATCGTGAACTACTGAAGGCGGAGCTAAAGAAACTTTCGGCCAAAGCGCTCCAAGCCAAAATGGATCTGCACGACCTCTCGGAAGAACTTCCCATCAACTGGACATCGATCATGGTGGTGGCGCAGAAGGCGCATGATGCCTATGCCGAACTCGAACGCAAGAGCCATGATTTGAAGGCGCTGGAAGTTAATTAGAGGAGGCCGATTCATGTCATTTGCAACGCGTGATGGCCGCGACTGGACGCCGGACTACTTGATTTCGATAGATGCCAACAAGTGCATCGGCTGTGGCCGGTGTTTCAAGGTGTGCGGTCGAGATGTCATGACGTTGAGGGGGATCAACGAAAGTGGCGAACTTGTCGACCTCGACAATGACGATGACGATGAAATTGAAAAGAAGATCATGGTTTTGAATGATCAGGGCGCCTGCATCGGCTGCGGAGCCTGCGCCAGAGTTTGCCCGGCCAGTTGTCAGACCCACGGATCAGCCGCAACCGAAGCTGCGTAAGCCGAAGGCCGGGTCTGTCCCTACGGCAGGCGTGCGGCATGTAGCGGGCGAGAGCCATTGCTGGTCGCGTGCAACACGGGCGTGAAGATCAGGCCGGCCTGCGCTGATAGTCTCGATGGTCTAGACGACCTGCCGCGGCCCGACGATGCCGCTGCACCGAACGGCGGGGACAGCGCAACAGCGCGTCACGAAATGGTCGATATCGGCAGCACACGACTAAAACGCACAGAACTGGAAAACGAGAGCGTAAGGGCGGGCCGGTCCTCGATAGACGTGTGCATTTGTTCAAGTATCTGATCAAACCCCCAGCCTGCAAGTGCTCTAATGAAAGGCGATCGTGCGTGTGGCGATGAGTGGCCAGTCCTTGAGGGATGGACCATCGTCAATGTGACGTAATGTGCACTCACCGAATGCAATTCGATGAGTAGCGCGTGCGGCGCGAATGCGCGCGGAGCGCCTGGTCGTAGCGTGCGAGGCGGACAGAGGCTTTGCGCTATCTGGGTCAGCTTGCGGTAAGCTAGGCTGTGTATTCTAGTCGGCAGAGCTTGCGCGGCACGAGCTCAACAGCGTGCAAATTTGCCGATAGGAGAGCGATCTGATGTATGGCAGAATCGTTGGCTCATCGAGCCCGTCCACAGGCGCCAGCCAAGCTGATGAAGCGGGAGAGGCGGGGGACAGCTCGCATTTTGCGGAAATGGTTGCAGGCGTCGGTTCAAGTGGGGCGTCGCCGGCGCGATACTCTCTGGAATCCAATCCGCCCATTTCCGAGATCGATCGCTCTTCCTTCAATGACGGACTGTGGAGATTTCTGGGTTCTGATATCCAGAGCATCGCAAGTAGCCGGGAAGAGTACTCGGATTTCGTATCCAAGAAAGCTGAGCGCGCAGCAACGGTCGCTGGAAGCTATCTCCACACCTACGATGATCTGTCCAGGCCAGCGAAATTTTTCAGCTATAAATTGGGTGACGAAACGGTCGGCCTCTTAAGAGTGGGAGGTCCGGTTCGGATCAAAGGAGACGCCTTCCGGAACCAGTTTGGCCGCAACGATCTGACGTCTGTGGTAGACCTTCGGGTGACACATCCCCTGGTCGAGAATGCGGGCGATATTCTGCTGGAACATCAACTGAGAATTGATGCGCGCAACGGCGCTGAGCCGCTGATCTTGTCAAAACCAGCCTTAGGCGGGATGGAACCCCGCCTGGTGGAAATGGGTTTTGTTCACGTGGGGCGAAACCACTGGGTGCTTGATCCTCACCAGCATCCGGAAGTGTGGACCAAGAATGAGAACGACGAGTGGCAGCGAGTAGGCAGGCCTACAAAGTACCTCGCCAAGGCAGGGGATGGTGATAGCGCTACCCAAGCGCCTCGCCAGTGTGACTCTTCTGACGAAGATGAATCGACAGCATACTACTACTTGGAGCGCGCCCTTGCGGGGATGCACACAGAGTAGAGCAGCTGTAAGTCGCGGGAGCCGGCAGGAAATGGCTGGCGTTTCGTGGATTGCGCGCGCCAGCGAAGGCTATGGCCTGATGAGGCGCACGCTCCCGGTGTGCGCCCAAGGATGATTTTGGCGGTGACCGCGGTTACCGCCAACAGCGGGCACGCCGACTTTAAGGCGTGCCTCGCTGCGAGCTATTAGATCGACTGCAGCAACGACGCGTGCGGCGTTGTTAGCTGGCGGTCAATGCGGCGTCTGCGGAGCATTCAGCAGTCCCTGCATTTTCGCCAGTCTTGGTTGAAATGCATCATTCTCATCAGTCAAGCTGCGCAGGCCCGCAAACGCAAGCACATCTATGCACATGCGAAGATCGAGAATACAAAGAGACGGTGTGCTTCGTCACATACCGTAGACAGCCACACCATTCCGCAGTGCGATGCGACTCGCCTGACTGTGGACGAAAGCGGAACCTTCGAAAGGCTAGAAGATCAATGCTTGCGCGGGATTCGTCTCATCATGCACCAACGCGAGTGAGTTGTTGTACAGGCGAGCTTTTACGTCTCGAGTGCTACAATGCGGAGCCAATCTGGCGAGCTCCTACGGTTGTCGCATTGTTGACACAGGTGATATGAAGCGTGTCGTCGTATTCGACGAGCAATGAATGCAGTCAGACGCCATTTACGCGATTTGCGGTCTTAGCGACATTCCAAGCCGCCGGGCCATGGGATTCCGTCTTATGATCGTCGATCACGACGGCAATCAGCGGCCGTGGTCTATCGTTGTGGTGCGCTGGGGCAAGACGGTGCTCGGTTATCTCAATAGATGCCCGCACAACGGCGTTAATTTGGACTGGGAGCGGAACGAGTTCCTCGATCCATACGGCGTCCGGCTGATGTGCGGTAAACACGGATCGACCTTCGAACTTGGCACTGGCCGGTGCGTCGAAGGTCCGTGCAAGGGCAGAGCGCTCACGCCGATCGCCTTGACAGTTCTGGATGGTGATATCTGTGTCGTCGGCGTGCGTCTTGTCGAAGACGATACGCCTTTTGATGAATGAAGCCAGCGCTCAGACCGGCCGATTTTCGTTTCGATTCTTCACGGGTTCCATCCTCTTCAGCCCATCTTCGTACGAGATCTCATCACAGGACAGATCCAGATTCTTTGCCGCATCGAGCAGGTAATCCAGCTTGCCACCTGAATCGAGCTTCTTGATGTCGTCCTTGTTGATTCCGACCAGGTCCATCATCTCCTTCCAAACTGTGGACTCGTCGCACGGAAGGACGTGGAAAGTGGCATCGCCAAGCCTGACTCGGTATTTCGCCAGCAGATCTATGTTGTTGCAGAACATGAAGTAGCTGCCGTCGGGGCTTAACGCGCCGTCCAGCACGCCTGCAACGTCGGCAAGATAGGCGAAGGAATGCAGATAGCCGGCTAGCACCGGAATGGTTCGCTCTCCATCATGGGCGATGGTCAAAACTTGTTCGATCGAATAGTCCGGCGGCCGCTTCTCGTCCGCGACCTGGGTTTGGAATTTCAGTGCGACGTCACCGCGAAAGCCGAACCGCCCAGGCTTAATGGTCCCGCCTTTGAATACGGCATTGAGCAGGCGACCCTCCTTCTCAAGTCTGCCGAGTGCGGTGTTCTCGATTGCAGTCATTAGAACGTTCCTCGATCTAAGCGTTTCACCAACGCTTCGGCGTCGGTGCGAGATGCAATGCAAATTGCTTGCCGCCCATGTGCAGCGGTCTGCGGCATAGCCGGGAAGGAAAAGGCGTGAAATGGGCACCGACAGCCTGAAGCAGCCTTGTCCGAAATTCGACACGAGTACCAAAGTCAACAGGCGTGGCCCGAAAAGGCAAGCATCATCAAATGTCTGCGCGCTGGCACATGACTTGCCAAGAGCACGCAGTCCTAAGCAGATGAAGGATAAGCCATGATCAACCTGACGGATAGCGCGGTGAATGCGGTCAAGAGTGCGATTTCATCATCGACACAGCCAGCTGGCGGCCTGCGCATTATGGTCGAGGCAGGCGGCTGCAACGGGTTCAAATACACGATGGGTCTGGTTGAGGAACCGAAGCCCGACGACAAAGTGATTGAGTGCGGTGACCTGAAGGTGTTTGTCGACGACAAGAGCCATCAACATCTGGTCGGAACAACCATCGACTTCGTGATGGCGCTGGAGAGCGCAGGCTTCACCTTTCACAACCCGAACGCCACCTCGAGCTGCTCCTGCGGAAAATCGTTCAGCTGATATGGAAGAGACATCGAGCATGTCGGCCGAATCAGAGCAACTCAGGCAATTGCAGGCCGCCGTGAACGGCCGAAGACCGCGCATTCGCGCCGTACTCGAGAAGATCCGATCCATTCTGCAACGGGGTGACAGCAGTCGAGTGATCCGGATCGGTGGCAGCAGGAACATGGTCTGCGTTGGTGGCAGCGCGTTTTGCGAGCTTTTGAGCGGATCGTTGGAAGGCGTTCAGGCGCGGCTTGTCGAGAGACTCGGCGAATTCGTCCGTTTCATCCCGGTTGCTGCAGCAGCCAAGGCGTGAGATTGAGTGGGGGATCAGGTGCCGATTTATCTCGATAACAACGCGACGACGCGGACTGATCCGTCCGTCGTGCAAGCCATGTTGCCTTACTTCACCGAGCGATTCGGCAATGCCTCATCCAGCCACGCCTTTGGCGGCGAGGCCGCAACCGCGCTGAAGCAGGCGCGCCGTAGCTTGCAGGATCTGTTGGGGAATGCCGACGATCATGAGATCATTTTTACCTCAGGTGGGACCGAGGCAAATAATGCTGCCATCCTCTCGGCGCTTGCGAGCCAGGAAGGCCGTGACGAGATCGTTACCACCTCGGTTGAGCACTCCGCCATCCTTTCCCTGGTCGAGCAATTGGCGCCGAAAGGCGTCAAGACACATATCATACCGGTAGATTCCCGCGGCCGGCTCGACATCGAGGCGTTTCGCTGCGCGCTCGGGCCCCGCACGGCGATCGTCTCGACCATGTGGGCCAATAACGAGACCGGTACGATTTTTCCCGTGGAGTTTCTGGCCGGGTTGACCCGTGAGGCAGGCGCGCTGTTTCACACCGATGCGGTCCAGGCCGTCGGTAAGGAACGCGTCGACCTGAAGGACAGTGCGATCGACATGCTGTCGCTTTCGGCGCACAAGCTGCATGGCCCAAAAGGGATTGGCGCGCTCTATCTGCGCAAAGGGACAAAATTCCGGCCGCTGATTTGGGGCGGATCACAGGAACGTCGACGCCGCGGCGGTACTGAGAATATCCCTGGCATCGTTGGTCTTGGAAAAGCTGCGGAGCTGGCGGTGGAGCGGCTCGAGCCGGAGCGTGTTCGCATTGGTGCGTTGCGCGACCGCCTGGAGCAGGGGATTTTGCGCAGCGGCGAGTGCGCGGTGCTCGGCGATACTAGCAACCGGCTAACCAACACGGCCAACATCGCGTTCGATGATCTTGAAAGCGAAGCAATCGTCCATCATCTCGATCGTGCGGGCATTGCAGTGTCGCTGGGGGCAGCCTGCAAGTCCGGCTCAATGGAGCCATCGCATGTTCTGCGCGCCATGCGGGTGCCGGAGCGGAGTATGCGCGGCGCGGTGCGCTTTTCTCTGTCGCGTGAAACCTCTGTTGCGGAGGTCGATGAGGTCGTGTGCGTACTATGCGACATCGTGGCTCGCCTGCGCGCCAATTTGCGGGGATCGGCCAGTCTGGCCAGCTATGCGCGGCAGTCGAGGGAGTTGAGCTCGTGAAGATCATGATTCGCCGCGCTCCGGACTCGGGCCTGTCGATCTACGTGCCGAAAAAGGATCTCGAACAGTCGATCGTGGAATCCGAGCACGAGACGCTATGGGGCGGCTGGATCAAAATAGCCAATGGCTGGGTGCTCGATTTGCCGCAGATGGCGACCGATACGCGCTTACCGGTGACAATCAATGCCAAGAAACGAGGCGAAAACGGTGACGATCCGTGAATGCGCCCGTGCAAATCGATTTTGTCAACGCAACCGATGCTAAGGCCATTCTCGCGGACGTTGCTGCCGGGCTGAGGGCCGCGAGCATCGTTCCCTATATCGGTCCTGGCCTTGCTGAACTGTCCAGACCCGATGTGCCGACGACGCCTGAGGCGTTATCTGCTTTCTTCGCCAGCAAGGTCGCGCTGCCGCGACGGGCCAAGAGCAATGCATGGGCCGCGGCGCAGCACATCGAAATCAGCAAACATCGCTCCACCGTGACGGCATTGATGGCGCAGGCCTTCGCTCGGCCGGTCGAGCCGACCGCCTTGCACGATCATCTTGCGTCTCTGTCGCTGCCCATCATAGTCGATACATGGTATGATGGCGCGATGCGCGGGGCGTTGGATAAGCGCGATGGATGGGGCGAAGTGCAGGGTATCACCCGCGCCAGCATTGGCGAGAATCGCTGGTATCGCTTTTATGACTCGATTGGCCAAGCGGTCGACGGTGTCGTGGCGGATGGCTGGGCGACGGTGCTGTACAAGCCGCATGGCGGTGTGCAGCCGGCAAAGAACTTCCTGATCTCCGACGCGGACTATGTCGAGGTGCTGACCGAAATCGACATCCAGACACCGATTCCGGACATCATCAAAGAAAGGCGGATCGGACAGAGCTTTCTCTTCATCGGCTGTCGGTTCAACGACCAGCTGTTGCGTAGCTATGCCCGGCAAATCATCAAGCGTACAGCCAAAACCCACTATGCGATCGTTGATCTAGATGCGCTCTCACGCAATGAGCTCCGCTTTCTGCGCGAGCAGGGCCTGACGCCGCTTGCGATTGGATTGCCTCGCGCAGTCGAGATACTGCTCACCCATTAGGGCGTTGCGAAGCCAGACCACCAGGTCGCATCGGCCTATTGTCAGATGCCGCATCGCATCAAGGTCAACGGGGAAGGAGCCGGGATCGCGCATGCGTGGCGTTTGAATGAATGCACCCGCCGTGGAGCTCGGCGGCAGGAACACGACGTGCTTGTTGGCTTTCAAACACGCGCATGGTTGCTGTTCTTGCATTCGGTTGCGTTGCTGTTCCAGCTAACTGTTTGGCGCATGGCTACAATCGCATCGACTCTACCATGGCATATGAGTTGCTACTGCTCTTGCTGAGGCTCTCGGGGCTGGTCCTGAGATCATTGCCTGCAGGGAGACATGGGAAATGAACGCGGTCGTCGGGCGCGGAAAATGTGCCAAAGCTGCGGTAGGTGCCAGCAAGATGGTGCAGGCCGCCGAGCATAAGGGCTGCCGCACCTCGTCCAACTCCGGGCAGGCGAGTTGCGGCTCGCGGGCAGGGCAAGCCGATCTGCCGACCGAGATCTGGGAAAAAGTGAAGAGCCATCCCTGCTACAGCGAAGAGGCGCATCATCATTACGCGCGCATGCACGTCGCAGTAGCGCCAGCCTGCAACATCCAGTGCAACTACTGCAACCGCAAATACGACTGCGCCAACGAATCACGTCCGGGCGTGGTGAGCGAGAAGCTCACGCCGGAGCAGGCGGTAAAGAAAGCGCTTGCGGTCGCGGCCACTATTCCCCAGATGACCGTGCTTGGCATCGCCGGTCCCGGCGATCCGCTGGCCAATCCAGAAAAGACGTTCAAGACGTTCGAACTCGTCGCCAAAGCGGCTCCGGACATCAAGCTGTGTCTATCAACCAATGGGCTGAGCCTGCCAGATTATGTTGACGTCATCGCCAAGTCCAAGGTTGACCATGTCACGATCACCATCAACATGATCGACCCCGAAATCGGCGCCAAGATCTATCCTTGGATCTTCTTCAACCACAGGCGCTACACCGGCCTCGACGCGGCAAGGGTACTTGCCGATCGCCAGCTGCTAGGCTTGGAGATGCTTAGCGAACGGGGGATCCTGTGTAAGGTCAACTCTGTGATGATCCCGCATATCAACGACGGTCACTTGGTCGAAGTGAACAAGGCGGTGAAGTCGCGCGGCGCCTTCCTCCACAATATCATGCCGCTGATCTCCGCACCCGAGTACGGCACGGTGTTTGGCCTCAACGGTCAACGCGGGCCGACAGCGCAGGAATTGAAGGCGCTGCAAGATGCTTGCGAAGGGGAGATGAACATGATGCGTCACTGCCGTCAGTGCCGTGCCGATGCTGTGGGTCTACTCGGAGAAGATCGCAGCGCAGAGTTTACGACCGACCGAGTCATGAAGATGGACGTCAAATACGATCTCGAGATGCGCAAGGCTTACCAAGACCGGGTAGAGGATGAGCGTGCTGCCAAGGCCGCGGCCAGCAAAGAAGAGCTCGGGGAATTGGCCGGAGCGGCGAGCGAGATCTCGCTTCTGGTGGCAGTCGCAACCAAAGGCTCCGGCCTGATCAACGAGCACTTTGGACATGCGAGGGAATTCCAAGTCTACGAACTTTCCACATCCGGCACTAAATTCGTCGGCCACCGCCGCGTAGACGTCTACTGCCAAGGCGGTGATGGGGAGAAGGATAGGCTTTCGACTATCATTCGCGGCATCAATGACTGCCACGCGGTGTTCGTGGCCAAAATCGGCGGCAGCCCGAAAAGCAACCTGATCAAGGCCGGAATCGAGCCGGTTGATCAATACGCGCATGAGTTGTTTGAGAAGTCGGTGATCTCCTGGTTCCGATCTTATCTCGACCGGGTGAAAAGCGGTGAGATCCAGCACGTGAAGCGCGGCGACGCGTCGATTCGGCAGAAAGCCGTGATCTCTGCGGCGTAGGGGGGGATGTGCCATTCAAGATCATTGCTTCGCAGTGTACGAGCTGCTCAGCCTGCGAACCCTTGTGCCCGAACGTTGCAATCTCTGAGAAGGCGGGGAGCTTCGTCATTGAACCGGCAAAATGTACCGAATGCATTGGCTATTTCGACGAGCCGCAATGCGTCGCCGCCTGTCCAGTCGACAATACCTGCGTTGTTGACACATCCTTGGCGCGATACCAGGCGCCAGCCTAAAGGTGAGCCCAGTGAACGGATTGCCGCCGCTTGATGATGCGAACCGTGCCCAGGAATGAGCCCATGCGCCTGCTCCTGCGAAGCGAGCCCCATCGCAGCCTCGCCGTCTGGCCCGGATCTTCGCTTGATGTGCGAGGAATGGCGCCGATGCTGGCCGGCCAGCACAATGAAGTTGATCGCGCCGTTGCGCGCCGCATCGCTGCAGCTGTTCTACCGATTGATGAGTCATGCGGAGGTCGAGTGCCGCCACTCTCTGGCATGGGTTGTCCGCGATGAGTGGCCGTTAGCCATGGCGAACGACCCGAACGCCTCCGTGCGATTCGAGAATATGCAGGGACTGTTGCCGAGGGTGCGAACTGCACCGCAGCACGGTCCTGACCGGTATCTCCGCCTTGAAATGGCGTGCGGCATTGCCGCTGGTGAATCGCGGGATGTCTTCGAGAATGAGGACAAATCGATGCAGGACCTCGCTTGCGCTGGTATGGCGGCGGCCCTGCGTGTCCATGAGGAGCGCTGCATGAATAAAATCGTTCGCGATAGCGACGTCGTCGAGCTCAGCGGGCCGCCTTTCTTCAGCTTTAGCGAAAAGGTACGGGCCAATCGCACCATCCGTAATGATGGCACCTTTCGCGGCAAAGAGATTGGCGAGGTGTTGGTCAAGAAGGGAGAGGTGGGTTACGTCGTTTCGATCGGAACGTTCCTGCAGCAATTCTACATCTACGGCGTCGAGTTTCTCGAACGTGGCTACCGCGTTGGCATGAAGCGCAAGGAGCTTGAGTCGGTGGACGCGTGCGAGGAGATCGATGATTTGCCATTGCCGGAAGAGGCTGTGTCATGACTGAGGACCGCTTTCCGAAATATCGGCGGGGCCAACGCGTTAAAGCGGCGGTCGACCTCATCAACGATGGCTCTTTTCCCAATACGGAACCCGACGGGATCGTGCTCGGCGCCGGAGCAACCGGCGAGATCGTCAGAGTCGCTATCCATACCGAAGCCGACGTGCCGATCTATACTGTCGATTTTGGTGTGCAACGGCTCATTGGCTGTTTTGAAGAAGAAATCACGGTGCTCTGAAGGGGGGCTTTCGCGATGACTGCCGCGCTGATGAGGAAGGTAAAAACCGGGTTGGTTCCTCACCCAAACGAGCTCGATCGCATGCGGATCGAGCGCGGCTTGAGCTCGCGCAAGCGCTATCTGTATGTCTCGCCGAACGTGACGCCAGTGAGGGGTGGTTATCTGATCGAGAGTCCCTGTTGCTCGCGCAATATCGACCAGGATGGTGGTCTCATTGATGTCGCGCTGATTCTTTACGACACCGTCAGTGGGATCTGGAAGCTGTTTTGCAAGAACCACGCGCAAGGGATCTGGGAATTTTACAGCCTTTACCACCACTTGACTTCAGCAATCGATGAGTTGAACGCGGATCCGGAGCGCCTGTTCTGGCAATGACGACCACCTTAGGGAGTCCTAGAGGAGCCACGATGGCGCTTACTGCGGAGGAATTGATTGAAATCGAAGGGCTGCTTGCTGTCGACGGCGCGGACATGGGCCCCCTTGTCGAGCTGCGGCGCCGCTTTCCGCAGCTTGCATGCGTTCGCTGCGATGCGTCGGATGTGACGGATCAGCCGTTCCGGCGGTTCCCTCGTTTCGACCTGCATTTGCTCGACGGGTCGGATCACTGCGTGCAGATTACGGCCGATCCGAAGCGGGCGACCGGCATCGTGTTGGCAAGAAGGAATGTTGCGCGGTGAGCGGGATTGAACTGGCAGCGCATCGGCCTGATGGTGCGGACAGGATGGAGGCAAATACGTCCTTCATTCCATTGTCCGATCCCGATATCACCTTCGCCGAGCTCTCCGCCGTGGAAACGATTCTGTGCTCGCCGCAGATCTCCAATGGGTCGGTCACTGAGGCGTTCGAGCACGCTTTTGCAGCCTATCTTGGCCGCAAATATGCCGTTGCGGTCTCGAGCGGCACCATTGGGCTCGTGCTTGCGCTCAAGGCGGTCGGCATCGGGCCAGGGCAGGAAGTCATCGCTTCGCCCTATTCCCTCCGCGAGACCGTCCATGCGATCGGTCTTGCAGGCGCGCGGGCGGTATTTGCCGACATCGACTATTGGTCGGGAACATTGGTCCCAGATAAAGCCGAAGAGCGCATCACGGCCCACACGCGGGCGATTGTCGCCGGCAATCCCAACGGCCATCCCGCGCCGTGGTCGGAATTGCGGGCGATCGCGCAGCGCCACCATCTGGCGCTTCTAGAGGATTCCACCGAAGCAATCGGATCGCGCTACAAGGGCGAACTCGTCGGCCGGTTTGGCGACCTGGCGGTCTTCGACTTTGCCCAGCCCTTGGCCCTAAGTTGTGGCGAAGGCGCAATGGTGGTAACGGACGATATCGACATCGCGGTTGGCTTGCGTCGCTATCGCGCCCACCGCCTGGACGAACGCTCCTCCGTGATCGTCGGTGCCGCAGCACCATACCAAGCCGGCATGAGCGATGTCACGGCAGCCTTGGGTCTGGCGCAGCTTAAGCGTCTCGATGAAATCCTGGAGCGTCGTCGGCTGGTGGAGCAGCTCTACAACGCGCATATGCAATCATTTGAGGGCATCAAGCCGCCTTACGTTGGTCCCCATGTGACCGAGGTGAATTGGTTGCTCTATCTCGTCCATCTTGGAACACGCTTCACGCGATCCGGTCGCGATGCCATCGTCGATGATCTGCGAGTCGCCCAAATTGAAGCCGTCGCTTATAGCCATCCGCTGCACTTGCAACGCCACTACTTCGAACTCGGCTATCGACGTGGCGATTTCCTTGTTGCCGAAAAGATCGCCGATCGCGCCCTGGCGCTGCCGTTTCACACCCATCTCACGAACGACAGGATCGAGTTCATTGTCGAAGCCGTAAAGGATGCCTCGATCAACGTGGGCGCAGGGGCAGCGATCTACTGAGATGCGCGTCATCCACTACATCGACGGACCACGATCGAATGCGATGATCCCACTTGCGACGTCGCGCGAGATGAGCGGGGCGACCGAGGGGGGCCGTGGGCACGAAGAAGACCTGCTCGAAAGTAGCGAGGCGCGGTCTCCAAGCCGCGGCTGGAGGCCACGCAAGCTTCCGGAAACGGAGCACGTCGCAACAGAGATCCTCAGTTTCGGCTCGGGTCTTTAAAGTCGGCCAAATAGGGGTTGCCATGACTTCTCAACAGGTCATCATTCACGTCCGCTTCGCTCCAAACGGGAGAGTGATCCAAATCAGCGAGCGCCCGGCGAAGCTCACGCCGAACCAATGGTTTGATGTCCTCAATACCCGTGCCGGCTCGACCTATCGGCCGCTCGCTCGTGGCCGCGGCGTTTTTCGGCTGGCCCGGGCTGCAGTCGAAGCTTTCAAGCAGGAAACTGCGAGGCCTGGATAAGCAAAGGGATGATCGGCCCGATGTGTGATCAGATCGAGGTGTTTGCCGTCTGTCCGGTCGATGCCATCGAGCGGTGTGGCGCCAAGGCCTTTAGCTTGTCGCAGGTAGACGACAGCGGCGAGAGCCGGCCGTTTCCAATTGTTGTGGTTCGCACTTTTGACGATGACTATCTAGGCTACGTCAATCGTTGTCCGCATGACAGCTTATGGCTCAACATCGGCTCCGGCGAGTTCTTCTCCTCCGATCGCTCCTTTCTCAGATGCGCACGGCACGGTGCGAAATTTGAGATCGACACCGGGCTGTGCATCGATGGTCCCTGCACTGGACAAACACTTGAGCCGATCGCACTCGCCGTCATCGAAGGTGACGTCTGCCTGTGTGGCATCAAGCTACTTGAGGATGATCGGTTTTCCGAGCCGTTCGAGGACAGCGACGAAACCATGGATATAACGATCCATCCCGATTAGCAGGCGTCACTTGGCTGTTGCTCAACACGTCTCCGGCGCGTTGTCGCCGAATAATGCCATCGTACCAGCGAGTGCTGGGCGCGGACGCGCGTCAATGCTTTGGCGTTGAGAGGCGAACAGCCGAACCTCGTGCGACCGCGACCTTCGCGGCACCTAGGAGGTGCTTTGGCGCTAGCGCACCAAATCGAGCCAGCAGGCCATTGCCGCCGCTGGATACGATGTCTTTGAGAAGGAAATGCCCTCGGCGGTTACGCCGAGGGCACCGTCTGGGCTGGTTGAAATGGGGGGACCCAGACTGACAGGACCGTTTGGTCTGGAGGAATGACGATCCTGTGTCACAATTCTTGGACGACCGCCGAAGCGGGCGTAGCAATTGCAATGCCAAGCTTTCGTTCATGCGATGCCCTTAGCGAGTGCCGCACCATAGTCAGCCGGTGGCGGCCGCCAAGGTCGAATGCACGAACGGGCGCGTTGGCGTGGTCCGGCTATTGTGCGTGCGAACGGTGCGCAACGCGAAATGCTGAAGCGGGAGCGTACCAAACGCGATGTGCCATATGTCACGCATGGAACAAGGGAGGGTGACAATGTTGCAACCTCGGCATAATTGTCAGTCGCGCCGGATAATCGTCAATCGCGCCGGAGCATAGAATGAGATCGCTGAAGAAATGATCGCTACGCATCTGGTGCGGAACTTGCTTGGAAAAGTTGGATGGTTGCGTAAGTAATGCGGAGGGAGACACCGCGAGGTTGAAGCTGATCAAGGAGGATATTCTAGATGTCGAGTATCGCTGATCGTCAGCGATCATCATCGGCATGTCGCCCGCTTTCGCAAGCTGGAGTGGGAATTAGTAGGATCAATTGGTCGATGCGGCGTTCGACTGAGGAGCAGGTTGTTCGGGCGGATGCGCTCGGATCTTGTCTCTTTTCAGATGACGGAGGCCGTTGATTTCAGGATAGGCGCATGAACGCAGAAACCGAATTCGAGCTTCCTCAACTTTATAGGCATCACGTCTTTGCCTGCAACACGCAGCGACCGCCGAATCATCCGCACGGCAGTTGCGGCGCTTCTGGGGCGCAGGCCCTCTGGGATCGGATGGGCAAGGCGATCGAAGCGCAAGACCTCACTGATGTCGGTTTCACGGTGACGGGCTGCCTTGGCTTTTGTAACTCCGGTCCTTTGATGGTCGTCTATCCAGACGGAATCTGGTATCGCGCCACCACGCCTGAGGACGTTGATGAAATCGTAGACTCTCATCTCAAGCAGGGCAAACGTGTCGATCGCCTCGTGATGGTGCTGAGGCGAAGCTAAAGGCGTCGCTTGAGCGCCGCTCGCCCTTTGTATCGAACATCGCAGGCCTATCCGCCCAGTAGCTAGCATCTTGGAACGTTCGACAATGATCGGGTGCCCTAACGCTTCCAGTACGTGCCCAACACGGGACTGCTTACTTGTCGCTATGGCGTTGGTTTCAAGAACATGCGCTACAAGGTAAGCCTTGATCGGATTCTACTCATGATCGGGGCCGAAGAGCCCTGAGCTCATGTCCTTGCAAGTGCGGTCGTTCTCTCGCAGGGGGCGACCGCCTTGAATTCTTGGCGCCGATAGGCAGGCGGCCGCTTCTGCTAATGCCGGGAAGCACGAGCAGGAGCCTATCACTAGTGGCTCGATTTGATTGTTTTCCACCACTTACCGACACATCCGTGACGCACAGCGCGAGCAATGCTGGGAGTGGCTCCTGGTCACCGGCGAGACGACGCGTCTTTACGCATCATCTCGCTGGCGTTTGTACTGTATTATAACGGAGAGACGCGTCCGGCGACCCGGCGCGTCCGGGAAGTTCACTGAAGCGTGTTTCCAGCCTCAGAACTTGTAGGTGATGCCACCGCTGACGAGCCATGGGTCGATATTGGCGCGACCAGTGACGGCAATCGCATTGTTCACGGTCGCCGAATAATCCGGCCGCAACCACAACTTCTTCACGTCGAAGTTGAGGCCCCAATGGCGGTCAAGCATATAATCGAAGCCGAATTGGACCGCGGCGCCGAACTGGTTGGCGATGTGCAAATCCGTCACGGCAAGGCCGGCGAGCGACGTATTGGCAGCCGATTGGTTGAAGAATACGGTGTAGTTGATGCCCGCGCCGATGTAAGGCTTGAGCGGGCCGAAATCGGTGAAGTGATATTGCAGAGTCAGCGTTGGCGGCAACAGCCAAGCCTTGCCGATATCTAGTCCATTTAGCTTACCTGTGCCGCTGATGTGATGGCGGCTCACACCGAGAATGAGTTCGGCGGCAACGTTTCTTGTGAAGAAATAGGTGATATCGAGCTCCGGTACCGCTTGGTCGCTGATCGATAGCCCGGAGGCTGGCGAGGATAGCGGCGACGCCCCGGCGACATTGACGGAGCTGCCTGCGGTATCCGGTAAAACGCCGAGAACGCGCAGGCGGATCATCCACGGATTGAAGGGTTCGATTGGGGGGGCTTTGTAGTAGATAGGGGCCTGCGCCAGATCGGCGGCCTGAACCGACATGCTGGCCAACGAGCTCGCGAGCGCGAGCAGCGATGTCGTCGTCAGAATTGCTTTGATCCTCATCGAATTCTCCATTCCAAAGTTCGCGCGAAGAGTCGCGCGAGACCTCTGTCACACATGGGAGACGGCGATTGATTTGATGCTGATCAAAATGGCGGCGCACGTAGCGCAATTATGCAGCCACGTTGCATAAGGATCACGACCACGAAGCTCCGTGGTTCTGTCCGTATCGTTTATTCAGTTTAACATTCCGTCTGAGCCGAATCTATTCAATAACCGTGTCTCGGCTCAAAGCTCTGATCAAATCCCGGCTGCAGGAATCTTGTGCGCGATAGAACTGCGGTGGTTTCCCACACCGCAGGCGACGACATGTCTTATTCAAACCGAGCAATCTGAGCGCCGCTGGTTACGAAGAGCCACGCACGTCGGCCGTCTCGCCGAACATGCCGTCGGCCATCCTGACAAAGCGATAAGGCAGGATCGTTGTTCGCATTGGTTGGCGGCGCAGTCGTATGATCGATCGTATCCTCACATCTGCGGGCAGTGCGTGCCCTGTTGTTCGTGGGAGCATCCCTCAAGGTCACCTTGCGCGTCCCGGCCAAGCAACGACAGCACGGCTTCATGATCGAATCCGGCGCATCTTGCACCATCGACGTCGATCAGCGGACGTCTGATCAGGAGCGGATCTGCCAGCATTAACGTCAGTGCGCTCGCTGCGTCGATTGCGTCAGGATTAACTTCGCCTGACCTGATACGAGGCGCGGCTCGGTTGAACCAGGATGCAATCGGCGTCCTGCCGAAGAAGTGTCGCAATTCCTCCGCAGCCCACGGCTCCTTCAATATATCCTTGGCTATCACGTCATGGCCAGCGGCCTTCAGCGCCAGCATCTGACGTGCATTGGTGACGCAGCCGGGTTTTTGATAAAAGACGATTGTCGCCATGGTCTGCTTATGTGGGTTCGCTGAGCTGAACGATCGGCGACGGGTTCCGCTATGTCGGAGAGCGCAGTTGACGCTCGTGCAAATGATCACACATAAGCGGCTTGAGCACCGTACCGTGCTTGCGCCCCTTCTTAACGTCTTCGTTGGACGATTAACTCATCAACGAGAATTGGCCTTTCATGTCTCGCAAACGAAGCGCGGGGCAGAACCGCAGCTAGTTTCGATCCGAGGCACCCTTGTAAGTCGCTTCTTGCTGCCTTCAGGCTCAGGCGCGTCGTTCTGATCAGTTGGATCAATTGGTCGGTGAGCCGCACAATTTACCTCGCATCATCGACCACGAACCCCATCGCCGGTCACATGCCTTAGAGATGCCAACCTCGACTGCATCTCGCTCTGCCAAAATTGCCGACCACTGGCTTGCAAGAAGAGGAGCAAGTCCCGTTCCATTTGAGAGCATTGGATCTGGTCATGCCAAGCTGCCGTTTTCCAGCCTGATTGGTTGGCCGGTGTTCGTTTTCTGACAGCCGAGCGGATCCTGTCCGGTGCAAAACACTCCGGGGTTGTTCAACGGCTCGTTGGCTTTTTAGAATGCAATCAGAAGCTTAATGAGCGCGGACAGTGTTGGCATGACGGTTGCTATTAAGCGGCAGCAACACTGAGTGAGGGCTGAGTGCACGCCGACGCATAAGGCGAGCGATGCGCTCCTTCCCTTGAACCCGTGTGCCCCGTTTCTGAGAGAGAAACAAGCTCGCGTGTAGGAAGCGCGCAACTTTTGGCAAATCGGTTGATGGAGAACAACATGTCTTCACTGAGACAAATCGCGTTCTACGGAAAGGGCGGCATCGGCAAGTCGACCACTTCCCAGAATACGTTGGCGGCACTGGCCGAGATGGGTCAGAAAATCCTGATCGTGGGATGCGATCCTAAGGCGGACTCGACCCGCCTGATCCTGCATGCCAAGGCGCAGGACACGATTTTGAGCCTTGCAGCGAGCGCCGGCAGCGTGGAGGACCTCGAACTCGAGGACGTGATGAAGGTCGGCTACAAGGACATCCGCTGCGTGGAGTCCGGCGGTCCTGAGCCGGGTGTCGGCTGCGCCGGCCGCGGCGTCATCACCTCGATCAATTTCCTGGAGGAAAACGGCGCCTATGAGGACATTGACTATGTGTCCTACGACGTGCTCGGCGACGTGGTTTGTGGTGGCTTTGCGATGCCGATCCGGGAAAACAAGGCGCAGGAGATCTATATCGTCATGTCCGGAGAAATGATGGCAATGTATGCCGCAAACAATATCTCCAAAGGCATCCTGAAATACGCCAACTCTGGCGGCGTGCGGCTGGGCGGCCTGATCTGCAACGAGCGGCAGACCGACAAAGAGCTGGAACTGGCGGAGGCGCTGGCCAAGAAGTTGGGCACTCAGCTGATCTACTTTGTGCCGCGCGACAATGTGGTGCAACATGCCGAGTTGCGCCGCATGACGGTGCTGGAGTATGCGCCCGAGTCGAAGCAGGCCGATCACTATCGCAATCTTGCGACCAAGGTTCACAACAATGGCGGCAAGGGCATCATTCCGACCCCGATCTCCATGGACGAGCTCGAGGACATGCTGATGGAGCATGGCATAATGAAGCCCGTCGACGAATCCATCGTCGGCAAGACCGCCGCCGAGCTCGCGGCCTCGTAAGGTCGCGGGTCGCGGCCTTGTGAAGGCGCGCGACGGATGCCGGTCTCCCTCACCCCCCATCCGGGGAGACCGGCATTCTGACGATCACCCGGCCAGCTAGAATGGGACGGGGCAAACGTGACGCTGTAAAAGATTCATGCCCAAAGCGAACTTCCATCCGTTTGCAGCTGTTTGCGCCGACGCGGGCAGCGAGGTGCAAAGAGGAATTGCGACCTATCGAGCGCTCACTGGTGTGCCTCCCGAAGAGGCCGACATTACGACCGACAGCAATTTCGATTGCCATGTCCTGGCGTCAATTCTGGCGGCCGCCTCGATGGATGGTGGCCCGCTTCCCGAGAAGGCCGGCCTGTCCGGCCACGAGCTGGCGGCCCTGCTGGACCACCATTTTCCATCGATCGGGGTCAAGGTGTCGGAGCAGCTCCTGGCTTTCAAGTGCGATGAGAACGACGAAATCGCAATGGTGCGCGATCTCTTGCTCAAGCAACGCTCAACGGAAGGACGTATCGGGGGTTGGCTGGCCGCGATGATCGCACGCCGCGCCATAGAGCCAAACCACTTGTGGGAAGATCTCGGATTACGCAATCGTGGCGAACTCTCTCGGCTGCTAAGTCGCCACTTCGCGCCGCTCGCCGCGCGCAATAACAACAATATGCGCTGGAAGCGCTTCTTCTACCGCTCGCTGTGCGAGGATGAAGGCCTCGTCATGTGTACAACGCCCGTTTGCACGCAATGTAGCGATTTCAATCTCTGCTTCGGCGAAGAAAGCGGCGAGAGCCGGATGGCAGAACGTCGGCGTGACGTTCTGTTGCAGACGGCTCGCCCGGTCATCGGCGTCGACTGGCCCATTTAAGCCGTTGCAAGGCTCGATCGCTCAAGTCAGCTAGAACCCGCGCGCGCTTTGGCGAGTTCAGCAGGAACTGGAGGGCGCGGCCTAACGCCGTTTCGATGCGCGCGCGACCATGGGTCTAAGGCGGGCGGGCCACAAATACTCCGCGACATTCGTGCCTGCCGGCGTGTCGCAATCGCGTTAACATTCGAGCTCGGTGTTGCGAGTGGCAGGATGAGCCGTCCGCTTCATAAGCCTGTCGCGTTTGCGACAATCAATTAGCGAAGGCAAGCTAGCCGCTGAAGTAAGCATATTGTTTTCAACGGGTTAAAAAGCGTGGCGGGCTGGCATGGGGGTTGCTGAAGCGCCTGTGGGTCAAAAGCAATGAGGAGCCCTTTCGTGATGGCCGCTACCAAGACCGCCAAGCCGGCTTGGCCCGAGCAGGCGAGCGCCAAGCCGACCGTGCTCAACGACACGACATTACGCGACGGCGAGCAGGCGCCTGGCGTTGCGTTCACCACAGAGGAAAAGCTGGCGATCGCGCAGGCGCTGGCGCGGGCCGGCGTGACGGAGATCGAGGCGGGAACGCCCGCGATGGGCAACGAGGAGATCACCGCCATCCACGCAATCGTCGAAGCAGAGCTTCCGCTGACCACCATAGGCTGGTGCCGGATGCGCGAAGCCGACATCGACGCGGCGATCGAAGCGAAGGTGTCCATGGTCAATGTGTCGATCCCGAGTTCCGATATCCAGATCGCGGCCAAGCTTGGCGGTCGTCGCGACCTGGCGCTGGAACAAGTGAAGCGAGTGGTAGGTTATGCACGTGAGCGGGGACTTGAGGTTGCCGTCGGCGGCGAGGACTCCTCCCGCGCCGACATCGACTTTCTCATCAGACTGATAGCCGCGGCAAAATCGGCGGGAGCGCGTCGCTTTCGTATTGCCGATACGCTCAGTGTGCTCGACCCGGACACAACCTCCGCTCTGGTCGGAAATTTGCGGGCGACCACCGATCTCGAACTTGAGTTTCATGGTCACGACGATCTCGGCCTCGCAACCGCCAACACGCTCTCCGCCATCAAGGCCGGCGCGAGCCACGCCTCGGTAACCGTTATCGGCCTCGGCGAACGGGCTGGAAATGCACCGCTCGAGGAAGTCGCGGTCGCGCTCAAGCAGCTCTACAGGCGCGAGACCGGCATCATACTTCCGGAACTCGAGAAGGTCGCCGCAGTGGTTGCAGCGGCAGCCGCACGTGCGATTCCTCTGAACAAAGCCATCGTCGGAGAGCATATTTTTACGCATGAATCGGGCATTCACGTGGATGGCCTTTTAAAAGATCAACGTACCTACCAGTCGCTTGATCCGGTTCTGCTTGGGCGCCGCAACAGTTTTGTGATCGGTAAGCATTCCGGGCTGTCGGCGATCACCGCGTTGCTCAATGAATTACAGCTCGTCGCCAGCGCCGACCAAGCCAGACAGATCCTGACGCAAGTCCGCAAGCATGCCATAAAGCACAAGGTGCCGGTCGAGCGCGAAACAGTAGCAGCGATCTGGCGCGATGTGTGCGGATACTTGTCGCCCCACCCGGCCTGAAGAGGCGTACCCAGCAAGATCTGGACAGGCTATTCGAAAACCAAGCGCCGCGAGGACGGTATCGGGCATCGTTAATCGACGGCCACGACGGCCTGCCTCAGCATGGTCGCGCGAGGTTGGCTGCAGCAGGATCACCAGGCGGTGCCGCGCTGTCGCCGATCGTCCACGTGCCAATTCAAAGGGAGTTTTCGATGAGTAACTCGCACCCATCAGCCGGTATCCTGGATCGGCTCAACAAAGCCTCGTCCGCGGAAGAGTTTTTTTCACTGCTAGGCGTCGAATACGACCCCGGAATCGTCAATGTCGCGCGCCTTCACATCCTAAAGCGCATGGGACAATATCTTGCCAAGGAGCAATTCGCTGGTGCCGCAGAACCGGATATCAGAGCTCGTTGCAAAGCGATGCTGGAACAGGCCTATGCCGACTTCGTGGCATCGTCGCCAATCGACCAGCGGGTGTTCAAGGTTTTGAAGGATGCTGTTGCAGACCATGACAAGCCGATGGCCTTTGTCCCATTGAGCGAGCTGAAGTGATCTCGCGCTTTCAAGGTTTGTCACCAAGTGTGGCGTGGTGATGATCCCTCGTGCAACCTTCGTCTTCTTCCGGATCGACTCTCCGCAGCCATGGCTCGCGCGGCGCTGTCGTATTCCCGACCCATGTTCGGAGTGGTCGTGTCCTGGGGATTAGCAGCCCTTCCAAGTGTCCCCTAAGTCATTGCGTTCGCCTAATCTTCCCCGAGTTTTGCAACTGGTACGACACTTGCTGTTGTCGGGTCGATCCGGTCATCGATGCAGACAAATGGTAGCCGTTCGAGATGAGATTTGAAGGAAGACCTTTCACGCTACGTCTACTGCCGGCCGAGTTGTGCGGCATCATCTCGTGGTTCACGCTCGCGCAGTGGCACCCCAAATTGCTTTTGACGCAATTGAAACTGCCATCGAGCCCGCGATGGGAGGCAATGGGTAACTCGCCCGTCAGCGCCACACCTCGGAAACGTATGCATATCATCGTCCAAATCAGGCGGGTGCCCACTTGCGCGCAGATCCACAGCTACCTCAGAGCCGATAGCAACATGCGCCAGGAAAAGAGCCAAACCTCCCCTGCGAGTCGGCGGCGCTGGCGGCCGAGCACTCATCGCATGAAAGTGCGGTGGCATCGACCGAGTCGTCATGGCCGATGCGGAGCGCTAGGCCGAAAGCAAGGTGCAGCTATTGCGCAGCAAGCGGACCGGCGTAATCAGCCATGGAGAGAGTCAATTAGAGTGACCGCAGTGGCCAGGCCGCCTTGCTGGCGCTTGTCGAATAGAGCGCGCAATGAACCTGTCTTGGGGCCATCTCGGAACTTGGCCAGCCAGATACGTTCACCCCGTGCGACGCCTCTCGTTGCGCGGTCGGGCCGCGCCGAGCAAGCGGAAACAACGAGCAGCAAGCCATCTGCTGATCAAAAGTGATCTCCAGCCAGCCGAAGTAGAAACCAATCCTGTGGCGCGGGCGCGCGCATTTTGAGGGGAATTTAAAGCATGAGCAATGTCACCAAAACGGCCGCGCCGGCGGCCGGCCGCGCGGCGGCCAAAAAGGAACTTCCGGAGCACTTCAAGGCCTACAAGCATGTCTGGGTTTTTGTCGAGCAGGAGCGTGGCCAGGTGCATCCGGTTTCCTGGGAGCTCATGGGAGCGGGGCGCAGGCTTGCCGACAGGCTGAAGGTGAATCTCGCCGCGGTCGTTATCGGTCCGGAGGGGCAGCCGACGCGCAACGCCGCGCTGGAGTCATTTTGCTATGGCGCCGATCTGGCCTATCTCGTGAGCGACAATGTATTGTCGGATTACCGCAACGAATCATACACTAAAGCGCTAACCGAACTCGTCAACACCTACAAGCCTGAGATCCTGTTGTTAGGCGCGACGACACTCGGTCGCGATCTTGCAGGTTCGGTGGCGACCACCTTGTCGACGGGACTCACAGCCGACTGTACTGCGCTCGACGTCGACGCCGACGGTTCGCTTGCGGCGACGCGTCCGACCTTTGGCGGCTCGCTGCTGTGCACGATTTATACCTTGAACTATCGTCCACAGATGGCAACCGTCCGCCCGCGCGTCATGCCGATGCCGGAGCGCGTCGTACGCGATGCCGCTCGTATCATCATCCATCCGCTTGGCCTTGTTGAAGACGATATCGTCACGAAGGTGCTGACGTTCATTCCCGACCGGGATTCCGAAACGTCAAATCTAGCCTATGCCGATGTTGTCGTCGCCGGCGGCCTAGGACTGGGATCGCTCGAGAATTTTCGGCTGGTGCGCGAGCTAGCAACTCTGCTTGGCGCCGAGTATGGCTGCTCGCGTCCTCTGGTGCAGAAGGGATGGGTGACGTCTGACCGGCAGATCGGCCAGACCGGCAAGACCATTCGGCCAAAGCTCTATATTGCGGCCGGCATTTCCGGCGCGATCCAGCACAGGGTCGGCGTGGAGGGGGCGGACCTGATCGTCGCCATCAATACCGACAAAAACGCGCCGATCTTCGACTTCGCCCATGTCGCGATCATCAGCGACGCCATGCAGTTGCTCCCGTCGCTGACGGCCGCATTTCGCGCCAGGCTTTTGCCGGATTCGCGCGCCCGGCTCGCGGTCTAGAGGAGATGCCGTGATGATCGAAGAGAGGTTTGATGCGATCGTGGTCGGAGCCGGTATGGCTGGAAACGCAGCGGCGTTGACCATGGCCAAGCGCGGCATGAAGGTGCTGCAGCTCGAGCGAGGCGAATATCCGGGATCGAAGAATGTGCAGGGCGCAATTCTCTATGCCGACATGATGGAAAAGCTGATCCCCGAGTTTCGCGGGGAGGCGCCGCTCGAGCGCCATCTGGTCGAACAGCGGTTCTGGATGATGGACGATCGCTCGCATGTTGGCATGCACTACCGCTCGGATGACTTCAACGAGGAGCGGCCGAACAGATACACGATCATACGCGCGCAGTTTGACAAATGGTTCTCCTCGAAGGTGCGGGAGGCCGGCGCGACCGTGCTGTGCGAGACGACAGTCACCGAGCTCGTACGGGACGACCGCGAGAGGATCGTCGGGGTTCGTACTGATCGCCGCGACGGCGAAATACACGCCGACGTCGTCGTGCTGGCCGAGGGTGTCAATGGCCTGCTCGGGACGCGCGCGGGCCTGCGGTCGCGGCCGAAACCCGATAATGTGGCACTCGCGGTGAAGGAAATGCACTTTTTGCCTCGCGAGACTATCGAGGCCCGTTTCAATCTCAAGGGCGACGAAGGCGTTGTGATCGAGGCGGCCGGTACCATTTCTCGCGGCATGACCGGAATGGCTTTCATCTATGCCAACAAGGAGTGCATTTCGCTCGGCATCGGCTGTCTCGTCGCTGATTTCCAGCGCACCGCCCAGACGCCCTACGGCATGCTCGATCATTTCAAGCAGCATCCGTCCGTGGCGCCGCTCATCGCAGGTTCCGAAGTCAAGGAATACGCGGCGCATCTCATTCCTGAAGGCGGCTACAAGGCAATCCCGCAGCTCTACGGCGAGGGCTGGGTGGTGGTCGGGGACGCGGCACAGCTCAACAATGCCATTCATCGCGAAGGTTCCAATCTTGCGATGACTTCAGGCCGCATCGCGGCCGAAGCGATCGCCCAGGTAAAATCGCGCCGCGAGCCGATGACCGCGACAAATCTGTCGCTCTACAAGAAGATGCTCGACGAGTCCTTTGTCATCAAAGATCTAAAGAAGTACAAGGATATGCCGATGCTGATGCACACCCATTCGCAAAACTTCTTCCTTACCTATCCGCAGCTTATTTCCAAGGCGCTGCAGAACTTTGTACGTGTCGATGGCACGCCGAAGGTTGAGAAGGAGAAGGCGACCTTGAAATCCTTCGTCAAGGCGCGGTCATGGACAGGTCTGTTCGGCGATGCGTGTCGTTTTACCCGGGCCTGGCGCTGACCGGCAACAGTGTGAAGTCCAGCAATGGAAGATCAAAGCATGAATGTCGAGCCTACAGTACGCGTCGAAGACAAGCTGTACTACAACCGCTATCTTGTCGACGTCGGTCGCCCTCACGTCACGGTGCGCGCGCACACGACGCCGTCGCCACAGCTACTTGCGCTTTTGAGCGCCTGTCCCGCGCGATGCTACGAACTCAACGACAACGGCCAAGTTGAGATAACCGTCGACGGCTGCATTGAGTGCGGCACCTGCCGTGTGATCGCCGAACCCACCGGTGACATCAAGTGGAGTTATCCGCGCGGCGGTTACGGCGTGCTGTTCAAGTTTGGGTGAAGTGCAACAAAGGGCCGCGATGTGATCGCCATGAGACGGGGGATTTCACCGCCTTTGCGGGCATTCTGGCTCATCTGCACTGCAGGTGGATTCGAACGAGGCGCGCAGCCGTGGGGGACGCCCGGCGAGGCACAGCTTGAGGATATTACACCCGCTCTGGACCGGCGAAGGATTGGTTGTGGCACCATTGAGTGGTGCCACAAACGGAGTCGATTCGACGGCGCAAAGGATATTTAGCCCATCGCCGTGGAAGGAGCCGGGCCGGCGGCCTCGATCGCAACCGCCACTGATTGCACAATCGCAGCAAAGCGCACGGCAGTCTGGATCACTCCGGAACTGACGCCCTCAGCCCGCAGCGTCTTCTCGTGAGCGTCGACACAGGCACCGCAGCCGTTTATGGCCGAGACTGCTAGCGACCACAGCTCGAAATCGGACTTATCCACGCCGGGATTGCCGATCACGTTCATGCGCAGCCGTGGCGGCATGGTCTTGTATTCCGGGTTGGATACGAGATGAACGAATCGGTAGTAGACGTTGTTCATCGCCATCACAGAGGCTGCAGATTTCGCTGCGGCGATCGCCGCAGGCGTCATCACGGCGGTGGCTGCCGCTTCAATCGCGGTAATCAGGGCTGCATTGCGAGTGGCAATGGCGCTCGCCAGCAGCAGGCCGTATTGTCGCTGCGGCGACAGCGTATCATCGGCCAGCAATGACGCAAGGTTAAGCCTGACGTCCTTGGCGAAATTGGGAATCGTCTCATTCAACTGCTCAATCGACGACATGCCGCCTCACGCAACCTTCAGTGTTTCGCCGCCGACTTCGCGGTTACAGGGACAAAGTTCGTCGGTTTGTAGCGCGTCCAGAACGCGGAGCGTGTCCTTGGGGCTACGCCCGACATTGAGATTGGTCGCATAGATGTGTTGGATTGTGTTCTCGGGATCGACGATAAAGGTGTAGCGATAGGCGACGCCCTCGGGCGAACGCACGCCAAGGCCATCGACTAAGGTCCCTTTTGTGTCGGCAAACTGCCAAATCGGTAAATTGTGCAGGTCTGCATGCGAGCGCCGCCAGGCAAGCTTGCAGAACTCATTGTCAGTCGAACCACCCATTACGACAGCATCGCGATCGGCGAATTCCTTGGATAGCCGGCCGAACTCGGCGATCTCGGTCGGACAGACGAACGTGAAATCTTTGGGATAGAAAAAGATGATCTTCCATTTTTCGGGGAAGCTCGTTTCGGTCAGCGTCTCGAACGCGCTGTGTCCTTCTTCTTCATGCGCCTGAAAGCCGGGCTTCACGCCAGTGATTTCGAACGGCGGCAACTGACTTCCAATTCCGAGCATGCTGACCTCACAAGTTTGCTTTGCGTTTGTGCCATCACTGGTGAAGCAAGCTATATGCCATCCGTTCTCAAGATCGGATTGTCAGCGGCCCGGGCGCAGGCATCTGATCGTGAGGTCCGATGGCTCTCACATCCGCCTCCATTGCGCCGCGTGGAAACGCGATGCTCGATCGCTTGGAACCGTCGGTGAGCGCGTGCGTATATCACGAGTGGGGTACCGCAGTTAAAAAGTCGCAGCCAGATTCCTCGACCAGCGATTGAACCGCTGGTCGAAACGGCTACTTGCCTACCGAGAATGGACCTCGGCGCTGGCGGCACAGCATCCGGATATCTCACGGTGTGAAACGGCTGCGAAGCTAGGGTTGTTTTTGTAGGCCGTGAAGGAGCGCAACCGGCGATTCCGGAGCCGACCTTGGCATTATTCTCGCAACCGTCATCAAGCTGTCCGGTATCATAGTCCCCAAATAGCTCCAGCTGGGATTGAAAGCGCGGCGTCGCGCCGGGCGCGTGGCGACGTCGCGCCACCATTCCTCTACGGCTTGACGATCGCAAGGGAGCAGCATGCCACCATCACCCGTAAAAGCGCTCCAATCGACAAGGGAATTTCTTGGAACAGCTGTCAGGAGCGGCACACCCCGAGTGATCGCGTCAACAAATTCAGCTCGCAGGCCGCGGCCAACCGCTTCTTGTTTGGCGAATTTGCTGATCACGAGGAGATCGACTTTGTCGCGAAGCGCTTGGGAAACGACAACTGCGGCCTCAGCTAGTCCGTTTGTATCGAGCGTACAGGACGCTGCCCCGCTGCCGAGTAGCTGGGAAATCGAGATCTCTCGCCCTGTCGCAACGTCGACGGCGAGCATAACGTGCGTGCCGTTTGTATTTATAAAGTGTCGCTGGACGATGCCGCCGACGCGTACGTCATGCCGCGCGAGATCCTGGACGAAATCGGCAATCAGCCTATCGGCATCGTCCTTTGGCTGGTAGAGAATCGCCGCCAAAGCTGTCAGATCGACGTTGTCAAAATTGTCGATCATGGCCGTGATCCGAGTTCTGTTCGTTTCGGGTGTCGGCGCGCCGCTGTAGAGCATCTCCGAGTGGTATCGCAGGCGTTATGAGCAACCGCTCGGGGGTTGAGACCGGCAAGGCTCGCGCGACCTCGGCGAATACGTCCATTCCGTTGCTGAGCCCTAGCGTATCATAGGAGCGGCGTGTGATGCGGGACAAAAGCGGCACGCCCGAACGGCCAGTTTCGAGCGCTAGAACCAACGTGATCTCCGATTCGTCGAACGGAAGGGAGGCTTTGATGCGTGCCGGAAAGACATTCAGGAAGGAGCTTGCGCGTGGAGCCTCGCGCACGATGCTGACATCGGCGGCTGCAATGCGCAGCCGTAGCTGCGCGCCAGGTCTGAGCGGCGGCCCAGGTATTAGCAGACGCGCGCCTCTGAGGCGGACGATGATGAGTCCATAGCGCCCGTCGTAGCCGCCGACCACGGTATCAACGCAAACCGCCGCTTCGCCACGCGCGGCAAGCGCTGGATGACTCTGAACGACTTGAAGCGGTCCGGCCGCAGTCACGATGCCATCTTTCATCATGACGAGATGATCGGCAAAGCGCTCGATGTCAGCCATGTCATGGCAGACATAGATCATCGGCAACCTGAGCTCTTCACGCATGCGCTCGATAAATGGCAGAATCTCGCGCTTGGCGGGACGGTCGAGCACAATGAGCGGGTCATCCAGCAAAAGTAGCCGCGGTTGGGCTAGTAGCGCGCTGCCTAGGGCAACTCGCTGTCGCTCGGCGCCAGAAAGATGTGACGGAGAACAGTCAAGCAGTGACGCTAAGTCGAGCAACTTGACCACACCTTCAAAGTCGATCAGTGTCACCCTCGATTTCGATGCATTGTACAGAAGGGTGCGCTTGACAGACAAATGAGAAAAAAGAATGGGTCGCTGAAATACATATGCGACAGGGCGCAGATGAGGCGGTCGAAACGTCGTCTCGTTCTGCCAAATTTCACCATCAACGCCGCAGAATCCACTCGGTAGAGGCTGGATGCCGGCGATGCAACGCGCGAGTGTGGTCTTGCCGCACCCCGGAGGACCGAAAATCGCCGTGACACCTTTGGCCGGTACGATGAATTGCGCATCCAGCGGGATGCCTGCGGGAGCACCGTTGAAGGCGACTTCGATATAACCCGGCCTTGCTTCTCTCACCTGCCCGCGCCTATGCTGTATCTTTCCATCAAATCACGAGGAGAATGGCCGCAAAGGCGATGATCACCATGCCGCCGACAATCCATTCTGCTTGGCTCCAGCGCGGCGTCGCCGCCCCGAGGAAGCCAAAAGGCGCGGGGGCAGCATTGCAGATCGACGGTGTTACGACAGCCGGCATCTTGAGCGTCTCCGCGCCATTGAGGATCGTGGCAATCGAACGCTGCCGGGCGCGCATACCAATCACACACGCAAGGCGGGAATCCAATACCGCGGAATCCTCAGGCGGCTTGGCTGGACGCCGATTGTCCGCTGGCTGAACTGGCAAGGCTTGCGTCGTTTGGCTGTAGAGGTGTCGGCTACCGCCAGAGCTTGATGCCGCCTCGGGGCCAGCAATCGGCTTGAAAGTCGCCAGAGCTTTGGTGACCAATATGAAGTGTGCGCCGGTGCCCTCATTCATGGCTTCCGCAACGTCAGGCGCAAGCAGCATCAAAGCCAGATCGAATAGGATCAACCGGATAAACCTTATTGGGGCCCTGAAGATGGATCGCCACGACTGCTTTCGTCGCGGTAGCTCCTTGCTGCTCACCCAGCAATCTGCGTGCCGGTTCGAAAAAATGGCGCACGGCCCGCTTGGCTCATGTGAAACTCTTATATGTCCCACCCAGCGTGTGGAATGGCCTCATCGTCTCGTCCGGTTTCGGACGTTTGCGTCGCCAATCGGCCACGCAGGACGCATGAGATAGATACCTGAAGATGATGCCGTCGGCTCTTGCATCGAGAACGATGTTGGAGGCGTCGCTACAATCTGTCGTCCGTCGGATCTGCGTCGACAAAAGGGGCGCTCTTCGGCTGCATTGGACCATTTAGCAAGATCTCTTGGAGGACATTCGAAAATCCGCCTTACCCTGAGCTTATCAGCATCACGATCTAGCTCTCGTCCACCCCCTAGCGCGATCTCCCTTGCGACCCTCAGGACGACGCCTCACGCGCGAACTCACGAATAATCTCCTGATCTCATCACCAGCACGCAGGTGGTTTCGCCTGCGAACAATCGCGTGCGCCCGCTGCCTGGACCGCTCTCGCGTCCTGCTGCGGACGCATAGGAGAACGAAAGAAGCCATGACTATCGCCCGACTTCGCATTCGCGCTCCGCAGTCACCGTATCGAGTGTGCGACATCGCAGTCCTGGAGGCGGACCCGACGACACCCATTAGGGTCATCTGTACTGATGCCGCCACTGAGTTGATCGTTGGAAGCCCGTCAATTGCGGCGGGCCGCCGCGATAGTCAACGAAGTGTCAGCGGAGGTGAAATGATCCATCTGATCGGCGACACCTACCGCCTGGTCTCGATAGCCGTTGAGATGGGAGCACGCGATCTGGCGAGGCAGAGCCGCTCGGATATCTAATGAATTACGGCCACACCGGCGCTTGTGGAGGAAGCGGCGAGCGTCGCGTTGTTAGGTCGTACGGCACATTCATTTTGACATGCGGTACTCGCTGGCGGACTGGCCGCGCGAGCAGCGGCACGGTTAGAGGCGTTCAGAAAAGTCCTCACGCTTGACGCCGATAAGCGCCCGATTTGCTTCGGGCTGTTCCAAGTGCGCGCGTTAGTTCGTCAGAATTCGCCTCGAAAGCCTGCAATATATACTACGATATCACCACATGCCAGAAGCTCTCAGCGCGTTCATTTCGTTGGCGACCGGCGGCCAAGGTGTCGAGGATGATCTGCGATGGATTGCCGCGAATGTCTCCACGGCTCATCGCGTGAGTTTTCGTCGCATTGACCCCGCGTCGATCTATAGCCCGGTGCGGTCCGTGTTGCCCGAAGTCCCAGGGGCTACTTATTCGAGTGGTTGCCGAGGCGGGACAAATAGCTCCCCACAAAATGGCGTTCCTTGGAGTCATTCGCCACAGGTGACCACGCGCAGCATGCGTGTTTTGTTTGGCCTCAAACGCCCACCTCGTTTCGGCATAATCGGCAAACTTGTGCGCAGAGGAAGCCGCAGCGATATACATCAGTTGGCATAGATTCTGCTCAGCATAAGGAGCACGGAAGTAATGCGACAATGTCGGCGCTGCAGCGCTCGTTGCAAAATGGCGCGCGGCGTTTGCTCATGTTGCTGTGTGAGGATTGTTGGCGGCACTTGCGGCTGCTGGCGAGCCGCCGAGCCGAATGTTCGTCAGGTACGAATCCACCCGAGGCTGAGCCGAAGGGGCATGTCGCCTAAAGTAGCAAGAAGGCCAGCCGCACCGAAGAGCCGCGCATCAATCGCGAAGTGACCTCGCATCGGGGTCCGCGCACTAAGAGGGGACGCGAATCATAATGTACAGATTGGTTGCCTTAATGCTTGCGCTGTTGGCTTGCAAAGCAGCGCAGGCGCACGCGGCGGAGGATGTCGTGAATGCGCCCCTCGCGCGGTCGGATTACGAGCGTGCACTGACGACCGCAGACCGATATGGCCGGCTTACCGTCAATGTCCCCGACGTGCCGTTTTGGCTCGGCGAGCGCGAGGCGTTCATCTATCGGCGGACGACCCATGGCAAGCACCAGTTTATCCTGGTTGATGCCGAAAAAGGCGTAAAGGAGCCCGCTTTTGATCAAGCCGGACTCGCGGCTGCTCTGAACAGAGCGAGCCACAAGAACTATCAGCCCGAGAATCTTCCCTTCGACCATTTCGAGCTGACCGACAAGGGTGGCAGGATGAGCTTCGACCTCGAGCATACGCATTGGAGCTGCGAGCTTGCAAGCTATGCCTGCACCGGCAATGCAATGCACTCGGGCGCCAATCAGCAGAGCCCCTACGACGACACGCCACCGGCAGAGAACGATCCAAACAAGACAAGCGCATCACCTGATGGCAAATGGCTGGCCTATATTCGAAACTACAATCTCTTCCTGCGCAGCCAAGACGGTTTGCAGGACATCCAGTCGACCTGGGACGGAGCTGAGAGTGACTATTATGCTCTCTCGACACTAAGATGGTCTCCAGCCTCAACTCACCTGGCCGTCTACCGAATCCGTCCAGCCCAACAACGGGAAGTCCATTACCTCGAATCGTCGCCGGCGCACCAGCGTCAACCCAGACATCTGACCATGGTGTATCCAAAACCCGGTGATGCCTTGGCATTGCTCCAACCCGTGCTGTTTGATGTCAGCAGCCGACGCGCGGTCACAATCGATAATGCCGCGTTTCAGAATCCTTACGGTCTTTCGGCGATCCGATGGTGGAAGGACGGACGGGGCTTTACCTTCGAATACAATCAGCGTGGCCATCAGCTCTATCGCCTGGTGGAGGTCGACGCCGCCACGGGCAAAGCGCGCGCGTTGATTGATGAGGCAAGCAAGACCTTCGTCGACTACCAGGCACTGGTGATGAAGCAGCTGAATAGTGGAAAAACGTTTCGCTATGACGTCGATGATGGAAAGGAGATCATCTGGGCCTCGGAGCGCGATGGTTACGAGCACCTCTATTTGTTCGACGGCCGAACAGGCGAGCTCAAGAACCAGATCACCAAAGGAGATTGGGTGGTCCGTGCGGTGTATTGTGTCGATCCAGTGAAGCGTGAGATTTGGTTTGGCGCCAGCGGAATGAACCCTGATGAGGATCCCTATTTCGTCCATGCCTATCGCATTGGCTTTGATGGAAAAGGACTCACGCCGCTGACGCCCGAGCCAGCCAATCATCACATCGAGTTCTCGCCTAGCGGTCGCTACTATGTCGACCTGTGGTCACGCATCGGCGTTCCGCCTCGCATGGTGCTGTATCGCGCCAGTGATAATGCCGAACGGATGCAGGTTGAGAGCGCGGAGATCTCCGAGCTCATAGCCGCTGGCTGGCAGCCGCCGCTCAGCTTCAACGCCAAGGGACGCGACGGCAAGACGGACATATGGGGCGTTATTCACTTGCCGACCAATTTCGATCAGCGCAAGAGATATCCGGTGGTGGAGCACATCTATGCAGGCCCCACCGGTTCCTTCGTTCCCAAGTCCTTCTCAGCTTCAATCGAGCCGCTCACACAACTCGGCTTTATCGTTGTTCAGATTGATGGAATGGGTACCAACCATCGCTCGCGCGCGTTCCACGACGTTGCCTGGAAAAATCTGAAGGACGCTGGCTTTGCGGACCGGATCCTATGGCACAAGGCGGCGAGTGCGAAGTATTCCTGGTATGATATATCCAACGTCGGCATTTTTGGCGCTTCCGCCGGTGGGCAAAACGCGGTGAGCGCGTTACTTTTCCATCCCGATTTCTATAAGGTCGCGGTCGCGAACAGTGGCTGCTACGACAACCGGCTGGACAAGATCTGGTGGAACGAACAGTGGATGGGGTGGCCCGTCGGCATCGAATATTCGCAATCCTCCGCCATCGACAATGCCGCCAAACTGCAAGGTAGATTGCTTCTCATAGTCGGCGAAATGGACCGCAACGTCGATCCTTCCGCCACGTTCCAGCTTGCCGATCGGCTTATCAAGGCGGGAAAATACTTCGACATGCTGTATGTGCCAGGCGCAGACCACGGAACGCCGGGCAGTTATGCCCAGCTCAAACTCCTGGAGTTCTTGGTCCGTAACATTCTCGAGCAAACAGCGCCAAACTGGAACACGGGCTCGATTGAACTGCCGAAGAGCAAATCAGGCCATGATGGCTGACCATCCATCGAGGATCCAGGCCTCGATGCGTGGGGCGCCACGATCGCGTTCTCGAAATTGAGAAACGCTCGTTGCGATCTACTACGAGGTCTCTCGCACATGCTGTCATGCGTACCTCCATCCTGATCGGCGCACGCAGCTGCTGATGCCTACAACGGCCTCATCAATTCGCCGCAAATCAGGGCGCGAACGCTGCGCGCGGCGGTCGGCTGCGAACCCCGCGACGTCGCGCCCGGTCCTCGCTCCAAATGAGAGTCGAGAAGCCGGGGGCGCTCAGGCAAGCCGGAAGAACTCAGCGCCGAATTCGTTTGATTGTGAGCTCCGGCTCGACACGGTGCTCTTTGACGTCGCTGCGGGAAGCTTGGGTGCCCGCACCTTCCTCCCTTGGCAAGTTTGACGAGCCTGGCTCTGTAAGCCGACAGCCTATTTGCCCTATTGTTCCATAGAGGGCTTTGGCGTTGTGTCGGTGCGCGCGGGTAATATCGGATAATCGATCTTAGGCAACTGCCCGGTAAGTGAATTTAGAAACGCGACGATGTCGTCTGTTTCTCTATCGTTGAGCTTCGCGCCGAGTTGTATTTCACTCATCACGCCAACAGCTTGCTTGAGGCTCCAAACTTGGCCCGAATGGAAGTAGGGAGGACGCAATGCGACATTGCGCAACGGCGCGGAGCGAAAAACATACTCGTCGCTGGGGACCTTGGTG